>CAZFMS010000105.1:0-12234 GCA_964520125.1 uncultured Planctomycetaceae bacterium
GCCTCCCGCAACGACGACCTCGATCGCCTCCGCCTGTCGGCCACTAGCGCCGTGGTCTCCCGGCAGGACACCCTGATCGTCGCCAGCGTCTCCTGCATCTTCGGCCTCGGTTCGCCGGACGAATACAAGGCCAGCGTGATCGACCTCCGCGTCGGGCAGGACCTGGAGCGCGACGACCTGCTGCGGCGCTTCGTCGAGCTGCAATACGACCGCAACGACCTGACCCTCGATCGGGGCAAGTTTCGGGTCCGCGGCGACGTGATCGAGCTGTACCCCGCCTACGAGCAGTTCGCCTATCGGGTCGAGATGTTCGGCGATCAGCTCGAGCGGCTGGAGACCATCAACCCGCTCACCGGGGCCACCCTGGAAACGCACGATCAACTCTATGTCTACCCCGCCGTCCATTACGTCATGCCCCCGGACCGCATCGAATCCGCCGCCCAGAGCATCCGCGACGAGCTGGACCAGCGCCTCCAGCACTTCCGCCGCCAGGGCCAACTCCTCGAGGCCCAACGCCTGGCCGCCCGGACCAAGTACGACATCGAAATGATCCTCGAAGTGGGCTACTGCAGCGGCATCGAGAACTACGCCCGCCACCTGGCCGGCACCGCACCAGGGTCCAAGCCCTACACCCTGGTGGACTATTTCCCCGAGGACTTCCTGCTGATCATCGACGAGGCCCACGTGACCGTCCCCCAGATCGGGGCCATGTACAACGGCGATCGGGCCCGCAAGGAGGTCCTGGTCGAGCACGGCTTCCGCCTGCCCAGCGCCCTGGACAACCGGCCCATGCGCTTCGAGGAGTTCGAGGCCATGTGGAAACAAGTGCTATTCGTCTCCGCCACGCCGGGCCCCTACGAACTCAAGAAGACCGGCGGCGAAGTCGTCGAGCAGGTCATCCGTCCGACCGGCCTGCTGGACCCGCGGATCACCGTCAAGCCCGCCCGGGGCCAGGTGCCCGACCTCCTGCACCATATTCAAGCCCGGTCGGCGGCCAATCAGCGGACCTTGGTGACCACCCTGACCAAACGGCTGGCCGAAGACCTGGCCAACTACATTCGGCAGGCCGGGATCAAGGGCGCCTATCTCCACAGCGAGATAGATACCCTCCAACGCGTCGAGATCCTCCGCGAACTGCGCGACGGCAAGTACGACGTGCTGGTCGGCGTGAACCTCCTGCGTGAGGGCCTGGACCTCCCCGAAGTCTCCCTGGTGGCCATCCTGGACGCGGACAAGCAGGGCTTCCTGCGCAGCGCCACCAGCCTGATCCAGACCATCGGCCGCTGCGCCCGGCACGTCGACGCCGAGGTTTTTCTCTACGCCGACAAGATCACCGCCGCCATGCAGCAGGCCATCGACGAGACCCTACGCCGCCGAGAAATCCAGGAGGCCTACAACAAGGAGCACGGCATCACCCCCGAAGGCATCAAGAAGGCCATCCGCAAGGGCTTGGCCCAACAGATCGCCGCCCGCCGAACCGCCCGTGACGCCATCCGGTCCAGCGAAGACGCCTACGACCTGACCGAGTCGATCACCGATTTGGAAAAGGAGATGTTCGCCGCCGCCGAAGCCCTGGACTTCGAAAAAGCCGCCCTGCTCCGCGACCGCATCAAGACCCTGAAGGACTCACCCACCCTCTTCTCCGTCCCCGCCGCCCCCGAAGCCAACCAGGCGGCCGAAAACCAACCGGCCTCCCGCAAGACCCGAAACCCCACCGTTTCGAAGAAGTCCGCTCGCCAGCGCTGACCCACGGCCTGCCCCGAGCTGCCCCTCTGGTGGTTCCCGCCCGCCCCCCTCCCACTTCCCCGTCGTGCCGATAATCCACTCGCCCGTCGCGGACTCTTGCGGCGAACCCCGCGTCCAATTCAAGCACCCGCCCGAGTCGCCCGATTCGTGAATACCCAGGCCCTCCAGTGTGGGGCCGGTGTGTTGCGCCGCGCGAGCCCCCCAGCTTGTCAGGGGATAGCGGTGCCGTCCGAGTGGATGTACTCCCCGACCAAGCTCGGGGTTTCAGGACACGGCTGCCGATGACTTCGCCCTCCCAGACCAAGCAAAACGTCATCAGCGTCAGCGCCTTGCGCATCGGGATGCGTCTGGCCGAGGACATCTACGATCGACAAGAGAGACGCCTGCTGGCCGCGGGAGCCGGGATCACACCCGAGTTCATACACTTGCTGAAGCAACGCGGCATCAAATCGGTAACCACCAAGTCCAACCGTCCTCGCCAGACCAATGATGCATCGGGCCCCGTCCAAATCAGCCAATTGGACGACCTGCTGGCGGGACAATTGAACAGCGGTGTCCCCCTACGTCCGGTCGACCGTCTGCATCGCCCGCGGATGCCCTACCCAGACCTGCTGGAGCACGCCGCCGAAGGAATGCGGAAACACGCCGCTTCGCAAATCGTGGTCGCCGAGCTGTGCGACGATTTGCAGGCCGGCCAGACCGTCTCCAGTTCCGGCCTTGACCAGGTGGTTGGTGAATTCGCCGACATGGTGGCCCTCGATTTCGACCTCCTGCCCATCATCGTCGGCCTGCAGCATACCCCGGACGAGTATCTCTTCAATCATTGCGTCAGCGTCGCCCTGCTCAGCATGTCCATTGCCGCCCAACTGGGCATGAACCCCGAGCAGATTCGCGAAGTCGGGGTCGGCGGGCTGCTGGCGGACGTGGGGATGAACCAGGTCCCCGAGGCCATTCGCCTGGCCCGCAGGCCCCTGACTGCCGACGAACGCATGGAGGTTCTCTGCCATCCCGCCCATACCCTGGACTGCCTGGAACGCATCCCCGGGCTCCCCTTGCCCGCCAAGTTCATCGCCTATCAGACCCACGAACGCATGGACGGCAGCGGCTATCCGCGACGACGCTGTGGCATGTTGATTCACCAGTATGCCAAGATCGTAGCCGTCGCTGACGCCTACTCGGCCATGACCGGGCCCCGGCCCCACCGCGCCCCGCTGCCACCCTACCAGGCCGCCAAGACCATCCTCATCGAAAACAGCCGAAACAAGTTCGAGCGCAGCATCGTGCGGGCCTTTCTCGACTGCCTGTCGCTGTTCCCTATCGGAAGCTGCGTGCAACTGAACAACGGCCACAAGGGAACAGTCGTGCGGGCCAACCCGGGGCTTCACACCCGCCCGATCATCATCGAGCTGGACGATGACGAACGGCCCACTGATCGGCACATCGATCTTTCCCAGCGGCCCGATCTGAACGTCGTAGACACCGGACCGCCCGTGCCGTCCTGCAAGGACAGCCTCGCCGTGTCCTTGCCCGCCATAGACTGATCAAACGTAGGATTTCGATTTGCTGCCCGCCGGCCCACGCCCCGGCGCGTGAGCAAACCCGCCCGGACCATGCCGGACGAGAGGTCCGATGATCGATGCCCTCGCCGGGCCACACCCACCCGATCCGGCCCCAAAAGAAAACGCCCATCGGTGTGACGTACCGATGGGCGTTTGGTAGCAACGATTGTGTTGTTGACTACTGAGCCGTGAGCGCTTTGGTAGCGGCAGGAGCACCAGATGTAGGCCGCCGCTCGATAGCGGCAGCGGTTAGTAACCAGGCCCCGTCACATCTCCTACCGACTCTCCGATGGTCTACTTCTTGCCCGGGAGGATGGCATCCTTGGCCGCCTTGGCGATGCGGAACTTGACTACCTTCTTCGCCGGGATCTTGATCTTCTCGCCCGTCGCCGGGTTGCGGCCCATTCGCGCCTTGCGCTTGACCAGGACCAGTTTGCCTACTCCGGGAAGGGTGAAACCATTCTTGGCCTGCTTGTATGCCGTGTCCACCAACGACTCCATGAACGCGATGACTTGCTTACGCGTCATTTCGTTGGTCTCCGCCAGATGGCTGATCAGTGCTGACTTGCTCATTGATTTTGGCTTGGCCATTGTTGCTCCTACCTAAAGAAATCCAACTGCCTTGGGCCGTCACGCCACGACCCTCCCGCGCGGAATCTACCCATGTTCTAGTGCCAAGACAAGAAGAAACCCAGTGTTTTTGCACCTTTTCTCGCACGCCCGCCCGACCCGGGCCGGCGGCCAACAACCCCAGACCCCATCCCGGGCCCCGGCTGCCGGGCCGGCGGTGTTCGATTTCCTCCCCCGGAGCGGGGCCATGGTCACTTCCCGGGGTCCCTCCAACCGCACCGACCAACAGGAGGGGGCCAGTCAGGCGCGGCTTCGATCGAGGCTCAAGTCCGGTGCCCCCCCCGCGTAACCCGGGGAAGTAATCGATGTGCTTAAGGACGAAATCAGCGGCCCGGGCGGAGGACGCCGCCGACCCCCATGAACTTCATACCCCGCCGATGCCTACCGTCGCGAGGCGATGGCCTGGGCCAGGGGGTTGACCGCCAGAGGCACGACCCGGTCGGCGGCCCAGTCTTCGGCCCGCCGGGTCAGCTCGCTATGGGCCTCCAGCAGCGAATCGGCCTCGGCGAAGCCCCAGTACCGCCGGAGCGTCAGGAATACGCTCAACTGCTGGGGCTCATACTGCTGGGTCCGCACCTCGTAGGTCGAGGTCCGGCTCTTCACCTCTATGTAGGCCTGGGTATCGCAGGACTCGCTTACCGCCAGCCCCAGGAAAGGCTGGGCGTCTATGGCGTGCTGAACGCTCTCGTGGGCCAGCAGACCCGACATCGGCCCGTCACCGTACAACGTCTCGGCGACCAGTTGATCGTGGTTGCCGCGATACTCCAGATCGAAGCCGTAAACCACCTCCAGGTGGTCGTAGTCCAGATCGCCCAGGGTCAGGTGATAGGGGGCCATCTTCAAGACCGCTTGGCCCAGACGCTGGGCGTCCAGAGGATCCGGCGGGTTGTGATACCCCAGGCGGATGCTCGACTTATCCAATTGCAGCCAGCGCCGGGCCCCACCATCGGCCTCGTCCTCCTCCAGCAGCAACGTACCGTCGTCACGCCGTCTGAACTTCCGCATCGAAGGGAAATCGCGTTTGACGCTGTCAAAGAAGTGCAGCACCGTCTCCCGCTGCAGCGTCAAATCCAGCTTCAAGAACAGCCGGGTGGCGACGTGAAAATCGTCACATTGTGCCCCGAACGCGATGCTCACCGCCGGCGTCCTCCACAGCCAGTTAGCGGGCCGAGCGCCACCCCCGGCTGCCATTATGCAAAAACGCAGACGCCGAATCAACCACCCTCCGGCAGGTCGGGGCCAGGAGGGACCGGCGATTCAGGGTCATCTTCCGAATGTGATCCGGAGATGGTGATCGTGGACCGCGGTGAGTTGGGGTTGATCAGCCGAATCCTGCGTCTGGACCGTGATGTGGCGGAAGCCAGGACCGGGACTCCGGAAGAAACACCGGTGGCGGTGAGCGGCCCACAGGCTCTCCGGGCCGGCAATCATCAGTGGTTCGCGGTGACCATGTGGCTGTGCCGCGGTCGGGTCAATCGGGGCCGCCGGCCACCGGTGAGGGCCTCGGAGCCACCAATCCCGGCTGCTTGACCGGCCGCACGGCCCCCCCGACAATCAGAGGAGTCCCAACGATTTCGAGCCGGCCCGCGGCACAGGTGTGACCATGCCCAAAAGAAACCTTGCATGGATCCTGGTCATTGCGACTATAGCCCTCTTGATGTGGCAGTTGCCCCAGACCATAGCGGTTCGCGATTCCGTCTACGAGGCCTTTGGCCCCCTGGTGGCCGTGCGGGCCGAAATCCGCAAGCGCTTCGTCGAGGAGATCGACGACCACAAGCTGGTCGACGCCGCGGTGATCGCCGGCCTGCAGGCCATGGTCGATCAACTGGACGATCCCCACGCCCGCTATATGAACCATGAGCAGTACCAGCGCTTCAAGAAGCGGACCGGCGGAAATTTCGGGGGTATCGGCGTGGAAGTCTGGAAGACCGACCGCGGATTCGAGGTCCTCAGCCGCGAGCACGATGCTCCTGCCGCCCAGGCCGGGATTCTGCCCGGGGAGATCATCACTCATGTCGACCGCCGCCCGACCAAGGACCTGTCTCTCGTCGAGTTGGTCAACACCATGCTCAGCGGCTCACCGGGCAGCGAGGTCACCCTGACCATCGAACACCCCGAGCCGGACCCCGCGGCACCGCGTCAGGTCACCATCCGGAGGGAGAACATCCCTCGGGACCCCATCCGCGGCTGGTCACGATCCCCCACCGGCGGCTGGCTGTTCATGCTCGACCAGGACGCCCGGATCGGCTACATCCGCCTGACCAAATTCACCCCCGACGCCGCCGACCGGATGGACGCCGTGGTCAACCGGCTACTGCGGGCTGCCCCCCGGGCCCTGGTCCTGGATCTCCGGGACAACACCGGCGGGCTGTTCGACAGCGGCATTGCCGTGGCCGACCGTTTTCTAGAAAGCGGTCTGCTGGTCCACCGCAGCGGCCGCAAGACCGAGAAGAGCTGGAACGCTACGCGTGAGGTCACCTATCCGCATCTCCCCATGGCCGTGCTGATCAACGGCTCCTCGGCCAGTGCCGCCGAGATGGTCGCCGGGGCTCTCCGAGACCACGGACGAGCGGCCATCGTGGGGGAGCGCTCCTACGGGAAGGCCAGCGTCCAAGAGGTGGTCGAATTGGACCGCGGCGCCGGAGCCATCAAGCTGACCACCGCCTATTACTACTTGCCCGGCGGGGAGTGCATTCACCGAACGCCCGAGGCCGTCCAGGCCGACCGATGGGGCGTCGAGCCTACCATCCCGGTGATCCTCGACGATCACTGGCGGCAACGCTGGTTGACCGCCTGGCGTGACCTCGCTCGGGAAGTCCTGCCGGCCTCGGCCTCGCAACCGGCCGACCATCCGTCGGCCACCAATGATGAACTCCAACCCGACTCCCCTGCCCGGGTCCTGCTCGAAGCCGACCTCCAATTGCGCACTGCGGTCGAGTATCTCCGGGCCCGCGTCGCTCCCGATGCCTCCAGCCGAACGGCCGAGGCGAAGGCCTCCAAAACACCCCTGATCGACTGATATGGCCACTATCCTGGGCATTGAAACGTCCTGCGATGAGACGGCGGTGGCGATCGTCGACCACGCCCGTCAGGTCCGCTGCAGCCTGATCGCCACCCAGCATGACCTCCACGCCAAGTACGGCGGCGTAGTGCCCGAGTTGGCCTCCCGGGCCCACCTGCAGACCCTCGACGCCATGGTCGACCAGGCCCTCCAGCAGGCCGGCTGTTCCCCCCCAGAGGTCGACGCCATCGCCGTGACCCACGCCCCCGGTTTGATAGGCTCGCTCCTGATCGGCGTCACCGCGGCCAAGACCCTCGCCTGGAGTTGGGGCAAGCCGATCGTGGGCGTGGACCACCTCCACGCCCACGCGACCAGCGCCGCCATTCAGCTTGCCCAGGACCCCTGGCCGGCCATAGCCCTGGTGGCCTCCGGTGGTCATACCTCGCTCTACCATGTGCGCGACTACCACCAGATTCACCCGCTGGGTTGGACCACCGATGACGCCGCCGGCGAGGCCTTCGACAAGGTCGCCAACATCCTGCAGCTGGGCTATCCCGGCGGGCCGATCGTGGACCGCCGGGCCCAGGCGGGAAACCCCCGGGCCATTACCTTTCCTCGAGCCATGCTGGGGCCCGGCTCGCTGGACTTTTCGTTCAGCGGTCTCAAGACGGCGGTCCTCTACCACGTGCATGGTTCCGGCAAGACCAGCGGCGGCCTGGAGAAGCTGTCCGCCGTCCAGATCGACGACATCTGTGCCTCTTTCGCTGCCGCCGTGGTCGACGTCTTGGTAGACAAGACGCTGGCCGCAGCGGGCCAGGCCCACGCCGACACCATCGTCCTCGGCGGGGGCGTGGCCGCCAATTCGTTCCTCAGGGCTCGCCTGGACCGCCGCTGCCGGGAGGAGAACATCCGCCTCCACTTGCCGCCGATGGCTTACTGCTCCGACAATGCCGCCATGATCGCCGCCCTGGGGGACCGCTTGTTGGCCCGCGGTATGGTTGCCGATCTCCGCCTGGCCGCATCTGCGAACTCGCCGACTCGCCACTGACCCCAGATCAGGGCGGTCGAGGCGGAGTCCAGCGCAGATCACAACGCCCGGCCTCCGGTACCGGGCCGGCTGTCCGTACCCCTCTAAGTGGGCCGGGTTATCAGCCCCTCACCCTCCGATAATGCCCCGGGCGGCGTGGTCATTGATCGGCAGCCGCCAACCGCTTAAAATCAGTTGGTCCAGAGCGGAGCCTGCCGTCATGACAAGCTTGTCCAGGGCGACCGAGCGCGGCCCGATCAGCTTGTTTGTCCAGTGAGTAACCAGCACCCGCCGTCGGAAGCGCTGTGCCCTGCCCGGTTGATCTGCAGTCGGGACACGGTGGGATAAGATAACGGACTTGATCACCGCAGGGCGGAGTCCCCGCCGGCGAGTCCGTGATGCGATGGGAACGATGGCCCGAATACGAAAAAAACTCGGCGAGATCCTCCAGGAGTGGGAGTTGGTCTCCAAAGAGGACGCCGACCGGGCCGCCGAGTTCGGGTTGAACAACAACAAACGGGTCGGCGAAGCACTCGTCGAACTCGAGATCGTCTCCGAGGAAGATGTCAGCAAGGCCCTGGCCGCCCAGCATGGCATGCCGTTCGTCGAGGTCAGCAAGAATACCATTCCTCTCACCGCCCTGGCCCTGATCCCCGAGAAGCTGATCAAGCAACACGATATCCTGCCCATGGGCAGCGAGAACGGACGACTCAAGGTGGTGATCTCCGATCCGCTGGACTTGGACACCCTGGACATGCTCCGGTTCCGCCTGGGGGTCAACGACATCGATCCCTGCCTGGCCCCCAAGTCCCGCATCCAGGCCTACATCGAACGACATTTGAAAGGCGAGGCCGCCTCCCTCGACGAACTGTCCCGCAGCCTGGATGCCTCGGTAGACGCCTCTCTTGACCAGGACGCCCGCGGGGAGAAGAAGCGCGACACGGTCGATGAACAGGACGCCCCCATCATCAAGCTGATCAACATGATGATCGCCGAGGCCGTTCGCACCCGGGCCAGCGACATCCACATCGAGCCAATGAGCGATCGGGTGCGCGTACGATATCGCATCGACGGGGTCTGTCTGGAGCGTGAAAACATCCCCAAGCGCCTGCAGAACGCCGTGACCACTCGCCTGAAAATCATATCCGGCGTGGACATCGCCGAGAAACGCCTCCCCCAGGACGGGCGCATCAAGATGCGGGTCAGCGGGAGCGACGTGGACTTTCGCGTAAGCTGCTGTCCCCACGTCCATGGGGAGTCGATCGTCCTTCGTATTCTCCGCCCGGAATCGGCCAACGTGGGCATTCAGCAGCTCGGGTTCGAGGCCGATGACTACGAGCGTTTCCTCCAGATCATCCAGCGACCCAACGGGATCTTCCTGGTGACCGGGCCGACCGGCTCAGGCAAGACCACCACCCTCTACTCCGCCCTTCAGGAACTCAACCGGCCGGACAAGAAGATCATCACCGCCGAGGACCCCGTGGAGTACGTCTTCCCCGGCATGAACCAGTGCCAGGTCAACGATGACATCGGTCTCGGCTTCGACCGCATCCTCCGGTCGATGCTTCGTCAGGCCCCCAACATCATCCTGGTCGGCGAAATCCGCGATCTGGTCGTCGGGGAAATCGCCATCCAGGCCGCCCTCACCGGGCACCTGGTCTTCTCCACCCTCCATACCAATGACGCCCCCACCGCCCTGACCAGACTCATCGACATGGGCATCAAGCCCTTCCTGGTGGCCACCAGTATCCAGGCCATCATGGCCCAGCGCTTGATCCGTCTGCTGTGCGGCGAGTGCAAGGCCGTTGATGAAGAGCCCGATCCCGCCAGCCTCCGGCTCTGCGGCCTGACCGAGGAAATGATCGGCGATCACAAGATTTACAAGCCCATGGGCTGTTCACACTGCAACAATACCGGTTACCGAGGCCGCAAGGGCATCTTCGAACTGATGGAGTTGAATAACGAACTGCGCGAACTGGCCTTCAATCGCGCCGGCATCGCCGAAATACGTCGGGCCGCCGCAGCCAGCGGAATGGCCAATCTGCTGAATGACGGCCAACGAAAGATCCTGAAAGGAGTGACTTCCGTCGAGGAAATCACCCGCATTGCCCAGGCCGAAGTTTCGACCGAGGAGGGGGCATGATGTGGGGCGCTCCGGCCCGCGGGTCCCGGCCCATGGTTACCGGCCCGGCGGGATACCCCGTGCGAAACGGGAAACACCCCCCAAGCGGGCCCCGGGCCCCGAACGAATTGGGAACGCCTCTATCGGGCCGCAGATGGTTGTTCGGCCCTCCGGGAGGCGGATGTTCTGCTACGAGTGCGGCGACATGCGAGTGCCGACTCCGGGAGACTGAACCAGGGCAGTTGATCCAGCCTGGCTGGTAGGAAGTGGATTACGCATGGCAACCCTGCATATCGATCGGATTCTAGAAACGTGCATCAAGAGAGATGCCTCGGACATTCACCTATCCGTTGGACGACCACCCGTCCTGCGCATCGACGGCCGACTCCGCCAATTGGAAACCAAGGTCCTGGAACCGGAAGACACCATCGCCCTGATGAAGGCCATCACCCCGGAGCGCAACCAGCAGGAACTCCAGGAAGAAGGCGGAACCGACTTCGGCTTTGCCTTCGGCGATGCCGGCCGCTTCCGCGTCTCGGTCCTCAAGCAAAAGGGCAATGTGACCGTCGTCCTCCGACTGATCCCCACCAAATTCCTGACCTTCGAGCAGATCGGCCTGCCGCCCATCACCAGGTCCCTCTGCCGCAGGCCGCGGGGGCTGTTCCTGGTCACCGGGCCGACCGGATGCGGCAAGACCACCACCCTGGCCTCGATGCTGGACTACATCAACACGGAGATCGACCGCCACATCGTCACCGTCGAGGACCCCATCGAATACTACCACTCCCACAAGAAGAGCCTCATCAACCAGCGGGAGGTGGGTAACGACGTTCCCAGCTTTGCCGAGGCCCTGCGACGAGTCCTGCGATCGGACCCCGACGTGATCCTGGTCGGAGAGATGCGTGACCTGGAGACCATCCAAAACGCCATCCTGGCCGCCGAAACCGGCCACCTGGTCTTCAGCACGCTGCACACCACCGGCTGCCAGGGCACCGTCAACCGCATCATCGACGCCTTCCCCCACGAGCAGCAGGAGCAGATTCGGGTACAGCTCTCCACCTCGCTGATCGCCATACTCTCCCAGGCCCTGCTGCCTCGAAAGCCCAAGGGACGCGTCGCGGCCTACGAGTTCCTGGTGGTCACCTCGGCTATCTCGAACCTGATCCGCGAGAACAAGACTTTCCGAATCGACTCGGCCATCCAGACCGGCAAGAAGTACGGCATGCAGTTGCTTGATGACCATCTCTGGTCGCTGTACGAGGCCGGCCTGATCGACGCCGCCATTATGGTCGACAATGCCCGACACGCCCTCGAGCTGCAGAACAAGCTCGAGGCCATCGGCAAGCTGCACGAGGTCGGCGACTCTCTGGTTACGGTCGAGGACTTGCCGGTGGACGATAAGTAGAAACCGCCGAAGTAGCCCGCCGGCAGTCGGTCAAGCGAGCCGGCCGCCACCCGGATAACGGGGCCCGGACGCCGGAATGCCCGGCATCCCTCGGCCAGGAGTGATTGACTCGGAGACGTTGGTCATGCCAGCCACCAAACCGGCTGCACTACCGAGCAAAGGCTATAAGGGCCGTCCCCTTGGTCGCATCCTGATCAAGATGGGGAAGGTGAATCGCAAGCAGGTCCACGAGGCCCTGGCGGTTCAGAAGTCCAAACGCGGTCCGATCGGCCAGATTCTCATCGACCTCGGATACATCGAGGAACTCGATCTCCAGTTCGCCCTGGCCGCCCAGGTGGGCATGGAGCCGGTCAACCTCGACGATATGGACGTGCAGGACGAGGTGATCGAGCTGGTCTCCAACCAGATGGCCAACACCTACCGCATCATCCCCGTGTCGTTCGATGAATCGACCAACGCCCTGGGCGTGGCCATGGCCTCGCCTGACAATTTCCAGGCCACCGATGATCTTCGAAAACTCCTCGGCTTCGGAATCAACCCCCGGATCGCTTCCGAGGAGCAGATCAGCGCCGCCCTGGCCCGTTACTATCCCGAAGACGCCGGCAAATCCATCAACGAACTGCTCAGCGAGATCGGCGACGACGCCGACCTGGCCAAATTCGAGGACCGCGGCGAGTCCTTGGACCTCGAAGAACTCAAGGAACTCGTCGAGGCCAATCCCGTAAAACAACTGCTCAACCTGGT
>CAZFMS010000106.1:0-12173 GCA_964520125.1 uncultured Planctomycetaceae bacterium
CACGTCCTCGGCCTGGCTGGAGGCCTTGGCCCGATCCTCCCGCCAGATCTTCGCCAAGTACTCGAGCACGTCCTTGAAGCCCGGCCGCCCGTAGCGACTGTCCGGCGGAAAGTATGTCCCCGCATAGAACGGCTCGAGATCGGGCGTCAGCCACACCGACATCGGCCAACCGCCTGAGCCGGTCAGCGCCTGGGTGGCCGCCATGTAGATGTTGTCCAGGTCGGGCCGCTCCTCACGATCGACCTTGATGCAGACAAAGTGCCGGTTCATGATCGCGGCGATGGCCTCGTTCTCGAAGCTCTCCCGCTCCATCACATGGCACCAGTGACATGCCGAATACCCGATGGACAGGAAGATCGGCTTATCCTCTGTCCGGGCCCGCTCCAGGGCCTCGGGCCCCCACGGCCACCAATCCACCGGGTTGTGAGCATGTTGTAGAAGATACGGGCTGGTGGTGTGGATCAGCCGATTGGTGTGTGTGTGCCCGGCCGTATCCTCGGCCGGCTCGCTAAGGGCTTTACTGGTCACGCTCTGCCTCTCCTTTGCCGGCCCATCGTCCGCCCTGGCCCGACCGCCTCCGGGCCCACCGCCGCCTGACGCCAGACCGATCGTTATCACCGCGGCAACCTGGACCGGAATAATGCTCCGCCATCTTGTTTTCCGCATACTGTCGGCTCCGAAGGTGCTATCCGTTGGCGGGAGTATAGGAACGCTCCCGGGCAGGGACCAGGCCGCTTGTCACGACCTGCATTGAGGCTGCCTTCTTGCAGCCGGTGTCCGTGCTCACGAGATAGTGACAGCAAACGGAACTGTGGTTCTCGGTGATGCCCCATTTGACGTGTGGAGCGGCCAGGCGAGAGGGAGTCTACGGTCTTCAACAAGGACCGGGCCGGGGACGGCCCGGCTCACTCCGACGTATCGAGCAAGATTGACAGAGCACTTGATCGGCCGCCCGCAAACCACCGCCCTCAATCTCCCGCGTCACCGGGAGAAGCTTCCCCGCAATTCCAGCACACCTCGAAGCTCCCCGGGTTCTCCTCCTCACACCCTGGGCAGGTCCAGTCGGGCCGGTCAAACTCCTCCACCACTGGGAGCGGCTCGTCCAGGGCTCGGCGGCGGAATAAGTCGATCACCTCCCAGTACCGGCTCCGCATGACGCCGATCCTGCTGCGACGATGGGTCGCCCCCAGCATGCCGTACATGGAGTCCGCCGGCCCCAGGACCTCCATGAACGGGATCTGATACCGCCGCAGCAGGTCCATGATCTCGGGCAGGCTGCGGACTTCCTTCCCGTTGAAAATCACCACCGGGAAGTCGCCCTTGGGGATGTGCCCGTCCATGGTGAAGGTCTTGCCGCACTCCGGGCAGCGATGGCTGGGCAGGCCGGCCAGGCCATAGCCGCACTGCAGGCAGCACAGACCCAGATCCGGAACCGGCAACGACTCGGGGTTGAACGCCATGACCGGTTCATGCTACCGGAAAAGGCGGAGGCCTGGCAGCCCGAAGCGGGGGTACGGGCTACCAGGCCAGAAGGTGGAGTGGGAGTAGTCTCTCAGCTTGGGGCATCGATCGCCCCGAGCCAACGACCGCCTGGGCTCACATCCGTTGCCGTCTGCCTACGCGTGATGAGGCTGTCACCCGGCTGTCCGGCGTACTGAGATGGCCAAGCGGTCATTGCTGTCTGCCTTATCGTCGATCTTGCCCTTCGGACCGGCCGGCGGGTCTGACTAGGTCGCCTACCCGGCCCCGGCCCGGTCCTCGGGTTGGTTGTGGCACACTGCCGATTCAGAAGTTGATGTACAGATCGGCGTCGGCGGCCAATTGGCGGGCCTTGCTGATCGGCAGCCAGGGATCGTCACTGAGCTTGGTCATCATGGTCGGCGTCTTGGAGACGATCTCGATCAGCGGGCTCCGGCCGCTGACCAGGCCGTCTTCCGGAACGCGAAACAGACAACCACTCTCGTTGCACACGTACGCTCCCGGCGAATTGACATCGCCAAAAGCGATGCGCTGCGTGTGGTGCGAGGTAAACACGTTCTGGGTCTTGGATTCAGTACTCGTTGCAGCCATGGTAAGGCTCCTTGTTTCTGAGGGTTTTTGCGGATGTTCCATTCCCAACGGCGTCCGGCGGCGCCACGCCTTTACTACACCAACCCTCGCTTGGGTCCAGATTCACGTAGGACCGCCAAGCCGTTTGTTAAACGCCTCCGTCTATTTCCGCTCTGTACTTGGGGGTGACCGGCCTCTCCAGCTCGACAAGTTTTTAACCGCCGGACGACCCCGATTATTCCAGCATCGATTCGGCGACATTCTCGGCCCGGCCGACCCGAGGGCGCGCACTTCCCCCGGCCCGGATTCGACCGGCTTCGCACTACTCCGCGATCTTCAGAAGTTCACCGGCAGGTCATGGTCCGCGGCGATGCACCGAGCCTCGTTCAGCGGGAGCATGGGATCATTGCTGATCCGGGCCACCAGCACCGGCCGGCAACTGGTGATCACTATCACCGGGCTCCGACCCGCCCTCAGGACCTCGGCGGGCACCCGGTAGAGATGACCCGTTTGCTTGGTCACGTAGGCCCCGGGCAACTCGATGTCCCCGAACTCCATGACCGCCGGGATCCGGCCATTCGATCCGGCATAGCCAATAGGAGTCCCACTCATGACTTCTCCTCTGGGCCATTCGCCCGGCCGCCGGACTCTCGCTAAGCCCGACCGGGCCTGGCCCGCGTCACAGCTCGCCATCAATCTCGCTGCCCACCCCGGGGCCTGGTCTTCCACCACCCCATCCCCGAGGGCAGACCACACCCACCTGCCCAGCATGGAGCGCTGCCACTCAGGCTGGAGACCCAGGAGTTGTATTCACATCACCGGCACGGAGAGGATATTCAGCCCGGGACCGGTTATCAACGGCGTCCCCGCATGGAAGCCAGCGGCGGCGCGCCCGCATGTGTGCCACGGGCGGCTTGCCCGCCAGTGCCCGTCCGCGGCCGTCGGACCCATATCTCCGTACCGCCATCTCCACCATGCTCAGCTCCACGGCCGGCCGGGATACCCACTCCGATAACCCCCTCGCCGTGGTCTTTCTTCAACCGTCGGTTGATTCGCTTACTCCGGCGTTCGATATGGTCATCGTGGGGCGAGCGGGGACCCCGGGCGTAGCGCCGCTGAGGGCCCGCAAGAGCGCCCTTGACTGGCCACCGACCGGAGGCCGTTCCACGGGGTCTGAAGGAGCGCCTCAGGCTACCAGCGGAGCAGCGCATGGACCAAACCGAAGCCCGACAGTGCGCCCACTACAACCGCATCCTGGCCGACTATGAGGCTCACTACGGTGACTACTGGAGTAACGTCTACCGGAAACGCTTCCTCTACGACCCCATGTACCAGGGCGTCAACCTCCGCGGCCGACGCATCCTGGACGCCATGTGCGGCAGCGGACAGGTCACCGGCGACCTTATAGAACGCGGTGCTCGGATCTGCGGTCTGGACGTCTCCGATCAGGCCATCGCCTCCTACCACCGCCGGTACCCCGACTGTCAGACCCGTTGCGCTTCCCTGCTGGACTCCGGCTTCCCCGACGCCAGCTTCGACGCAATAGTCGTCCTGGGGGGCCTGCACCATCTGCACCCCCACCTTTATCGAGCCGTAGACGAGATTCACCGCTTGCTCGACGACGGGGGCTTCTTCTTCTTTGGAGAGCCGCACGCCGGCTCGGTGCCGGACCTGGTGCGCCGCCTCTGGTACCGCCTGGACGACGTGTTCGAAGACGGCGAACGGGCCGTCGACGTCGAGACCCTGGAGAAACGCAACGCCGACCGCTTCCAGTTCCTGCGCAAGAAGCACGTCGGCAACATCGCCTACCTGGCCGTCCTCAACTCCATGGTCCTGCGCATTCCCCTACCCTGGAAAGCCAAGATCGCACCACTGCTGATGCGGGTGGAAGCCATCCCGGAGCGACTGCAGCGTAAATGGAGCAGTTGTTTCGTTCTCTGCCAGTGGCAGAAGAGGTCCCCGGCTCGACCCCGGTATTCCACCCCTCACTCCCTTGAAGAGCACCCCCACCAGCCCGGCGGCCCTCTCCAGGCCCGGTTCACGGCGGGCCCCTACCCCTGGCCGCCTCAGCCGACGCCTCTTGAACGCTCCTCCGCCCGATCGCCAAGGCATGACCTACATGGGCCAGCGGCCTGACCAATAATCATCATTAAGTGCAGGATCACTCTGCCTCAGGAGCCGATAAGAGGCGTGATGGCATGGATGTGCCATGAGGCTGGCTGGGGAATCGAGCGGCGGAACAGGCCGCCTGGACGAGTGTTGAGCTTCGCCCGCAGTTGAGGTGGTGATGGAAGACCAGACGATCCCGCCAGAGAACACCGGGTCATCCAGGCCCCCAGCTTCTCCAGCGGATAAGGGTACTACGACGCGCCGATCGTTCATCAAGGACGTGGGCCGGAAGTCGGTATACATCACACCCTTGGTCATGACCCTTGCCGCAGCAGAGGCCCAGGCCAGCTCCGCGTGGGCTTCCGCCTGTGGCGAACCAGGATCTCCTTGCATAGACCACAACGATTGTTGTCCCGGGTATCAATGCGTGCAGGTCGGTATGAGTGGTGTCTGCATGTGATCAGCAAGCCAGCGAGGGCCGACCGGCCGTCTCGTATTGCCGGGCAATCCAGCCCGCCTGGAACTCTCCATAGAATCGCACCCCCGGGATCGCCGATCACCTTTGTCAGGGCACACTCGATCGCAGCCGAAGCCACCAGCGGCGACGCCTCTTTCACCTAAGCGGCCGGCGAGCGAGCTGCATCGCGCCGCTCGAGCCTGTCGGCCTGCACTTTTCTCGGTCTTATCACCAACGAATAACCTAAGTTGGCCAGTGGACTGACCGATGGATGCCATGCCGAGCCAGGGGCCCCGGAGGGGACCTACCAAGTGCTCAGCGGCAGCCTCTCCCCTGCTCGGCGTCACGCTCCCACCCACCCCGGCATGCCATGCCGGGGTGGGTTTTGCGTGGCCCTCCAGTAGCCGTACTTCCATCTGATCAGGTGATTACCGAGGGTGAGGCGAGGTCCTCCCGCCCCTCAACGGCCGCGGGAAGGTCCTATCCACGCTCGGACCGGCAGGTCCACCGGCCAGGGCCTCCATCTCCACCAAAGGGTCCAAACCCTGACCTGCTCACCGCCCTGCTCGAGAACGATCGTGCGGGGTCATCAAGAACCGAGAAAAGCGTTGGCCTGGCCGCCTGGATTTGTGAGTCCAGACGACCAGGCCAGAGGGTGGAGTGGGATCCGTATTAATGCGCTGTCTGCTCTCCCCCTTGGGCCGCGGCACACTCCTGATCACCGGAGCAACATGGTGAACTCCGGTCCCACCAGTAGTACGTTCTCCCGGGTGAGAAGTTGCAACTGAATAAAGAAGTCTTGCAACACCGCCGCCTTGCCCGGATCGATGATCCGCAGGGCCTCGATGGCCCCTTCAATCGCCGGCAGCTTCGCATACTTCGTGCCCAGGCCCCCGCCGACCCCGGCCAGCGAGACGAAATCGTCCTCGTCCTCCTGGCCGCCGAAGGCGTCGGTGAAGAAGTCCATAATCGTCTTGGGACGCGGGAATACCCGTAGCTCGTAACCGGAGCCGACTTCCGCTTCGCCGGCGGCGAACTTGACGGCATCGGCGAAGCCGCCCAGCCGGTCCACCAGCCCGATCTCCAGGGCCCGCTCGCCGGTGTATACCCGACCACCGGCCAATGACTCCAGCTCACCCTTAATACGATCGGCCCGGCCCTCCAGGACCCGCCCCTTGAACTCCTCATAGACGCGGTTCATCACCGACATGATCATCTCCCGCTCCTCGTCGCTGAAGCGGCGATTGGTGTTCCTCAGGTCGCTGAACTTCCCGCGGACGTATTCGTGCGAGGTGATCCCCGCCCAGTCGCACAGCCCGGTGGTGACAAACTTGCCGCCCACCACGCCGATCGAGCCGGTGAACGTCCCCGGCTCGGCGAAGATCGTGTCGGCCAGCGTCGCGACGTAGTAGCCTCCGCTGGCCGCCACGTTGCCCATCGACACGATCACAGGTCGGCCGCTGTCCTTGAACCGCTTGGTCGCCTCGCAGATCACGTCGCTGGCAATGGCCGAGCCGCCCGGAGAATTCACCCGCAGGACCAGGGCCTTGACCGTCTCATCCTTGACCGCCTCGGCGATGGCCTTCCGTATGGTGGCCGAGCCGGCATTGGTGGCCCCGCCGAAAAGGCTCGGCTCCGATTCACCGGTGGTGATCGGGCCCTCGACATAGACCACCGCGATGGCATCCTTCTCCGACTTCTCCTTGCCCTTCATCAGTTCCTTGAACACCTGGAAAATGGCCAGCGGACTGCCCAGATCGATGTCCGGCCCATCTTTCTTGCCGTAGTGGGAGGTGACCTTGGTCTCTTCGCCGTAGCGCTTCTTGACGCTGGCGATGAAATCTTCGCGGTACTGGAGCTTGTCCACCAATTGGGCGTCGAGGGCCTCCTGGGGGCTGAAGATCGCTTTATCCACCAACTCGCGGACCTTGTCGTCGGCCAGGCCACGACTGTCAGCCACCCCTTCGATAATCTGCTTGAACGTCGAGTCGAGCAGCGCGTTGATCTGTTGCTCGGCTTCCGGGCTCGGCCCGGTGCGGTAGAAAGGCTCGCCGGCGGACTTGAAAGCGCCGCAGTGGACGATGTCCGCCTCCACCCCGATCTTGTCGAGCAGGTTCTTGAAGTACAACGCCTCGCCGTATACCCCGGTGAAGGCCACCACGCCAGTCGGCATCAGCACCAGACGATCCGCCGCCGAGCCCAACAGTAGCGTGCCATTGCCCAGGGCCTCGCAGAAGATCAGCACGTCCTTGTCGGCGGCCCGCAGGGCTTCGAACTGACTGCGCAGCTCCTGGATCTGGGCCAAGCCTAGGGCCGACTCCTGGATGTCGAAGATCACCGCCCGCACATTGTTGTCCGTCCGGGCCTGACGCAGCTTCTTGAGCAGATCGAACATGTTGGTCGGCGCCTTGCCACCCAACAGCGGGCCCAGACCGAAAGCCCCCGGGGCCTCGGCCAGGGGACCCTTGAGTTTGAACAGGGCTACCACGTCACCCTCGTCGCCAAGGGCCGACAACGGGGCCATGAGCCCCAAGACAACGCATCCGACGACCAATAATCTGGGCTTCCAAATCATCATTGTGCTCCTCGTTTGCTGGCTCCAAGCCGCCCCGACACTGCAGGGCCTGGACCTGTCCTGACATCGTTCCGCCATGGCACCGGCATGCCGGAGCCCTCACCAGGCGTCTCTCGGCCCGAAATCCCTTCGCCTCAATCTCACAATGTCACTCTGGATGGGGGAACGGGCCGGTCACCACCGCCTCACGGCCAAATCAACCCGGTCCGGCCAACCCGGCTTTCGACCAGCCGGTGCGGTCGAGAGACCAGATGATCGTAGCCACCCACGGGCCGTCGACCCCGCCGCCGCCACCGAGAAAGCCCCGCCGTCGGCCCGGAGCCTCGATCAGGCACCCACGGCCCAACCAGCACGAATCCAGTGCAAACCCGCTGAAGGTGACTGATCTGAGCAGTTGAAGGTCGTTTGTGGCCCAAGAGCAAAAGCTCGCGCCCCGGGCCGTTGAAGTGTCGCTCCTCCGCCTCCCCCGGGCCCCGATCGCGGAATCGCCGGTGCCCGACGGATCACTCCCGCTCCGGTGGCTCCCGCCGGCCCGTCCGGTCGTCTGCCCGACCCGGCGCCTGCGGCGGACCCTGAGCACCGGCGAAACCCTTGATCGAAGGCATGTCTTCGGGCTTCTCGTCCGGGTGGACCGCAAATACCTCCACCCGCACGATGTCCTCGAACGGCAGGGTAACCACGAAGCAGCCCACCTTGTAGGCCTCGTCGGCGGGCATACACTCGAAAGTCAGCGAGCTGGTGGTCTTCTGCTCGATGATCTCCTTGACCTCGTAGGAAAAACCGTCCCGCAGATACACGATGGTCCGGGCCTCCAACTGTTCATAGAAGGCCTTGTAGGCCTGGTCTTCCGTGGACTTTTCAGGCTCCAGGTCGGGAAAGTGGTTCCCGGAACACCGCCGCTTGGATTCCTCGACACGCTCCTGGTAAGCACTGCCGAACCACCAGTCATAGTCGAAATGCATGAGCATCCTCTATCATGGGGCCGTAGGATAAAGCGCAGAGCGGTGAACCTATGAGAGAGCACGGGCCCTGTCAAACCCGGCCCCGGTCCCCAGGCTATATTCGAAAGGCCGCCGGCGACCCAGCTTCGACCCAGCCTGGCCGGCGCCACGCGTTGGACCCCCAGGCCCCAAGGCGACCCAGATGACCGAATCCGAACATGCCGGACGAATCAAGGCCGCCGCCGCCGAGCTGGGCTTCCAACTCTGCGGCATCGCCCCGGCCGGCCCCATCGAACACGCCGATCAGCTTGCCCGGTGGCTCACCAAGGGCTACGCCGGGACCATGCCCTATCTCCAGCGCCACCGCGACTCCCGAACCGACCTCCGAACCTGGCTCCCCTGGGCCCAAAGCGTCATCGTGACCGCCCTCAACTACCAACAACCTCCCCCCACCGCCGATCGCCCACCGTCAACCGAAGCCCCCCAATCCCCAATCCCCAATCCGCGATCCGCATTCCGCAATCCGCAATTCCCCAGTTCCCCCCGCGGGCGCGTCGCCATGTACGCCTGGGGCCAGGACTACCACGTCGTTCTCCGCGACAAGCTCGACGCCCTCCTCGATCGGATGCGCCGCCTGTTCCCCCGGCCCTTCCAGGCCCGAGTCTGCGTGGACACCTCGGCCATCATCGAGCGAGAGCTGGCCGCCGCCGCGGGCCTCGGCTGGATCGCCAAGAACACCATGGTCTTGCACCCTACCCTGGGCTCCTTCTTCGTCCTCGGCGAGATCATCACCGATCTGCCCCTGACTCCCGACCCCCCGATGCCGGACCATTGCGGCACCTGCACCCGCTGCCTGGAGGCCTGCCCCACCGGGGCCTTCCCCCAGCCCCACGTCATGGACGCCCGCCGGTGCATCTCCTACCTGACCATCGAGCACCGCACCGACATCGCCCCCGAGCTGGCCGACAGAATGGGCGACTGGGTATTCGGCTGCGACGTCTGTCAGACCGTCTGCCCCTTCAACCACCGGGCCCCGGACACCACCGAACCGCGCTTCGCCGCTACCCGGGAGGACGCCACCCCCCTACTCGCCGACATCCTCACCTGGGACACCGCCGCCTACCAAGCGCACGTCACCAACAAAGCCACCACCCGAGCCAAACTCCCCATGTGGCAACGCAACGCCCAAATCGCCCAGCAGAACACCCCCTAATCACGAATCTCCCAGCGGAATACACCCCAATCACCTACCCCCAACGGAGCACCCATCAATCACCAATCTCCCAACACAACCCACCTCAATCAGAGCTGCGGCCTGATCAGAGCCGCGACCTGATCAGAGCCGCGACCGTGAGGGAGCGGTGCCCCGCGATCAGAGCGTTGACCGTTAAGAAGCGAATTCCTCCCCACCGGCCGATGACCTAGACCGAGTCAACCCGCCCGCACGGCGACTGCGTTCCGCTGCACACCGCCGCATTTGCTTGCTCGGGCTGGGCTCATGAGGGTAGCATGGTGATACTGGAGGAAGAACATGGAAAAGCTCCGCTCGATCTCCCGCGTGGTCCCCGCGGCCCTAATGTTGCAGAAGTCAGCGGCGACCGGAATCACTCCATTGATGCCCTTGATCTTGTTGCTGTCCCTGAATGCCGGGTGCCAGGATGATCGAGCCATCATGCAGAAAGCAGAGGACTCTGATCCTACGCACCTTGATGTGGCAAACCGCGAGGTCTATGAAGCCCTCCAGAGAATCGTTCCCCAAGTGCACTGGAGCGAGAAACCGTTCCACTTGGTGATTGAGGATCTGCGCCAAATATCCGGCATCGAGATCGAGCCTGATTGGCAAACCCTGGCAGCGGCTGCCATTGAAAGAGACGCCGAGGTGACGATGCGGGTTTGCGAAGTAACCATCAAGAAAGTGCTGGAACTTCTCTTGATGCAAGCCTCGCTTGACTACATCGTGGACAATGGAGCCATCGTGATCTCGACAGAAGGAGCCATCGCCGAAATGAAGAGGAAGAGGAACGGAAAGGGGGTCGGGAGTCGTTTTTGAAGGAACGGGCGCCATGGCCTCTCCGCAGCCTCACAGCCGTCCACCCAAGGAGATCCGACAGTTCGTCGGACATAGGGCCCACATCACCTGCTTGGCAGTCTCCCCTGATGGATCAGCGCTGCTGACCGGGGCAAGCGACGGCACTGTTCGCCTCTGGGACGTAGCCACAGGCGAGCAAACACGCCGGCTTCGGCCGAGCAAGTGGATGCTGTTTTGCGGTGCGGCTGCGGCAGCCTTCTCTTCGGATGGCTCGACCATGCTGACCGCGGAGAAACTCGGCCCAATTCGGATCTGGAGCCGCGAATCGGGCCAGCAGATCATGCAGCTTCGCCGTCCCAGCTATGGTTCGCTTTTCTGGTGGATGTTCACCTGGTCGCATGCTGCTTTGTCTCCCGACGGCAGACATATAGTGGCCGGTTGGCCAGACAGCACCGTGCGAGTCTACGAAGCCTCAGACGGGAAGGAAATCTCGAAGGTCGTAACCTCAGGTGACGGTGTTACAGCCGTTGCCGTCTCGCCGGACGGAGCGCAGTTTGCGACCGCCTCAAGAGGCGGTGCCGTACAACTCTGGAGCATGCCGGGCGGTGAGGTGGTCCGTTGCGTTCAGCCGACACTCAATCAACGCTTCCTCGCAGCCCGGTGCCTCGCTTACTCTCCACGTGGCATGACCTTGGCGGCCGGCTTCACGTACGGATTCGCCGTGCTCTGGGATGTCATGAACGGGTCGGAACTGGACCGCTTTGGAGAGAACCACGGAGTCGACGTCCATTCCGCCGTATTCTCCCCGGATGGTGAGCGGCTGGTCACCACGGGGGGGGATTGTGCGGCACTGATTTGGGAAATCCGTACGCGGCGACTGGTGCAGAGCCTGGACTGTCGACGCGGCCGCTGGGTGACCAGTGACCGCACCCCGGTCGCCTTTTCCCCGGACGGCCGTTTCCTGTTCGGCGGTTGCTGCGATAAGCGGGTCCGCATGTGGGAGTTGCCAGATTAGGAGATACAGGGGTAGGGGGTCGTTCTTCCTGATGGACGCGGTCAAGTCCTCTTCCGGGACACCTGTCCAATGCCACGGGTCAACAAGTTGACCCATGCCACCCAAACCGGTTGGGTGAACCACGTTCCTCCAATCCGGCCCTCCCCCAATCGTCAATCCGCACTCCGCCCCCAGAGAGAACGGGGAGCAAGACTCTTGGTTGTATCGAGCAAAGGAGCCTCACGGATGTCGCCATCGTTCCCAGAGCAGGCGATCGACATGGATCTTGCGCCCCTCAGACGCGGCGGCCAAGACTTTGCGGGCGTTTGCGGGCGTTTGCACTTTTTTTATTGCCCACCGCACCACTGCCGCACCCGGGGTGAAAAAGATTGTTCCCCAGCAAGCCAAATTCCGGCAAATGCCGGCAAATGTCACCTTTTTTTTCGGTGAAAGCGCAAAATCAAACCGGCCCCCCGCCGCTGACCTGGAACCGACCTGACCGCCGACTTATATTCTCCGCCGGGGTGCAACGTGGGTCGGCTTGCGGAGTCGGCCCGCAATCAGGGAACTGCGGCGATCATGGCCGAATGCGGCGTCAACGAGGTGGAACCATCGAGGCTGCGGAGAAGGGCCGGTTTCTGGCTGGGCATCGCCCTCTTCGCCCTGATCCTGGCCTCGGACACGCCGGACGGGATGCCCCCCGAGGCCCAGCGGATGGCCGCCACCGTGGCCCTGATGGGCTGCTGGTGGATCGGCGAGTCCCTGCCCTTGGGGGTAACCGCCCTGGTGCCGCTGGCGGCCTTTCCCTTGTTGGGCATCATGTCCTCGGCCCGGGTGGCCCCGAACTACACCAACCACTACGTCTTCCTCTTGCTGGGCGGTTTCTTCATCGCCCTGGCCATGCAGCGTTGGAATCTGCACACCCGGATCGCCCTGCTGATTATCCGGCTGGTGGGCACCAGTGCCCGTCGGCTGGTCTTGGGCTTCATGCTGGCCACCGGGTTCCTTTCCATGTGGAT
>CAZFMS010000107.1:0-12078 GCA_964520125.1 uncultured Planctomycetaceae bacterium
CAGCAGGAGGTTTCCGAAATTGGCTGGCCGCGGCAAAAAACCGTCGGACCGTACACCCTGACCGCCTACCAACCGCAGATCGACGAATGGACCGACCACCAGGACATCGGCTTCCGGATGGCCGTCTCCGTGCAGGGTGGCCGGTACCCCGAGTCGCGCTACGGCGTGCTGGAGATCGCAGCCAAGACCTGGATCGATCGCGATCATCGCTCGGTACTGTTCACCGACGTCGCGTCGACGATTCGCTTCGCCGGCATCGAGGGAACCGAGGCCCAGCAGCTGGAGTCGGCGGTGCGCTCGGTGCTGCCGGATGGCAACACTTTCACCGTCTCGCTCGATCGGATGCTCGCCCAGTTGGATCGCTCCAAGGCCATGGAACGCGACGTCGAGGTCAATCTCGACCCGCCGAAGATTCTCTACAGCAATGAGCCGGCGGCACTTGTTGTCTTCATGGGCAAACCGAGTTTCAAGCCGGTCCCGAACACGAAACTGCTCTTCGCGGCCAACACCAACTGGGATCTGTTCCTGGAGACCGGCTCGTCGACATACTTCCTGCTCTACGAACAGGGCTGGCTGCAGGCTAACTCTCTCGAGAGCACTGACTGGCAACCGGCCGGCCGGCTGCCGGCGGACCTGTCCAAGTTGCCGAATGACGAAAACTGGTCCGAGGTGAAGAAGAGCGTTCCCGGTAAGCCGCTGGCCAAGGCCCCGAAACTGCTGACCACAACTGAGCCGGCCGAACTGATCATCACCGATGGCCCGCCGGCCATGACGCCGATCCCGGGCACCGACTTGCTCTATGTCACCAACACCAAGAGCAACCTGTTCCTGAACAGCAAAGACAGTTATCACTACTTCCTGGTCGCCGGGCGCGGGACTTGAGCGGACCCTGGAGCGCGGCCACCAACGATCTGCCGACCACCTTCGCCAATATTCCGGAGAACCACGCCACCGCTGAGGTGCTGGTCTCCGTGTCGGGGACGCCGGAGGCCGAAGAGGCGGTCATCGAAGCCTCGATTCCGCAGAAGGCGACCGTAAGCCGTAGCGGCACAACCGTCGAGGTCCAGTATAAGGGTACGCCCCAATTCAGACTAATCGAAGGGAGCAAGGGCGTGGCCTACGCCGTGAACACGACGCATACGGTGCTGCAGGTCGGCTCGCAGTATTTCTGTTGCGAGAATGGCGTCTGGTTTGTTGCCCCCCATGCGGACGGTCCGTGGGTCGTGGCCGATCAGATCCCCTCGGAGATCTACAGCATTCCCGCCAACAGTCCGTTGCACAACGTGACCTATGTCTACATCTATGACTCGAGTCCGACCGAGGTCACCGTGGGCTACACGTCCGGCTATGAGGGGGCCTACGTCGCCAATGGCCTGCTGATGTTCGGGGCCGGCATGGCCCTCGGCGCCATCATCGACAATAACGACTGGTGGCGCTGGCACTGCAAGCCGAGCTATTACTCTTATGGCTGCCACGCGCGCTACAGCTACCACCACGGAGGCTACGTGCGGGCCGGGCATCACTACGGTCCGTACGGCGGCGCCGGTTATGGCGCCCGCTACAACCCGTGGACCGGCGCGTATGCCCGCGGGGCGCACGCCTACGGACCATACCGTTCCGCCGGGGTGGTTCGCGCGTACAACCCGGTCACCGGTGCGACGGCCCGCGGTGGTTATTACTCCGGACCGCGGGGGACCGCGGCGCGCGGCGCCGCCTACAACCCGGCGACCGGCCGCGGAGCCGCGACCCGACAGGTGCGGACGCCTTACGGCTCGTGGGGTCACACGGTGGTGTCACACGGAGACAAGTGGGCCGAATTCGGTCATCGCAGTGGGCCGCGTGGGACAACGGTCGGCGGTCGCGGTTCCGAAGGTCGCGCCGGGGTGATTCACAAGGGACCGGCCGGCTGGAGCTACGTGGGCCGTGACAAGTCCGGCGATGTATACGCCGGCCACGGCGGCAAAGTGTACCGCGGCCAGGGCAACAAGTGGCAGCAGCATTCGAATCGCGCGGGCAACTGGCAGACGACCGGGACCCGCACGCCGGCTCGCAATTCACGGACGCGCCCCACGACCAGCGGCGTTCAGGTCCAGCCGTATCGGCACGGCACAAGCGGCCGGCGCGCCACGCCGACTCGGCAAACGGATGCCGCGGCTCGGCGGACGAACCCGCCTGACCGACGGACCGGCTCCTCGGCCAGGCAGGCCACCCCGTCCCGACGGACCCCGTCGCGCGCGGAATCGATTCGTCGACTCCAACGAGACTCCTGGTCGCGCGGTCGCGGCAGTAGGACCCACCAGCGGGCTAAGGCATCGCGGAGCCGCAGAGGAGGCGGTCGGCGACGCTAATCTGTGGCCCTGGATTAGACCATCAGATAGAACATCCGCCCAAGGAAGCAATGACGACAAGATCGCCGACATCGACAATCCAATCGGCCCTCCGGGATCTGGCGACCAGAAAGGTCTATGATGGACCGCTGATTGGTCCGGTCAAGGGATATCGTCTCCCCAGGCCCATCTGGACGCACCGCCCGCCGTGGCTGGCAGGGTGATCAGGTTCTCCTTCGTCGAGTCCGAGCCGATCGCGGTGGAGATCCCCCACGGGCAGGGGTTGACGTCGATCTGCTCGGCGCTGCTGACCGGCGAAGTGAACATCGACTATGCCTACCCCCTGATCGTGCGGCCCCAGGGCCGGGCGGTGTTGGCCATTTGCACCGACGATCGGCGACCGCCGTGCAGGTGCTCACGTCGCGTCAATGTTGCGTCCTTTCGGAAAACGACCTGGGACCGGGGCCGATGCGCTGGACGGCAAGGTCGGCCGGCCGGCGGGGGAGCCATGTCACTTGCTACTTTCCGAACTGGTGCTAATCTCGACCCTTAGCCAAGATTGGCCCTGCGCGAAGGCCGACCGACCCGATGACCGTCCCTCACACGAGGAGCGCGCCGGTCAATCGAATCCACCTTCGATGGAGGTGCGTGGAAAGGAATCGGGCGATTAGCTCAGTTGGCTGGAGCACCTCGTTTACACCGAGGGGGTAACAGGTTCGAGTCCTGTATCGCCCAGTGGGCCGGCTAGGTGTGGAGCGGTTCCTTCTTGGTCGAAGCACCGATGCCCAAGAACTCCACGCCCTTACAGAGCTCCTGATCGTCGAACCTGAGAATGCAGTAATCAGGCGAACCAAATTCCTTGAAATGCCTGGCGTCATAAATCTGGCTGAGCAGGCCGGTAGCGTCACTGCGCACGGCAAGCAACGGATCACCCATGTCCAGTTCAGCGGCGCATTCTTTGGCAGGCTTGCCTTTGATCTGTCTCTCGATGATCAGGACTCGAAGAAGATCTCGTTTCGGGTCGCTGTTCTTCTCGGTTCGGGACAAGGCCACGATTCTCTCGGCGGCGACTTCGACCACGTAGCGATCATTACCCATTAGGTCGCCTTCCACCGGATAGACCACCCAGGACCGGTCGCTGTCGATGTCGCGCAGCGTATCGAGGCGCTTGCCGAACATCTCATCCGCTGCGACAAGTTTGGCGCCGAGCAGTTCCTTCTGGCGCTTCTTGACGTCGGCCGTATCCACTGCCTTGCCGACCAGGTTGACGCCGATTTCGACCGCAGTGATACAGCCGCTGGAAAAGGCTCCCATGGCGGCCAGCAACATGTAGCTCGCCAGGCGCAGCAACGACCTGCTGACCTGGCTGGTGATTGGTTTGTTGGTTCCTTCTCGGCACATTGATCGTCCTCCATGTCCGGGATGACCCTGCAAATGAGCGACGGTCCCGAGGAACATTCCCCTAACCCGTCTTCAATGCCGGGATTCTACCACCCTCCTTCACGGAAGGACAGCCTCGCGGACCCGATTCGATTCCCTTTCGGCCCGGATCGTGTCCCCAGGGGCATTGATACCGGAGGGCGCAGGCAGGGCGCTGGTTCTACCGCCTGGGAACCTTCCTACGTCGCATCCAGCCCATGGCGGTCAGCATCAACGGCATCAACAGGACGCTGCCGGCTCCACAGCCGCAAGAACCACTGGGTTGCCCGGCGGGACCAGAATCGCAGACGTCGCCGACCCCATTGCCGTCCCCGTCGGCCTGATCGGCGTTCGCATTAGCCGGGCAGTTGTCCAGACAGTCGATGACCCCGTCGCCATCGCCGTCCGTGTCGGTGTCGGCCGTGCCGCAGCCGCAGGTGCCGGGATCGAGTTTGTCCGGATCGTTCGGGCAGTTGTCGAGGCAATCCAGGGCCCCGTCGCCGTCGCTGTCTTGATCCGCAGAACCACAGCCGCAGACACCCGGAAGGACCTTGCTTGGATCAGCCGGACAGCCGTCGCAAGCATCGCCAACTCCATCGCCATCCGAGTCACCCTGCGTGGTGTTTGCGGCGTCGGGACAGTTATCACAATCATCCGGAATAGTATCGCTATCCAAGTCGGCTTCGCATTCATCAGGAATACCGTTGGGTTGGCAATCGAAGCTGGAGCCGTCGGCAAGGTCACACTCATCGGGCAACCCGTTGCCATTGCAATCTTTGCTGGTACCGTCGCCGACGTCGCAAAGGTCAATCCAACCATTGGTATTACAATCTGACAGGCCACCGATGATATAAGCCGAACCCGAACTACTGCCCGCATCGTCTCTGAGACGGGCCCCCGCAATCCCGGTGGCCCCGCTGAGTGACACACTTTCGCCGAACTGATCATCCGCCGTCGCATCGGCGGCCACTATCTTGGCCTGCTGGCCCCAGCTCGTGCCGTTGAATCGAAAGACATAAGCCGCCCCGCCGTCGTCGTCGCCCTGGGAACCGATCAAGGCCAGGTCCCCGCTGATGGAAACCGCCCCACCGAAGTTGTCGAACTGGGCCGCGTCGGAGGCCTTGATCTTGGCTTCCTGAGACCAGGCCGCAGCAGCGAATCTAAACACGTAGGCCGCTCCCGCACCTAGTCCCCCATCCTGGTCGTTGACCGCTCCGACCAAGGCGGCGTTGCCACTGATCGAAACCGATCTACCAATGCCATGGTTCGATTTCGGATCATCGGGTTTCAGCTTGGTCTCCTCGGTCCAGTTGTTTCCATCGAAACGATAGACATAAACCGAGCCGGCATTGTTCTGCCCGTCGTCGTCGAACCTCGAACCAACCAGGATCACATCTCCGTCGATGGCGACCGAAGTGCCGAACTCGTCCCCCGCGGCGTGGTCGGAGGCCCTCAGCTTCTTTTGGTCATCCCAGTTGGTCCCGTTGTATCGATAGACATATGCGGAGCCGGAATCGCAATCCGGATCGGTGGGGCACTTGTCATCGTCCAAAGGGGCCCCCACGACGGCGACGCTTCCATCGATGGCCACCGACATACCGAACGTGTCGCCGGCGGCATCGTCCGAGGCGGTCAACTTGGCGCGTTGGACCCAGTTCACCCCGTCGTATTCGAAGATGTAGGCGGATCCGGACTCGGCACCGCCATCGTCATTCTTCGGAGCCCCGATGATGGCAAAGTTGCCGCTGATGGCGACCGCGTCTCCGAATTCATCTTTGGCCGTTTCGTCGGCTGCGGTGATGATGTCCTCTTCCAACCATTGGCCGGCAACGCGGCGAAAGACGTAGGCCTACCCGGAATCGCAGTTGGGGTCCGCGACGCATGCGTCGTCACCCAGCGGTGCTCCCACGATCAGCACGTCCCCACTTATTGAGACGGAGGCACCGAAGAAGTTGTTGGAGGCAGCGTCTGAGGCGTTAATCTTCGACCAATCGGTCGCCGTGCACTGGCCCGATGCGGTTGCGGGGTGCAGGACCGCGGCGCACAGCAGCAGACCTAGGATCATGAGTACGCAGGAGTTCGATTCTCGTCGTGATGTCATGGTCATTTCTTTCTCATCTCGAATGCCGCACGGCGCGACGATCGCGCTGACCCGTCGTGCAGCGTAAGGTTAACCTGCGAGGAACAAACCCGTTTCAGCCGACATTCCCTATTTGGCAGAGCCCCAGGAGCGATTGTACCCCAACGAACCGCTCAGTTCAAGCGAGAACCGCCTATGCACCGTGATTCGCACCCATCTGGCCGCTCCAACGGCCTATCTTGCTCCAGCCGCCCGGTGACGGCCTGGACCCACCCGACAGGGAAGCCGGCGCCCCCGGATGGTGTCCAGCAGGGAGAGTGGTGACGTAGGGCGTGGTCATGCTTTGCTGTCACCTGAAAGCGACCCCGGCCGCGGGAGGAATCTACCGGAACCCAGTCGTACTGGAAACGGGCCGGGGACGAACAAGTTGTCATCGAGGAATCTGGCGACCGTTCAGCAGTCCCGCCACGAACAGGGCAACGTCCTCCATGTCGTTCTGCTGATCATTGTTCAGATCGGCGCAAGGCTCGTAGGGACCGGCCAAGAGGGCGTCTACGAAGGGACTGAGGTCCTCACCGTTCAGCAGACCCTCGCCGGTCATGTCACCGGGCGGATTGCAGGCCACGCCGAGCAGGGTGAGGACTGTCCCCGCCTGTACAGAGCCCGCCTCGTCAGACGACCATTGAACGTCATTGCCGATCACACCGGCCTGATAGCCCACCGTCGCCGAGGCCCCGTTGTTCAGCCCCTCGTCATGGAAGTCGAGATCCTCGTAGAGAAACTGGGCATGGCCAGGGGTGGCGTCCTCGAAGATCTGCACCTGGAGCGTGGCCTCGTCTCCGTCGACGATACTGTTGCCGGGATAATGTGGCCGGTCCTGCCACTGGACGATAAAGACGCGCCCGCCGGCCTCACCGATCGTCTCGTAGTAGACGTCTCCGGTATCGGAATCCAGGTCGTCCCAGTAGATCGCCAGGGCCTGGGGAGTGCCGTGTGAGCCACCGAACAGACCGAAGTTCGGCAGGGAGCCGTTCAGGTAGAAAGCCCCCGAACTGCCGTCCGCTACCAGGCCGATCGCCCCGTTGTTGCTGACCCACACGCTGCCTCCTCCTCCGGAGAAGAGCGTCTGTCCTAGATCGAAACCGCAGGCAATCTCCGCCAAGCCGTCGTCACCGAAGCCCAGTGCCGTGCCGGTCGAGGAGATGTCCGTGAAGGTACCGGGCAGCGTATCGGTGATGGTCAGTTGTTGAGCGTTCAGGTCGGTTGACATCGCCAGCAGGAGAACCGTTAGCGTTAACGACCGGTACATGGCAGTCCCTCCTCACTGGTAACCGCAGTTCGCCCACACCCACCGTGCGCGCCGTCGAGCCGATATACCTTGCGGAATCCGGAGTGCAGACCATAGGGCCGTCGCACCAACACGGCGGCGACTGCATTGTCCCTGTCTAGCACGAGCCTTTCAATGGGGTGAATACCTAGGGGGGTGAACACACTGGGGCGAATACCTGCTCAAACCAAGAAGAACAAAGCCGCCGCGCAGGTTGACCGGGGGCTGGCGGAGAAGGCAAAGAGGCTACAAAGCTCTCCAAGCCCACTGGACTCCCACGCGACGGCGTCCACATTCTCAGGGAATGAAAAAGGCCGTCAATCGGGTGAATACCTAGTGGAGGGGGGTATCAGAAAGGCCGCCGCACGGGCGCATCAGCTCCTCTAGCCAGATTGGAGTGCAGGAGAAGGTGTCGTTCCTCCTGAGGAGTGCCGACATCACCCGCACGACGGCGATCCCATTGTCGATGGCCAGGGGGCAGGGAGTCAATCGGGTAAACACCTGGGCGGGGTGTGGAGAAGACCGCCGCACCAGTGGGGCGACAGCTATGGGCGCCCACTTGGGGGGAGAAGGTAGGGGAAGCACGTCCTCCGGGAACGCCCGCCGCCGGCGACGCACAGACCGGCGCCAGGGCAGCCGGACCGTGAGGGCGTCCCTCGGGTCGCTGCAGAGGAACAGCAGGTCTACCACCGATGCCAGGACGAAGCAGGCGTTGCGACATCGGGGGGGGCGCATCATGGTCGGCGTTATACCTGCTCGTCGCATTCTGCACACCTCTCCACCGAAGAAGGTATAATGGCGTCCCGCCCCGGTCGAATGCAAGTCTCTTACAGGAGGAACGAAGATGCCTCCACGCCGCACCATCATTATTGGATTGATTCTTGCTATTGCGGTGCCCGCGGTGGTGCCAGCCCAGGTTTCGCCGGGCGATGTAAACTGCGATGCTGCAGTGGATGGCCTGGACGTTGGTGCCTTCGTCCTGTCCCTGATCGATCCATCGGGTGAGTACCACCACATAGGGTTTCGCGTCACCGAAGTTCCTTGAGTACGCTACGTTAGCACTCCTGGCTTTCGGAGCCGTGGGCGTGCTCGGTAGGAGAAGACGGTGGGTAGGTTACGCTTTGCCCTGTTACCGCTTCACCCCTTTGCCAGGGGGCACAGGCCCGACCCCGTCCCGCACTCCGGGCACACGCCACTGACGTTGCCGGTGAGGTTGTAGCTGCTGGACAGACTATGCGATCCCTCACCTTGAGAGCGGTATCGCCTGCGTGCCCGGGGTTGTCCCGGAGGCCGCTAAGTCCGTTCAACGGCGATCATGTCATTCAGCATGAGCCCCCTATGTCAAGGCCGCCGGGCGGGATGGCCCGCGCGGCGGCCTCAGGGTGATCACCTGCTCTTCTCCCGCCTCACCTCTGTCACGACGCTAGCTGACGCACTCGCCGATTGGTTGGCACCCCCCCGAGCAATTGATTGGATCGCAGCACATCTCCCCCGGATCGCAGCAGAACCCCTCAACGTCCTGACAAAGCGTGCCTGCCGGGCAGCACCCGCCTACGTTACAAGCGTTGTCGGTCGGATTGGGACAGGGCGTGCACTGATTCGTCTGCGAATCACACCCGTTACCTTCCGGACAACAAACATCGCCACAGATGCGTGCATCTGGACAGCAGGTCGTTCCGTCAACACAGCTCTCTCCAACCGCGCAGCACGTGTCGCCGCACACGTCCTGATCGAAGCCACAGCACATGCTCAGCTCGGGGATGCAGCCGGAGTCCAACTCGTCGCAGCACGCGTTGCCGCAGACGTTCTCCGGCTCGCAAAGCGTGCCACATCCGCTCGCAAGCCCCCAGCACACGATACTGATTCCCAGGACCAACACCACCTCCGCCGACCAATGTAGATTCCGTCTATACCCTATCATGATGATTCCTCCGGGCGCCGGAATGAACCGGCAAGGTAAGGTGAACGAACAGAGATTCTCCACTTGCCGCTTCCCAGGCCCCCATTCAACCGCCGCACCGATCCTATTTCAACTACTCTGCTCACGGTGCTCTCCTGACAGATCGACATGGGGCGGATCCCCAGAAAGACGATTCGACTGGAGGCGGTGCCAGCTCTGGCACCCCGGACTTGGGTCGAACCCGGCGGCTGGTCATGATTGTACCCGCCGAACGATCCCAACCACGGGTACTACCAGACGGGTCCCCGGGAAGGGTCTATGCACCTTAGCTGGGAGGAAACGACCGTGGAGAACTGGGTCACCTCCTCCGCTGTTCCGCACGCAGTGCATTGGTCGCCCGGGGGGCCAACAAGTGCCCCCAAGTAATGCAAGGACTTTCAAAGGAATACTGAGGCTAACCAGAGGTGGACTGCGCTTCGTTTGGAAACTGCGGGGGAACGCTCTGGAGGCAATGCTCACTTGCACCACCCCACCCTCGCAGTGCGGGTGGTGGTGCTACCGTCTCGAGCACACGCCGGATTCGTGATCGCCCGGCCACGCCGGCCCGTTACTTCGACTTGAACAGGTCGGCTAGCGTGATTCCGAAGAGTAGCTCCTTGACAGATGCCACGGCCTCTTGCCCGAGGTGATTCAGCACCGTCTGGACCGGCCGGGGCACACCCTTGAGCAGGTTGCGGCCTGGGTCCATCGGCCTGAGAACCCCCACGGCGTGGAAGATCTCGTAGAAGGTGATGTCCTTCATCGGCCGATTCAGGAGAAAGCCACCATGCGGGCCCTTGACGGATTCGAGAAGTTCGGCATTCGCCAGCTGGGACATGACCTTCCTCAGGTAGAATTGAGGCAGTTTGTACTTGGCGGCGATGCCGTCAGCCCGAACACAAGGTGGGTGCTTGACCCCTGCATGCCGCCGGGCGATTTCGTACATGGCAAGCAATGCATAGGCCGCTGCCTCTTTGTCCAGCATGGTAGTAGACCCCGTTCTACACCCCCAACCTGTGACCTACCCGGGAACTCCCTAACGCCGGTGATTCCCGTCCACTAGAGCCGAGTCGGCATTATACCCGGGCTCGACGCCCTTGGCCAGCATCCGGAATGAAAGAAACAGGCCGCCAGGCTTGACCTTCACCGACTGCGGCAGCCCGGGACCAGCCCCGGTCTCGGCTTTCATGGCCCTCATGGACCGGACTTGCCCGCCTCAGCAACCAGTTTCCCGTTCATGATTCGCATGAGCACGCAGCCGTCGTCCGCAGTGTTGAAGTACCGGCAGTCCCCCACCAGGGTTTCGATCCCGTTGGTGGTCAGGGCTTGCCTCTGTCCGGACGAGCGGATGGCAACCTGCGGGTCCACCGCGGCGATGAACTGGCCGGTGTTGTGTACCACGCCGCCGTGATGGGGCAAAAGCAGGGCATCCGCGCCGATTCCACCGTCGGCCGTCAGCATGCCCATTCCGAACTCAGTGATGTCCCCGGTCAGCAGGATCGAACACCCTTGGAAGGTGAGCCGCAAGACGGTGGAACTCTCATTGGAGTTCGGAACCAGTTGCTGGTCGGCGGCCGGCGGCCAGATCGCCTCGACCTCCACGTCACCCCAGCCCTCGAAACGGTGACGGCCCGATGTCACTCGAATAGGGATGCCCAGGCCTCTGATCTTGTCCAGGAAGCGCCGGGCGGCGGACCCTTCGGGGACAAAACGCTCGAATTGATCGTTGATGATCACCCGACCGATGGTGAAGTCCTTGGCCAGCACCTCCAGGCCGCCGTAATGGTCGAAGTTGGGGTGGGAGACGAAGACGGCGTCCAGGTGGTGAATGCCCCGATGCCGGAAGAACGCGGCCCCGACCGCCCCGGCGTCAAACGGGGACCGCGTGCCGAAGTCATAGACCAGGACCTGGCCACCGGGCAGCTCGATTACCAAGCCGGTCCCGTCTCCGACATCGAGCACCCACGCTTGCAGGGCGTCCCCTTCCGCACGGACCCATCGTGGCGGAATCCACCACCACAGGACCAGGACCAAGACCAGCACCTTGAACCCGTGCCGCCAGGCCATCCAGCGGCGTCGATAGACCCACACCCACAGGACGGCGTAGACCGCCAGGAGCCACCAAACAGAAGGGGAACGGCCATCGACGATTGTCCCGGGCATGCGGGCCAGCAACTGGACCAGGGCCAACATCAGACCAGTTAGAACGTTCAGGATCGGCCCCAAGATCAGGCCCGAGGAGGGAATCAGCGTTCCGAAGAACAGCGTAATGAAGCCCACCAGGGTCGCCGGCATGGCCACGAACCACAACAGCAGGGTCTGCAACCACCCCATCGGCGTGAAGGTGTTGAAATGATAACAAGAGAGGGGCGCGGTGACGAACCAGGCCGAGGCGGCCAGGGCGGCCAACTGGGCGACCAGGAATCCAAGCCTACCTCGAAAGTAGCCAAGGGTGGAAAGCGGCCTCGGATCCGGGGTCTCGAGTAATGCTGCGTACAGGCTGCTGTCAAACGACCTGGCCACGCCGCGAAAGTTGATCTTCATGAAGTATGCCCCGATCGTCTTGGCGACATGGGGGCACAGGTGAAGCAGGGCCAGAACGGCCATGAAACTGTATTGGAAGGCCGGTCGGAAGAGGTCCATCGGATTGAGCATGAGCACCAGGACTGCCGCCAAGGACAAGGAGTTGAGCGAGTTGTAATGGCCGCGGATGTAGATGGTGATGCAGGCCAGTAGACCGATGATGCCGGCCCGCATGATCGAAGGCCGCGGTTCGGCCAGGAGCACGTAGGCCACGATCAAGAGGCCGACGGCGACCGCGGTGGTGCGATAGTAGAGGCCCAGCAGCCGGCAGATACCCCAGCCGATCAGGGCCAGCCAACCCACGTGCATGCCGCTGGCGGCCAGGAAGTGGGCGTTACCCGTCTTGATGAAGGCCTCGTTCATGGCTTGAGAAACGGCGCTGCGTTCGCCGAGCACCATGGCC
>CAZFMS010000108.1:0-12072 GCA_964520125.1 uncultured Planctomycetaceae bacterium
GCGCTGGCCGAGGCCATCGAAGCCCTGCACATGCGGGCCGAACGACCATTGTCCCCGGCCGATCGCGAACGCCTCCTGGCCGAATCGAATCGCTTGCCCGCCGCGGTCCAACGTGCCGCGGCCCTGATCCTCCGCGTGGCAGACCGTGCCGTAGTTGCCCGAGACCGAGCGATCCGCCGCCTCGACCGGGCCGGCCTGGCAAGACTGGACTCCCTCGCCGCGACGCTGGAATTCGGCCAGCCCGAGCATGGCCCGATCGACGACGACCTTGACCGCCACGCCCGGTTCGAGATCGGCCCCCTCATCGCCGCCGCCGAAGAACTCGCCCTGGCCGTCGCCGCGGGCGCCACCCTGCTGCAAGGCCGCGACCTGCCGGCCGCCGACTTCACCTGGCAAACACCCTACGGCCGCATTCGCCTCGATACTCGTGGGCCGACGCTCTATGAGGACGACGACGCCTACCTGCTGATCATCGACACCGCGGGAGACGACCGATACCTCTCCGGGGCCAACGCCGTAGGCCTGGACAACCCGGTCTCGCTGCTGCTGGACACCACCGGCAATGACACCTATCAAGCGGCCCACGATCTCATCGTGCCGGTCGCCACCTCCGGGCCGGCTGACGAGCAGTTCGCCGCCATCCCCGATCAAGCCCTCGACGCCGTCTTCGGGGCCGCCGTGCTGGGCGTAGCCATCCTCTACGACACTGCGGGCAACGACCAATACCAGGCCGTGCAACGAACCATGGGCTACGGCCTCTTTGGGGTCGGCGTGCTGGCCGACCTCTCCGGCAATGATCGCTACACCGCCGTGGCCAACGCCCAAGGCATGGCCCAGGCCGGGATTGGCCTCCTGCTGGACGTTGACGGCGACGACCACTACGACTGCTACACCCAGTCGCAGGGCTTCGGCAATCCCGACGGGCTTGGCTGCCTGCTCGACGGGGCCGGCGACGATCGCTACGCGGCCAACACCACCGACATCCGCTTTCCGGCCGACCAGTCCGCCAAGCACAACGACTCCCTCGCCCAGGGCGTTGGCTGCGGACACCGGGCCGATTACCTCGACGGCCTCAGCTACCCGGGAGGGGTCGGCATGCTGGTCGATGTCGGCGGAAACGACGTGTACGAATGTGGCATCTTCGGCCAAGGGGCGGGTTACTGGTTCGGCCTGGGAATGTGCATCGATGGGGCCGGCGACGACGAATACGCCGGAGCCTGGTACGTGCAGGGTGCCGCGGCCCACTTCGCCGCCGGGGTCCTGCTCGACGAGTCCGGCAACGACCGTTACCGGGCAACCATGGCCACCAGCCAGGGCACCGGCCACGACCTTTCCCTGGGCTTCCTGGCCGATCTGGCCGGCGACGACCGCTATACCGCCGGCGGCCTGACCATGGGCTCGGGCAACGTCTCGGGCATCGGCATCATGGTCGACGCGGCCGGAGACGACACCTATCAGGTCCCGCTCAACAACGTCCTGGGCAACGCCGACGCCGGCCGGGGCATCCGGGCCCGGATGCTCACGCTTGGCCTCTTCCTGGACGGCGGAGGCGACGACACCTACAGCCAGCCCTATGCCCGAGACAACCACATCTGGGGCAACGGCCCGGACCGCGCGTTTCGCCGCTTCGACTCCCTCCGCTGCGCCATCGGCCTGGACACCACCATGACCAAACCACAGCTCGATCGCCTCTGGGCACCCGGCATCGTGGACAGGTGACCATCCGCCCCCGCGTCCCATCCGGTATGACGACGGTTTGAGGTCTGATTGACGAGAGATTCTGGGCTGACGCGGAAAGCACGATTCCCGTTTAGTTAGAGACGAGTAGTTTGTCTCGCTAGGATACCCTTCAACGGGCCCGAAGCGGGTACTGTCTTCTGAAGCTGTCCAGGGTCACCGAAAGGCTGGCCCCCGGGAACTGGAGGATCCGTGATCATGGAGAACACGTCATCTTCATTGTCCAAGCTCGTGGTCAGGGCGAATGGCTCCCACCTCATGACTCGGCCGGCCTGGTGGGTGCTGTGTATGGGTGTGCTGGTGGGCTGCGCCGCTCCACAACCCACCGGCGACATGACCGCCACCGACATGGTGTCGGCCAGGGCCCAGGACGAACTTAGAGAAGCTCTGCGGCAATTCGGCGATTACTTCCATGCCACGGTGGATCAAGCGTCGATGGAAATCGAACGCCGGGCCGCCTCCAAAGAAGTCCGCAGGAGTGCGCTTCTCTGGGCGACCCGAATCGACGCCCAGTACCGCTCTACCGCCGCTGAGCCGGATCACCGGGCGGCGTTGCTGGATATCTGGGCGCTGTGCCGACGCATGCTCAACCACCTTGAAAGCGGAGCGGGAGGGACCGCGTTCGGCGAGAGCCATCACATTGCGGTGACTGCGGCGAGGCGTATCTATGAAGAGATCGAACGCATCGCCCGGCTGCATATTCCTCCGGACCTCTTCGGCAAGGCCCAGGGCTCCATTAATGTCTATGCCCAGGAACATCCTTATCAGAGTGAACTCTTCGACCATCCCGCCCAGGATTTCAGCGATGATGCAGCCGGAAAAGGTCTGCTCGCAAAAATCGCGGGCATTCCGCTGAGCCCGATCAGCGCCCTGGCGGGGATCGGCAAGACTCCGGAATCGATCACCGACGTGGCCAAGTCGGTGAACCGCTTCACGGACGTGTTCGAGGATTTCCCGGCCAGCGCCCGCCGCCAAATACGCTTCCTGGCCATGGACCTGGAGGAATCACCAACCGTCTCCAACACCTCCGCGAACCTGAAGCAACTGGCTGACAGCTCGGCCCGGTTCACCCAAGTCCTGGACGACATGCCGCAGAAAACCCGCGAACAGGCGGAGCTGCTGCTGGAGCGCGTGGACCAGTCGCAATCGGAAACGCGATCCACTTTGGTCGAAGCTCGGCAGACGGTCGAACAGATCCAGGCAGCCACGAAGGACCTGAAAGAACTGAACGCGGAGGCGGGCAACACTATCGCCGAGGTGCAGGAAGCGTCCAAGGCGCTGGAGAGGGCCGCCGAAGCCATAACCCTAACGGCCCAGCAGATCATGAAATTCGTGCCGGCATCCGTTAAGGACCAGGACGGTCAGGTCGTGGACCGCCGGCCACCGCCGGCAGCGACCGCCCGGTTTCCGGAGGAAAGCCCGGAGTCAACGGACGAAACGGCGGCCCCGAGTCCCGAGAAAAGCCCGCCCTTCAGCTTCCAGGCCGTAACCGAGAGCGCCATTGCCCTCGGTGAGACTACGGTGAAACTCCAGGACCTGCTGGGCGATCTTCACGCATTCGCCGATGACGGGTCGCTCGCCCAACAATCCACCGCCCTTACGGCGGCCATTGAGGGGTCGGTGGACCACGCAGCCAAGAGGTCGGCCCAACTGTTGCTCTTGCTGTTTCTTCTACTGCCCGCCTACGCCTTCATCAGACCGAGACTGCAACGACTGGGCAGGCGCCGCGGCGGTACCGGTTCGGCGGACTGAGAGCTGAGCAGATCACGCTGAAAGGACCCCATCTGTTCAATTGCCGGGCATCATACCGCCACCCAGGCACCCTCAGGAGCCGATTCGGCAGGGTCCCCAGTTGGGCCATAGAAACGGATCTTGGGGAGTCAACGGAATCCTGTGCCGAGTCAGGGCTGGAGAGTCCTCGGCGTGCGGCGTTTCGGAGCAAAGCGGCGTTCCGCTTCCTCGTACTCCCGCTCCAAACGCCCCATCTCCTCTTCCGCGGCAGCGACCTGCCCGGCAAACAGCTTCTCCAACTCTGCCGCCGGTGCCGGGCCGGCGACCAGATCGCCGGCCTTCATCATCAGCAAGTGTCCGGCTTCATCGACATACAATCTGGACGGCTCGGCAGCCGGGCCCTCAGAGTGCTCGATCAGAAAGACCTGCCCGCCGCTGCCGCCGCCCGGCATCTCTCCTACACCCTTCAGCTCTAAGACGCGAATGCCCATCTCCGCCCGCCGATGCTCGAATTCGACAAAGACCAACCGCCGCGGGCTGGACAGCTCACCGACCAGCCGGGGCAGCATCCCGGCCAGCCCCCGGGGTAAGTAGGCCCGGGGAACCGCCACCGCCGGATTCTGGGCCATGGGCTGGGCCCATTCGTACACCTGGCTGGTGAGGAGAACCTCATCCGCACGGATTCCCTCCTCCAAGGCGATATCCAGATGGGCGGGCCGCGGACCCCGAATCGGCACCAGGGTGGTCACGCTGGTCTTCCACTTCTCCTCCTGCAAGTCATCGCGGACGAACGTGTTTGACTGCAGGCGGCGGGCCTGGCCGCTTGATTCAAACAGCCAACCGCGCTCCTGAATCCGAACTCCCGGATGGCCCTTCGACTTCCCCTCGGCCTCACGAATGCGCACGAAGCCCACCGCTTCCCCGCCCACCTCGAACTTCACAAACCGCTCCGCAACGAGCGCTTTCCTCAGGTCTTTGGCGCCCAGGCCGGAGAGCCACTGCTGCCCCGCCGACAGGCCCGCCTCGAGTTCCGCCTTGCTGAATCGGTCCTCCAGCAGACGCAAGGAGGACAGCACCAAATGAAAAAGTGCCTCACTCTTCTCCCGGCCTTCGACCGGTCCGTTGTAGAGCAGGACAAAGTAGTTCTGCGGGCGCAATCTGATGATCGCCTGCAGCCGCAGCCACCTCAGTCCGTCTCGCCAGAAGCTCACCGCCAAGATCCCCCCCTGGTGGCCGGTGATCTCCTGTACTTGGCGAGACAGCACCTCGACGCTGCTGAATTCGAGTTCCAGGGCGTGGTGCAACTTCTCCAGCATCTCCCCCATCGGGACATCCCTCGTGGTCGAGGTCTGCTTCAGGGTCAGCTCCTCGGTGCGGTTCCGCGCCGGACGGTTCACCATCCGCAGCAAGACAATGCCCCGCCTTTCCGAGCTGCGTTGGCGGATCACCTGCCAGCCTTTCGGCGGCCGGATCGAAAAACCGTAGGACCCATCGACAAAGGCATCCGCCAGCCTGTGATCGGCCTCCTGGGCGGCCGGTCCCGCTTGACCGAATGAAACCAACGCCAGGGTGAGTAACTTCAACGCCACCATCGACGAACCCCGTTTCTGCTTGGCTGGCCTTGCTGCGTGCTACTCCGGCCCTCAATACCCGGGGCCCTGAACGCTCGCCACCTCAATCTATGAAGACTATCGACTGGCAGAGGGATTTGAAGATCCGCTCCTGCCGATCGGCAGGGGCCCGACTCGAGAAGCGCACCACCACGGCCAATCCGCTCGGCTGACAGGCCACGGCAAAGCTCTCCTTCTCGCCGGTGCGCCGGACGGTCTGCACCATCTGCCCGGTCAGAGGCCCCACGCGGATCGGCCGTCGGCCCTCCAGGTCCCGCGGGAGCACCTCCGCCGCCGCCTCCTCCGCCGACGTGCCGACCGGCAGCTTCAAATAGGAGATCACCGCCACCGAACCTCCCAGGACCAGGCTTCTCCCCAGATAGCTGGTGATCCCGAAGCTCCGATCCAGATCCGTCTCCGATGCGGGTGTGCCCCGATCAGCAGTCCACGAGTATTCCGCCGGGAGGGTGAACATGATGGGCCAGTTCGGCGGGTATTGCTCCCGCTCGACGCTCCCCACGGTCGGCCGCACCGACGTCACCAGCCAGGCCACGGCGACCGCCCCGGCAAACGCCAAGCCCGCCGCCAAAAGGGCCCATCCTTTCCTTGCCGGTGTCTCTCTGGTGAACTCTCGCCACATGATTCAACAGCATAGGTGCCGGCACCCCTGGCGGCAAACCGCCGGCGGAGCATTCAACCTGTGCGGGATAGCCGGGCGGCGAATCAACGAAGCGCCAGCACGACCAGAGCCACCAAGATGCCGATCAACATCCCCGCCACCAACCGCACTGATGCTTCGCCGGTGCCGGGCGGCAGCAGGTAGCCGGGGTTTGTCGATGTTCTTACTTCGTCCATGGCCGCGGGCGCGACATGGCCGCATTCATACTCCACGGCCCGAATCAGCAGCCGGGCCTCGAACGGGTCGATCTCCAGCCGTCGGGCGAACCTGATCAGCGACCGGCGGCGGCTCCAGGACAGGGGTCGGTCCTCGATCTCCCCCTTGACCATCTCGCGGAACAGGCGCCTATTGGCTGCCTTGGACCCCGGCCGCCATTCGACCAGGGCCCCGTCGGGTTCCGACATTCTGGGTGGGCGTTCTTCCCCCATCTGCTCCCCTCCTACCAGACGATAGGCGCCCACCGGCCGGCACCCAACACCGGTGGCCGGCATGGTCCTCACGTCCGGTAGTATCGCCCGAGCAGGCCTCGACCGTGCTGGACGCCCCCTCCGCCCGGGCCGGCCTCCTCGCACCGGCCACCACCAGCCCGTAGACAGCCCCTTGCCACGCACCTGCTATCCTCTTATCATTGTGGGATTGTGGTTTTTCTCCGCACCTGAGCTTGTCCACCGGTAAAGATGCACCGACACCCAGAACTGCCAAAAGCCTTTGCCGACCTCGGACTCGAAACCCAGGTCCTCCGCGCCCTCGCGGAAATCGACTACAAAGAGCCGACCACCATCCAGGCCGAGATCGTCCCTTTGGTTCTGGCCGGCAAAGACGTGTTGGGACAAGCCCGCACCGGCACCGGCAAGACCGCCGCTTTCGGCATGCCCATGTTGCAGATGATTGATCTCGAAGTGCGGTTGCAGATTCTGGTTCTGACCCCCACGCGGGAACTGGCCGCCCAGGTGCTGGGCGAACTCCGACGCCTAGCCAGATTCATGGAGGTCCACTGCGTGCCGGCCTACGGGGGCACCAGCATCAAGACCCAATTGCATCAACTGGGCCGCCGCCCTCACGTCGTGGTGGGGACTCCGGGCCGGGTCATGGACCTGTTGAACCGGGGCGTCCTCCGCTTCGACACCCTCCGTTTTGCGGTCCTGGACGAAGTGGACCGAATGCTCGACATCGGCTTCCGTGACGACATCAAGAACATCCTGGGCAGGATAAGGCACCCCCATCAGACGATCCTCGTTTCCGCCACTATCGATGACGAGATCAAACGCTTGGCCCACTCATACATGAACGATCCCGTGGAAGTGGACGTCTCCCGGGATCAACTCACCGTAGACGAGGTCTCCCAGTATTACTGCACGGTCGATCCCTGGGACAAGTTTCGCCTCTTGAAGCTCCTGCTGGACCGGGAAGATCCCAAACTGGCCATCGTCTTCTGCAACACCAAACACGGAGCCCGAAAGCTCGCCAAACGACTCTACGAGCGCGGCATCGACGCCCGCGAGATCCACGGTGATCTCATCCAGCAGAAGCGCGAGCGGATCATGGAGCGGTTCCGGAAACACAAGATCTCCATCCTGGTGGCGACGGATCTTGCCGCCCGCGGCATCGACGTCAACAACATCACCCACATCATCAACTATGACGCCCCCCAGGACATCCAGGTCTACGTCCACCGCATCGGGCGCACCGCACGCATGGGCGCTTCCGGAAAGGCGATAACCTTCGTCACCACGGAGCAGGGCAGCGTCCTGACCGAGATAGAGAAGCTCATCAACTGTGAGATCCCCCAACTGGTCTTCGAGGGCTTCCAACCCAGCCCACCGCCCCGAGGGGAGACCGGCCCCGATCTCTGGCGCCCGTCGATTCCCTCTCCCGCCGTCGAGCCTTCGACTCCCGAGAAGAAGGCGCCGCCGGCTCCCGCCCGCACCCTCGGCGGCAAATTCCCCGTCCCCAAGAGATTCCGTCGCCGCTGAGCTGGTGGTACAGCTCCTCCACTCCGGACCCTGGCCGACCAGGGCCGTCCCAGGCTTCAGTGCCGGTCGGGAGACCACCTCGTGTTCAGGGAATGCTCCACCCCCAGCAAGTCGCACAGCTTACCGACCACGAAATCGACCAGATCCTCTACCGCCCCCGGCCGCATGTAGAAGCCCGGTGATGCCGGACAGATGATCCCCCCGGCCCGCGAAATTCGGAGCATGTTTTCGATGTCGATCTGCGAAACGGGCATCTCCCGGGTGAGCAACACCAGCCGCCGACCCTCTTTGAGATGCACCGTCGCCGCCCTGGTTATCAGGTTGGACGCCATCCCCGCCGCCATCTGGCCCAAGGTGTTGCTGCTACACGGGCAGATCACCATGCCGTCGGTCAGGAACGACCCGGAGGACAACGGGGCCGCCAGGTTGTTGTACTTGTGCATCCTGATCAGACCGGCGGCCGCTAGTCCGACCAGGGCCTCGGTCATCGGCGGCTTGATCGCCAGTTCATCGGCCAGCAGTTGCTGGCCATGCGGCGACACGACCAAGTGGGTCTCCACCTTGGCCTCGCCCAGGCACTGGAGCAGCCGCCGGGCGTACACCGCGCCGCTCGCCCCGGTCACTCCAACGACAATCCTCTTGCTCATGCCACCCTCACGACCGCCACCGCCTCCCATTCCGGCCACCCGTCCTTCTTGCCGGCGCCGCCGCGCCGCCGGCACCACCGCTCATCCACTGGAGAATCATTCCACCGGCGCCTCCAGCATCGACAAGGAGGACATACGCTCCTTGGCTTCGTCCGCCCAACAACTCTCGGGATACTGCTTGATCAACTCATCGAAGGCCAGCTTCGCGCCTTCCAAGATCGAGTCTTCTTCGAGTGCGCCGCCAAGATAGAAGAGAGCCTCGGCCCCGGGCGGTTGACCGACCAGCGACCGGGCCGCGTTCTGGAATCGCTGGATCCGCCTGCTGACCGCCCGCTCCATCAACGCCAGGCGAATCTCGACATATCCTCGGGTCTGGGAATCGGGGAAATTCCGGGCAATACCCTCCAGGTTGGCCTGGTAATGCTGGTCGGTGTCATCCAGCCACAAGAACAATTGCAGGGGATGAATCAGCACGTCAGGGCCGCCCGGCCGCGATCCAAACAGCACGCTATAGAGCATGGTCTCATCCTCGCGACAGGCCACCAGCATCTCCCGAAGACGTCGCCCCTGTCGGACCAGGACCGTCGCCTCCAGGCCCAATCCCGCCGATGCGGGGGCGTTGCGGAACACGGACCCCCTCTCCTGCGCCAAAATCTCATCCCCTTGAACGATCGCCCGGGACACGTCAAACCGCTCACTCAGCTCTTCCAGAACTTCGATCGCCAGGTCGACACGCTTTCCTCCCTCCCGGGCCTCGAGCACTGCCAGTTTGTAGAGCGCCGTGGCACTCAGGTCGCTGTCCGGGAACTTCTCGGCCAATGTCTCCCAGGTCGTGCGCGAAGCCCGACTGGCTACGTCGCAACGAAACTCCGCCCGGTGATCGCGCTCCAGCCGCTGGCCCTGTAACCGCTGATCCTGCACCCGGCCCTTGAGAAAGAGCACGTTGGGATAATAGCGCGACTTGGGAAAATTCTGGACGAACGAATCACATCGCTCAACTGCATGTTCGCGGTCAATCTCCCCCTGAACACGAACTCTGCGCAGGGCCTTCTCCAGCTCCACCAGGCGAATCTCGTCGTAGGAGGCGCTCTTCGACTGGCTCCACCGACGAGTCGCCTCCCGGGAGGCCTCCGCATCAACGTCCACCGCCTTGAAGACCAACTGGCTGCCCGGTCCGATCTCCTGCTCCAGAAGCCGGTACTCCAGTTCGTCACGCCCCACCTGAGTATGAAAAAGAAACACGGGGATGGCAAAGAGAATGGCCAGCACCGGCGGGATCCCTCCCGGGCGATAGTCGATCAGCCGGGCGATGGCCAAGGCCAGCGCGCAGATGATGCAGGAGCCCAACACGGCCAGGACCCAGGGGGCGTAGAGCAGGGCCTGGTGTGGTATCAAGCCGGGCCGGGAGTCGGACGGCTCCCACGAAGCGCTGATAAAATAGATGGCGATCGGAATCAAGCCCACCAAGGCCGACGCGTATCGAAACGAGAATCTCAGGGGCCGTAGCGAGGCCAAGGCACATCCGGCCAACACGGTCAATCCCAACCACGGCATGGCCGCCAGAAACATCACCATCACCGCGAACACGATGGAGAACGGGAAGCGATAGAGAATAGCCACCAGCACCGGTATCGAACTCAGGGACGCCAGGAGAAGCCCCATGATGATCCCGTGCACCCAGACGTCCTTGACGCTGATCGGAGATGTCAGAAAGTCCGACAGGGTGATCTGTTCGCTCCCCACGGGTAGAAACGACCGCCCCAGGATGTCGGCGTAGCTCTCACTGCTCCACGGTTGATAGTCACCGGTGCGCAACCAAAACGTAAAACAGCACAAGCCCGCGAACAGAAGGGCCAAGACGATGAGCATCAACACCGAACGCCGCCGATACCTGGGCGCCGTCCGCGACCAGACGTCGACAATCTCCGCCCCGTCGCTCGATCCGGCCGTTCCCGTTGCGCTTGTTGGCATCACTCTTTCCATGCCGCAAAGACCGTAACCACGCCGATGGTCAAACTCTCGGACTCGATCCTGGAGAAGCCGGCCGAGCCCAAGGCCTCGATCATGCCCGCGGGGCCGACGAATGAGGACACGGATTCGGTCAGGTAACTATAGGCCCCCACCCGGTCTCGGCTGATCAGGGCCGCCAGGCGAGGCATGACCCGCCGAAAGTAGAAGTCGTAGAGTCCTCCCAGCACGGGGGCCCGGGGAGTCGAGAATTCCAGGATCACCGCCCGCCCCCCCCGCCTCAGCACCCGGTGTATCTCCTCCAGCCCGCGCCCGAGTTTCTGAAAGTTGCGCACTCCGAAGGCACAGCCCACCACGGTGAAAGATTCGTCGGCAAACGGAAGCGACAGCGCGTCCGCCAGGCACCAGTCGATCGGCAGCCGGTTTCGGCCGGCGGCCAACTCCAACATCGGCCGCGAGAAGTCGCAGCCTACCACCATGGCCGGCGACGCCTGGGCGAACAATCGGGCAAAGTCCCCCGTTCCGCAGCACAAGTCCAGCACCCGGTCCTCGGGAGACACCCGAACCGCCGCCACCGCCCGACGCCGCCAATATCCGTCCCGGCCCGCCGAGAGCACCCGGTTTACCAGCTCGTAGGTCGGGGCGATCCTCCCGAACATCGCCTCAACCCGGGCCGCCTTGTCCGGCTGCCCATGGGGATCGGCCAGGCGCTTGGCGTCCCAGATCACTTGCTCGGCGTCGCCACGCCCACGCACTGTGTCCGTTTTCCTGCTCATCATCCGGACCACATTGTATCCTACCTCTGACCGCCGGGAAGCCAGCCCCGGCCGTTCCGCTGCCACCGCGGCGCCGACCGAACAGGCAGAAGGCCCCTGTGGTGCCCGGGGGGGGACCACCGAAGCCCTCCCGTCACGCCGGAACCACCATATATCAGAAGACCAGAAGAACCAGCAGGCCGAACGCCGCCACCAGCCCACTTATCAGCAGAAGATGCGACCATTCCGAATCGAACAGGGACTTGGCCATCAGGGCAAACAACAGGATCACCGCGGCCAGCACCGACATGGTCCCGCCGCCGGCACTCGGCCGCAAATGCACCCACGGCGGAGCCCCCCCCACCCTGAGATTCAGCGCCAACACCGCTCCAACCAGGAACGCCGCCCCCAGAATCCCCCCCCACCGGCCCGCCTGAGACCCGCGAATGAGACGACGCACCGCCGGCGACTTATCGATCGCCCGACAACGGGCCTCGTCCAGGGTGAACGACTCCCCGCACTCCGGACAGCGCCCCGAGCTCAGGCCGGTCAAGATGTAGTCACACGTGGGACACAGATGCAGCGGACTGGCCGGCACCGGTCCCTCAAGTATCTGCCCCCGGGTATATGGCTCGCCGCCATCTTGCACAACATGACGAGGCGTCTCGATCGGTTGGAACGGTTCCAACTCGATAGACTCCCCCTCGGATGCCTGGCCGGCCCGGTCAGCATCGCCGCCCCCTTCATCCCCTTGATCCGCCGCCATCATCCCAAATCCCACGATCTCCGTTCTGCATTCTACATTCCACACTCTACATTCTTCATTCCACTCCGTACTGCTCCCACCGCCCATCGACCAGCCGCTTGACCGCTTCACTCATCGACAAGGCCACCGGCCAGTCCCGCACCACGCCTTCACCTTGAATCTTGCGCGTCGCGTCGATGCACATCTTACTGCCCGCCCCCATATGC
>CAZFMS010000109.1:0-12071 GCA_964520125.1 uncultured Planctomycetaceae bacterium
ACCACGCTGCATTTACGGACATGGCGGCGGCGGCGGGAGTCACTGCCGCAGGCCTGGGGATGGGGGTAATGTCGTTCGACTTCGACAACGATCTCGATTTTGATCTCTACTGGACCACCTGGCCGGGCGGCCCGGACCCCGAGCCCAACCGGCTGTACGAGAATGTCGGCGGCGTCAGCTTCGTGGACGTGGCCGGGGCGTCGGGCACGGCAGACACCACCGGCTGGGGCATCAGTTGCAATGCCGGTGATGTCAACAACGACGGCTGGCAGGATTTCTTCGTCACTAACGGCTTCTCGTCGGAAACGACCGCCAACGTGCTCTTCGTAAATCAAGGCACCGAGGTCTTCGCTGATTTCACCGCGGCCCTCGGGGGGGCGGCGTTTGACGGGCGGGGCGTGGCCTTCGCCGACTACAACAACGATGGAAAGCTCGACCTCGTCGTCACCGCCGACGCCGGGGAGTCTACCCGCCTGTGGCGCAATGATACCGCCAGCGGCAACCACTGGATCACGCTCAATTTGATCGGCACGGTCAGCAACCGCAGCGCCATCGGAGCACGCCTCGAAGTCGCCACCCCCCTGGCCACCACGGTGCAGGAGGTCAGCGGCGGGGCCGGCCGAGGGTCGCAAAACAGCCTGCCGGTGGAGTTCGGGCTCGGAGCGGCAACGACCATCGATGAGATCGTGGTTCGCTGGCCCAACGGCGGATTACAGATGCTGCAGGATGTGACCGTTGACCAGGTCCTCACCATCACCGAGCCGCTGTGGGGGGACTTGAACTGCGACGGTGCCATCGACGGATTGGACGCCGCCCCATTCGTGACCGCCCTGCTGGACCCCACCGCGTACCGGGCCGCCTATCCAGACTGCGACATCAACAGTGCCAACCTGAACGCCGATCGGGTGATTGATGTCGGCGACGCTGATTCCTTTGTGCAGTGTCTCCTCGCCGGAGCGTGCCCGTAGATCATCCTTCCGCAACCGCTCTGGCAATCGACCCGCGACCAGGAAGAGAACAGACCCTCCTGGACCACGCCCGGCTCGGCGTCCCGCTCAATGCTGTAATATGCCTCCCGCAACGTGTCCGGGTTGTAGAACTTGATGTAGCGGCGCCGCGAACCACGTCTTCCTGGTTCCGTGGTATGTCGCGGACCCGCGACATATCGCTGCACGAATGATTAGCTGGTCGCGGGGACACCTGATCACTTGCCGGTTCATTCAGCATTTCATTGATACTGAAGGGGTGTGGGGATCAAAAGGGGCAATCATCCCTTGCTTTCGTCGTGGCACGGCGATTGATAATAAGTACCGCCATGCATGTGCCGGCTGGGCGGTACAACCACGGCCCGCGTAGCAGCTCAACAAAGGAGAATTGACAGATGAAATCATTAAGAGCGCTCGCCTTGGCTACTTGCCTGTGTGGAGCCGGCAACAGTTCTCAGGCGCAAGACCTTCTCTGGATGAACCTGACGGATGGTAATACAACATCGCAGCACAGCATGATTACAGTCGAGAACAGCGCCTATGACGCCGAAGTGGCGGATGATTTCGACGTGGTGGGAAGTGTGGAAAGAGTGCTGATGTCCGGTTATGGCTGCTTCAGTTGCGGCGGCTTCGTAGTCGTCGGCGTTCATGTCCGATTCTATGAATCGACACCGGCCAATACGCCGGGAGCACTTCAGGCGGAGTATTTCCTAAGTGCCGGCGATCCGAGCTTGCTCGTGAACGTCAACGACCCGACCGGTGTTGACATCACGCTTCCGACACCGTTTGAGGCGAGTGGCCGGCATTTCATCGCGGTCCAGATGGTGTTTGAATCCTGGGGATATTGGAGTATCTGGTTCTCGAGCATGAACAACCCTCAGGGATCGGCCATTTTCTACCGCGACAACCTGGCCGGTGGCGATTGGGAGCCACACACCGACTTTTGGGGCGAGCCGAGCAATCACGACATCGGCTTCTCCTTGTGGGGAACACCGGCGGATCCTCAACCGCCCGTTCTTGTCGCCGGCTGTGGCGAATGGGTGAACCAAGACAGTCCGAATCCCATCGATACCATTGACGCAAGACTCAATGGTGTGGAGGTCATCACCCCGTCGGATATTTGGGCCGTCGGGAATTACACAGCCGGCGCAGGGCCCGGTCTTGGCTACGATCAGTTCTCCCTGGCCATGCATTTTGACGGTACGGATTGGACCATTGTGCCTTCGCCCAGCCCCACCCCGGCGCCGGGCATAACGTTGGTGGACCTCAAAGCGGTGGCAGCCGTCGACTCCAACGATGTTTGGGCGGCGGGGAGCAAGTACGACGTTGGCCCCGGCGGTTGGGTCGGACGTCACTCACTGGCGCTGCATTGGAACGGAACCGACTGGGCGGACGCGGGTATGCCTCAGCCGGGCGGAGGCAGCAGTCCCTACCAAGGCGCCTCGGGCGATCGGGTTCACGACGTCGAGGCCGTCTCGGCGGACGATGTGTGGTTGGTAGGCGCATGGTTCAAGTTCTTGCCGAACGATGCCGTGGTCTGGCCCGGAGCGGCGATTCACTTCGACGGATCGAACTTCGAGGTGTTCGAGATGGAGTTCGCAATCCCGAACGTCTCGCAGCAACTCAACGCGGTAGCCGCCACGGCCAGCGATGACGTTTGGGCCGTGGGGGACGGTGGTGGATCGCAAATCTACCATTATGACGGATCGAACTGGTCGCGCGTTCCAGGGCCCGAGCCGGGTTCCTCACACGTGCTGAGTGAAGTCGTAGCCTTGGCCGTGGATGATGTCTGGGCGGGAGGATTCTACAGCGATGCCGAAGGCGCCCATCCGCTCTTGCTCCATTGGGACGGCGCGAGTTGGACGCAGGTCGCCAGCCCGGCCGGCGGAAGCATGATCACCGCCTTCGCGCCCGATGACATGTTCACCATGGGGGTCGGCGGCTACGCCCATTTCAACGGCGTGGAGTGGACGTCCGAACCGGGGCCTGAATTTGTGCCCTGGGGCGGGCTCGTTGATCTTGCGTTCGTGAATCCCTGCGAGGTCGTCGGAGTCGGCATGAAGAGCGTGGGGGATGACTATGCGACGTATATTGTCAACCTTCAGAACGTGAGTTCGCCAGTCCTCGGCGACATCAACGGAGACGGCTTGGCGGACGTCAACGACGTCGCTCCCTTCACCGCCGTGTTGCTCGGCTCGCCGCAGAATCCGGATCACATTGCCCGGGCGGACCTCAACAACGACGGTGCCGCCGACGGCCTCGATACCCGAGAATTCGTCGTCGCTCTGCTCGGAGGTTGAGCGCCGGGTATGGCCGAGCAACCGGAAATGAGGATCAGATCCGATGCTCCATCCAAGCAGGAAGCCGATCATGTGGACAACTGTAGAATCAATGAAGCCTGCAGTTCACTACTTCGCCGTCTCAGGACCGGGCCAAAATGTCGAGCATCCCCGTTTCACCCGCGAGCAGATCGGCGTCGCTGACGGGGAGCGATGAGATGGAGCGAGGGCCTCAGGCATCCGGCTCCTGGGTGGATTGGCAGGGCATTGGGCCGCTTCTGATCCGCTCGGCCACCGCGACGGAGAAACCACACGTGGTCCCGGAACGATTGGCGTTGAAGCGCGGTCGAACATCATCCACTCAACCGAGATTCTCCCTCGAGAGGACGGTAGAAACCATGACGGGAACGCGATTCCAGCTGAAATCGGGAGTCTTCAAGTGCTATGATGTTCGCCAGGCCGGAAATCGGAGCGTCCCGATTCAGCTTTCCATTGGTCAAAAAGGAGGATAGACATGAACGCTAGGCTCTTCGCCGCCGTCTTTGGCGCGACCCTGACCGCAACGGCTTCGTTCTGCTTCGCCCAGGCGAGTTACGTCGAGGACTTCGACAGCATGGGCTTTGTCACTGACGGGCACGGGCCGGACGGCCTGATCGCCGCCGGCTGGGAATTCCGCAACCAGAGCGAGCCGGTCAGCTCGGGTGACTGGCGTCCCTGGAACTACGCGTACCAAGGAAGTCGGTCCCTGCACGTAGACCAGACGGTCAGCCAGTGGTTCGACAACAACGATGCCGAGGCCAGTTCCTGGGCGATCTTGCCCGCAATCCCCGGTCAAATCGCCGGCGACGAACTACGCTTCTTTCTTTCCAGCGTCATCCCGAACGGCTATGTACCCAGCGAGCACCTGGAGATTCGGTACTCCCCCTCCGGGCAGACCGACACCGGCAACGACGCCGACGAAGTGGGAGACTTCACCTCGCTCCTGGCCGACATCCCCGACCCCGAAACCCACCTCTGGGCCGAACACAACTTGACGCTACCAGGCAGTGGACGCCTGGCCTTCCGCTTCTACATACCCCCCGCGGCCACCGCAGACGACTTCCTGGGGGGATTCCAGATCGACAACCTGAGCGTTGGGCAGCTGAATGCAGGACCGCCGCTTCCCGCGCCCGGAGAAACAGTGCACTGGACCGCGGCCATGAGTCCGGTCTCGATCACCGAGATCACCACGATTGTCGCCGGCGGTACTGTGATCGTCGACCCGGGGGTGGTCGTCGACGTAGCGCCCACGGCGACGATCACCCTGAACGGCGACATGATCGGCATCGGCACGCCCAGCCAGCGCATCACGCTCCAGGGCGGTGACCGGATCGAAATCTTCGGCCGCCTGGAGCTGGAAAACGCCGTGGTCAACCTGCAGCTCCATCCCTACGGCCCCTGCACCCTCAGTTGCCGCAGCGTGGACTTTCTCAGCGGCGGATACATTTTCGGCGGAGCACCGGGGAACTACCCGGCCTTCCTCGAGTTCGATCAATGCTCCTGGGACGGCCCGTGGTTCCGCGTCGGATCCTGCATTCTTCGTCTGACCAACTCCACCTTCACCAACGCGTTCTGCGAGATCGGCGGCTGCAACCTCTACATGGATACCGTGACTTTCGACAATGCCACGCAGACCGGGTTGAACCTGCAGTTCTTCCTGCAGCCGGTCTGGCTGAACAACCTCTCGGTCACCAACAGCGCCGAAGCCGGCCTGGATCTGGTGGCCGTCAATGCCAAGCTCGGTCCAAACGTGGTGCTGTCGGGCAACCAGTACCCTGCCCAGATTGGCGGCAGCGGATTCCTGTCCGGCACGGCCCTGCCCGCGACCGGGAACACCAACAACTACGTCAACGTCGAGTTTGCCTCGGCCGGGTTGATTGGTGGAAACGTATGGAGCGATACCGGCATCCCTTACGCGATTCCCTCCTTCTACATCGGCGGCGTGCTGGACATCCAGCCCGGGGTCGACATCCTGCTCGGGCCGCTGGCGGAATTCTGGGGGGCCGACGGGTGGGTCGAGGCCCGCGGCACGCCGAACAACCCGGTGACCTTCGGGCGGCTCGATCCGGCCCAGCAGTGGCAGGGCCTCCAGAAGTTCCACCGCTTCGAAAACTGCATCATCGATGGCGGCCAGATCGGCGCCCGCTTCAACTCCATCACCTTTCCCGGATTCATCGACAACTGCATCATCCGCAACTGCGATTTCGGGATGCAGAACGATGCGTACATCCGCAAGACGCGCTTCCTCGATAATGTAGTCGGCTCCTGGGGTGACAATATTCCGGACGCCCTCAATGGCGCCACCGGGGCCAACAGCTTCGAAGGCAACGGCGTCGCCGTCCAATGGGACACTCAACTGATCGATGCTCAGAACAATTGGTGGAACCACCCCACCGGACCGAATTCCCCGGACAACCCCGGAGGCCAAGGCGAAACGGTCTCCGCCGGGGTGACCACCGTTCCGTTTCTGACCTCGGCACCGGACTTCTCCGACAACCCGCCCAGCGTGCACCTCAACCAAAACAGTTTCCTCTTGGAACCGAACTCCAAGGTGCTCCTCACCTGGACCTCGCAGGATGACGACGCCGTGGTCTCGCACCGGATCGAGTTCGACCACCCGCTCGCCGCCGGCAGCACCACCATCGTGGCCGACGGCCTCCCGGGCATCCAGCAGGCCTACGAGTGGACCGTGCCGGACATCGGTTTCGCGGTGAACGGCAAGGCCCCACGCATTCGCGTCATCGCCGTCGACCCGGCCGGCCAGGAGGGCTGGGACGCTTCCGACCACCAGATTCCGTCGGGTGAGATCGGAGGCCCTCTGGTCTTCCTTACCGACCTCTCCGGGCCCTACGTGTCCGGTGCACCGGCGACCGAGCCGCTCTGCTGGGACTCCAGCGGGCTCACCGGACCCGTCGGACAGTTCTACGCATCGATCGTGCTCGACGCCGACCGCACCGGCGTTCCCTTGGGCGGCAGCTTCAGCGATTGCCTCCCTGGCTCCGGAATGGGCATCCCCTTCGTCAGCACCGACACGGCGCGGGTGGCCATTCGCACCCAGGGAACCACCAACCGCGTGAAGTGGTTCTTCTCCGAACCCTTCGAGATCCGTCCCGATCCGCGGGTGGGCGATACGCCGCCCACCGTCCAGATGCTCTCGCCGACCGCGGGACAGCAATTCCCCGGTGGGTCGACGGTGCCAATATCCTGGACGGCTTCCGACGACGAGGGCCTGAGTGGTTTTGACATCCAGGCGAGCTACGACGGGGGCCATACCTGGCACTTCGTCGCCCCCGCCCTGCCCTCGACCGCAGTCCTCTTCAATTGGGTATTGCCCCCGAGCGACGGTATTCCGGACGTACGGGTCCGGGTCATTGCCCGGGACCTGCGCTTCCAAAACTCCTCGGACGGAGCGAATACAGTGTTCAGCATCACCCCCGGAAGCGGACTGCCCCTCGGCGACATCAACCGCGACGGCGTGGTCAACATGAACGACATTCCGCTGTTCACCGGCGTCCTGATCGGCACGGATACCGATCCGAACCACGTGGCCGCCGCCGACATGAACGGTGATGGGTCGCCCGACGGTCTCGATCTCCAGCTGTTCATCGAACTGATGATGGGCGGCTAGAAGATGGGGCCGAATCAGCCGAGTGGCACCGGCCGCTCGGCCTCGGGAACATCCTGTGATTGCCCAGGGCCCTGCCGTTTCGAGCCAGTGAGTTGCTCTCGCCCGCTCGTATCGACTCCCCTACCCTCCGAGCAGTTGAACCGCCTGAGCACCGCTATTCCCCGGCCTCGGGAATGTCCGCCGCCCGGAGGTCCGAACCGTCTATCCCGGGGCTTTCGGCCGCCATCTGGTTTTTGCACTTTGCCGGGCCGCGAAGCTGTGGTGCAATAGCTGCCATGGCGCCACAAATCCACCTACTCAGCGTCGTGCCGGGCAGCGGGTTGCTGTTCGGGCTGATGCTGGCCGCGGCGATCGGGGGCGGCTACGCGGCCCGGGCGCTGCGCGTCCCCCGGGTCGTGGGCTACCTGCTGGCCGGGGCCGGACTAAAGCTGCTCCTGCAAGGGCTCCTGGTCGGCCCGGACGACGATACCGCCGCTAGACTGGCGACCATCGAGGAACTCGAGGCCGCCGCGGACCAACTCAAGCCGGTCAAGGATCTGGCCCTGGGGATCATCCTCTTCTCCATCGGCGGAGTCTTCGAGTCTCGCCACCTCAAGGCCGTCGGCCAAAAGGTCTTCAAGATCTCCCTCGGGGAAAGCGGGCTGACCTTTGTACTGGTTCTCATCGGCACCGCTGTTGCCGGCATGATGGTCGGTGGCGACACCCCGGCACACGTCATCCTCTGCTTTGCCCTGCTGTTGGCCTTCGCCTCGGTGGCCACCGCCCCGGCAGCCACCCTCTCCGTCCTCCGTGAGTATGACGCCAAGGGACCGGCCACCGACACCATCCTCAGCCTTACCGGGGTGAACAACGTCCTCTGCCTGGTGACCTTTCAAGTTTGCTTCCTCTTGCTTGCCGCGGTGGGGGCCCTCGGAGAGGTAAAGTTATCCCCGGGCGGCGTCTGGCTGGACCTGGCGACGACAACCCTGGGCAGCCTGCTTCTGGGAATACTCCTGGGTTTCGCCCTCAGCATCGCCCACGCCAGGCTGCAGATCGCCGAGACCGTGCTCATCCTGGTAGCTACCCTGATCATCCTGGGGGCCGGAGAGGGATGGCTGTTGGAACATCACGACGTTTCCTACAACTTCCTGCTCACCGCCCTCTGCCTGGGAGCCACATTCTCCAACATCGCTATCGATCCCGAACGCCTGGATGATTCTCTGCGGAAGATCACCCAGCCGGTCCTGGTGGGTTTCTTCGTCATTGCCGGATACCAGCTCCACCTGGCAGATATCTTCGAGCTGCGCTGGGTCGGCGGGACGTACGTAGTCTGCCGATTGGCCGGCAAGGCGGTCGGGACCTGGCTGGGCATGCGCTGGTCCCAGTCCACCGGAGAACTTCATCCCTATCTCGGGACCGCCCTGCTCTGTCAGGCGGCGGTAGTGATCGGGCTGGCCGACTTCGTGGACAGCTATTGGGAAAACGAGTGGGCGGCACGGTTTACCACCGTGGTGCTGGGGTCGGTAGTGATCTTCGAAATCTGTGGGCCGCTGCTGATCAAGTGGGTGGTGGTGCGTTCCGGCGAGGTCAAGGCGGTGACCCTCTTGCGCCGACCGCGGTCCACCGCTACCGGCAGTGCCTCGATCATAACCCTGACCTGGACCGCCCTGCTGAGGGCCCTGGGCCTCGGCCGGAGGATTACCACGGCGAGCCGAGAATCACTGAAAGTCCGACACATCATGCGCACCAAGGTGAAATGCATACCGGCAAAGGCGGACTTGGACGAAGTCCTGCGCATCGTCGAGCATTCCCGGCACAGCCATTTCCCGGTCGTCGACCAAGAAGATGGCCTGGTCGGGGTGATCCATTTCAGTGATATCCGCGAGATCATCTATGATCCATTCTTGTCCCGGCTGATGACCGCCGTCGATCTGTCCAATCCCAACACTCGGGCAGTATCCTCCGACATGTCCCTGGAAGAAGTCCTCCAGGCCTTCCAGGAGGAGGACCTGGGCTCACTACCGGTGGTGGAAAGTTCTGACTCCCACAGCGTGGTCGGCATCATCGAACAGCGCGATCTCCTGCGGGCCCTGCATCTGTCGCAAACTCGGAAGTGAGGATCCAACTGCCGATCGGTCTTGAACCGTCACCCACGGTTCTTGCCGGACCGACCGGCCCGGGGGGGGCTCTGCCTCATCAAGCTTGCTGATGATCTGTTCTTGGGGGTTGGGTCATTCGCGTTCTTGATGAGCGCGGTGCCACCGCCTCCCTGCGCCCGCGGACCGCGCCGTGGGGCCGGTGGTTTGACGATCTCGTACACGCGGTCAAGGGCGTCCGGCGAACGGTAGACCAAGCGCGTCAATGACTGGTCCTCGAATAATGCGAACAGGGCCGCCGGGTAGTCGATGCCCCAATCCGAGTCATGCCACAGGATGTGTGTGACGCCCAGTTCCGCGAGCAGTTCCAGAAGCCCCTGCATGCCGGGTGCTCTGCGGAGTAATTCGTCAAACTGCGACGCCTCGAACGTACTGTCCGCGATGAACGACCGATCGCAGAAGAAACCGTGGTTCGTGTTCAGCATCATGATCCGCGCGTCGGTGGGCAGTTTCTCGTTGATGAAGTCGAACACCGGTTCCGGGCCGAAGCCGGTCACCTGATCGGCTATCGTCCTATCCTCCTCCGCGAAGCCGGAGACCATCCAAAGCCCCTGGGCCGCCGACCCGATCAAGGAGGTGACCGCAACGACCGCGACCAGCCCCGCGAGGCGTTTCCGGTGCTTGTCGCGGCGCACCCCACGCACCACGTCGGAGAGCGACACGGCGGCCGCCACCGAAAGCAGGGGGAGCACCGGTATGAGGAAACGCATCTGTTGTGACGTGATGCTCCAGAACCCGAAATAGACCAACACCGTCAGCAGCAGATTCCTGACCAGCGGGTCTCGGCGCCCACGCGTAATCGCGACGGGCAACCAGATGATCCAGAAGTAGCTGACGGCCCCGTCGAATCGCTCGTAACTGATGTCGCCGCACAGGATGACCCGCAACGGCAGCAGAAGGTAGTCCACCGGCCCGCGACCCATGCCGATGGAGAGATGCCACACCCGAAGTTGTTCGCCAAGTTTCGTGCTCCAATCCGGGCCGCCGAAGATGCCGTGCATCAGCGGGTACACGGGGTTCCCCGTGTAAAGCCAACTCTTGATCCACCATGGAGCAGCCAGCAGGATGCACGGCAAAACGAAGAAGATCGCGAGTTCACCGCCCGGCCTTCGACCGCTGCCGGAGCGTGGCACCACCGATAGGAGAAGGAACACCATCAGGCAGACCGTCGCCAACGGGGCGCTGAACTTGACCCCCGACATGATCCCGCCAGAGATGCCCGCCAGCAGCAACCACACCCCGCCGCCCTCCGGCTTCCTGGCGTACTCAGTGACATACCAGCAACCCATGAGCAAGAAGAAGGCCAAGGCGATGTCCACGTAAGCAACGAAGCATTCGAACAGCACCACCAGGTTGCCCAAGAACAGTACCGCGGCCAGCAGCCCGGCGAACTTGTCCCGCAGCCGCGTGGTGAACTGATACAGAGCCAGCAGGGTCAGCATCCCAAACCCGTAGTGGACCAGCTTGGCGAGGACGTAGTCCTTGAACTGCATGGCCAGCCCAAACAGTAATTCGATGTTCAGCGGCCAGTTCGAGTAGATGTTGAAGCGGATCGGGCGAAACCCGTTGTGGGCGATGTACAGCTTCGGCACGGTCAGATGATAGGTGTTGGCGTCCCAAGACACGACCGGGATCAGGGTGAGCAGAAACAGGATCGGTGCGGCGAACAGGATCGCGCCGGACAGCAGGCTCCTCTCCAGGATGAACCGCGGGCGGCGAATCGTGGGCCAACCCAACCGCCTATCCTCGTCACGAAGCCACACCACCAGCGACGCCACACCCAATACCGCACCCACCATGACCAGCACCGCCGGGCGAAACCAGCCCGCCGCACAGACCATGAACACCGTGGCGATCCAGAAGCCCAGGCCGAGCGTGGCCCGCGTGCAGATCAGGGCGGGACCGGCGATCCGACGGCGGAGCAGCGTCTCCGTGATCAAGTATCCCGGCACGTAGACGAGCAGACTGAAGAGGGCGAGGGCGAGCAGGTATTCGAGAATGTGACCCATGAAGGTCCCTTACCCGATCCGATTTGACCTCGCCGCATCCTACCCACAGGGCAACGAAGGTCAACGGGGGGCTGCCCCGAGACGAAGACCGGCCAAGGCCTCGAGGTCGCAGGAACCAGCGGGTCGCTACCGACCTGGTCGGACACTCGGACACTCGCGCGACCGCCCGGTACTACCAGGCCGTGGTCGACGCGATGGCAGAGGACGCGAGCAGGAGGCTTCCCCTTGTCAAATCGAAGATCGCATAGCACGTTCCCTGCGCGCCGGCGGCCTTGGGCCCGTCCGGGGCTTGACGATGATTTGGCTGCCCCCTATAACCGTAAGGCGTTAGAGCACCAGCAGCGGCGTAGCTCAGTTGGTAGAGCAAGGGATTCATAAGCCCTGGGTCGTCGGTTCAAATCCGACCGCCGCTATTCATGTCCGCCCGGCCGAACCGCTCCTGCTAATCGGCATCGAACATACACCGCCCAGAGCAGACCGCCCCGGATGGCCGCTCACCTTGCGGGTTTGCCCATTGCCTGCCGATTAGGATTCGCGGGCGCGTTTGCCGCCAAACTTGATTGGCTTGCGCCCCAGGCGTATGCGCATCAGGGCTCCCTGTAGCCAGGGCAGTGAACGCATGGCCTGCGCCGGGTCATCGGCGAAGATTGGTTTGTCTTGATGGGTCCTCAGCTCCACTCCGATTTCGTGATAGCCGCGCCTGGCGTGCCGGCAGAATGCCACGATGCCGGCCAGATGAACCGCCGGCCGGCCGGCCGGGGCGATGCGGATCTCGATGGGCATGCCCCGCAGAACTACGCACCGAGCGATCAGGCCAATGCCCCGTTCGGAAAGGTTGCGCGTGCGTGCCTCCTGGTGCTGGATCTTCCGGCCTCTGTCTTCAAAGCACCAGATCTCGCAGGCCGCACGGATCCTGCGCCGCTGATTGCGCCGTTGACAGGCCGACTCGTTGCCTCTGGTCCGGTCGACGTCACACCGGGCCGCCAACTCGTCCA
>CAZFMS010000110.1:0-12055 GCA_964520125.1 uncultured Planctomycetaceae bacterium
TCTTGACGAAGGGCGGGGCAGCGGGGTCGTGGGGTTGTTCGGCGGCATTCGGAAAGGCCCCCAGGCCACAACCGAGGATGTCACGGATACAGCCGCCGACGCCGGTGGCCGCCCCGCCGTAGGGCTCGATGGCCGAGGGGTGGTTGTGGGTCTCGACCTTGAAGGCGATGGCCCAGTCGTCGTCGAAGGCAATGATGCCGGCGTTGTCCTGGAAGACCGACAGGCAGGTAGGGCCGCGACCGGCCTCGATCAGTTGGTCGGTGGCCCGGACGATGGTGTCCTTGAGGAGGTTGTCGTACTTCTTGACGAAGGGCGGGGCAGCGGGGTCGTGGGGTTGTTCGGCGGCATTCGGAAACGGGGCCCCGCGGTACTCGATGGCCGCCTTGAGGGTCTTGTGAATGCAGTGCTCCGACCAGGTCTGGGCCAGGGTCTCCAATTCCAGGTCGGTGGGGTTCCGTCCGGCGTCGTGGTAATGGGCCTGGATGGTGCGCATCTCCTCCAGCGAGAGGAACAGGTGCCCCCGGCGGCTGAGCAGCTCGAGGCCGGAGTCGTCGAGGTCCCGGATAGATACCTGCCGGAGCTTGAAGTCTGAACCGGGAGGTGCCGGCGGGGGCTCGATTGGCTTGGTGCCGATGATGACCTCTTCGATGCAGTCGTTGCCGATCAGCCGGGGGATCTTGCGGAGATCCTCATCGCCCAGGGCGGGCCGGAGTTCGTAGCGCCGGGCGGTCCGGACGCTGACGGCTTCGATGCCCATGTCCTGGAGGGCGAAGATGGTCGAGTTGGCCACGTTGTCCATGACCCCGGGTTTGAGATGGACCTCGATGACGGTGGCCCCGGGCGGCCCGGCCGGCTCCTCCCCCGGCCTGAATACTCGACAATCCTCGGTGACCGGGTCGGCGAGCAATTGGCTGGCGATGCGTTCGACGACTGAGCGTTGCCGGACCGCTCCCTCACGGTCGCGGCTCTGATCACGGCTGGTCGTTTCCGGAAGCTCGATGGTGAAGAGTCGTGCGGTTCGTACCGTCTCGATCGCCCCCAGGCCGAAGGCCTCGAGGGTCGCGGTGACCTGCCGGCCCAGCGGATCGGGCTGATCCGAGCGGGTCGATAGTTGCACTCTCCAGAGGGTCATGAGGATTCTGCGGAAGCTGGGCGGTCGGGGCCAAAATCGCCATAACTTCTTGATAGCAATGACATTACAACTGCCATCGCGATATTGTACAATGGTGAAGTGTACTCAGATGAGGCTGTGGCGTCAAATTGTTCTTGTCGATAGGTGGTGGCCGGTCTACGGTATTAGATGTGGTCGGCAGGGTGCCGGCCCGCTGCCCGCGGGCCTTGGCGGGTAATTGTGAGAGTTAGGATACACGGTTCGACATTCCGGGTCGGGCGTCCTTGCCTTGGGCGTTCGGGGCGTCGCAGTGGATGCGGGCGCTTCGATGATGGAGGCGCCTGACCTTGTAGGTCGCATGCCCATCGGGAGGCGGCGTTACGGCGCCGCGATGCGGTGGAGGCGTGCGTGATGACCGGGCTGGAGAATAATCGGGGATTTCCAATGAGCACCGTGCCGAACGGTTCCAATGGACAGAATGGCAGAGAACACCTGGAGTTTGAGCGGCCCCTGGCCAAGCTGGAGCAGCAGATCGAGGAGTTGGAGGCCATCCAGCCGGTTACCGGCCGAGACCATGCGGCCATGATTCGCACGATGCGATCGGAGCTGCTGGCGGCCCGGCGGAAGTTGTACTCCCACCTGAATGCCTGGGAGACGGTCCAGATGGCCCGCCATCCCAAGCGCCCGCTGGTTCCCGACTACCTGAGCATGATGGTGCGTGACTTCTGCGAACTCCACGGCGATCGAAACTTCCGGGACGACAAGGCGATCATCACCGGCTTCGGCCGCATCGGCAATTACAAGTGCATGTTCGTGGGCCACAGCAAGGGCAAGGACACCAAGGAGCGGTTGGAGAACTGCTTCGGGATGGCCCACCCCGAGGGCTACCGCAAGGCCCTGGCCAAGATGAAGCTGGCCGAGAAGTTTGGGGTGCCGGTGGTTTGTCTGATCGACACCTCGGGCGCTTACCCGGGCATCGGGGCGGAGGAGCGGGGGATCGCCTACTGCATCGCCATCAACCTGCAGGAGATGTCCCGGCTGCGGGTGCCGGTCATCTGCGTGGTCATAGGCGAGGGCGGCTCAGGGGGGGCCTTGGGTATCGGCGTGGGTGATCGGGTGGGGTTGATGGAGCACGGGTATTACTCGGTCATCTCCCCGGAGGGCTGCGCGGCGATCCTGTGGAGATCGGGCGAGCATGCCCCCACGGCGGCCAAGTCCTTGAAATTCACCGCCAAGGACCTGAAGAAGCTCGGCCTGATCGATGAGATCATCAAGGAACCCCTGGGCGGGGCCCATCGAGATCCGACGGCGGCCGCGGCCAGCGTCGAGAAGTTCATCGTGGACAACCTTCGTGAACTGAAGCGCGGCAAGGTGGACGCCATGCTGAAGCGGCGCTATAAACGATTGCGGGGGATGGGGGCCTTTTTCACCACGGCCCCGAAGAGCGCGGCGACCAAGAAGTCCCGGCCGCGGGCCAACGGGACCGCGGAGAAAGGATCCGCGGCCAAGGTCGCGGCGACGCCCCGCAGCCGAGCCTGACGGTTGGGGATTGGGGATTGGGGATTGCGGAATGCGGAATGCGGATTGAAACACGCTGTCCGAGTCGGATGTTGATCCCCAAATCGCAATCCAGAATCCGAAATCCAAAATCCGCAATCTGACCTGGGGGGTTTTGCTTTGGATGATGTTCTCCAGGAAAAGCTGGAACGCATGCGGGAGGTGCTCCGCCCGCTCGGTCGGGTGGCGGTGGCCTTCAGCGGGGGGGTGGACTCCGTGTTCGTCCTCAAGGTCGCGGCCGACACGCTGGGGGCGGAGAACGTGCTGGCGGTTACCGGCCAGAGTCCCAGCCTGCCGCGTCGAGACCTTGAGCAGGCCCGGCAGTTTGCCGCGTCGCTCGGGGTGGAGCACGTGTTGATCGATCCGGGGGAGTTCGCCAACCCGGAGTACCTGGCGAATCCGACCAACCGGTGCTACTTCTGCAAGGACGCCCTGTTCGGGCGGATGGAAGGCCTGTTGAAGGACCGCGGCCTGCGGGCCATGCTCAGCGGGACCAACGCCGACGACTTGGGGGACTATCGGCCGGGTCTTTCGGCGGCCAAGGAGCATTCCGTCGTCGAGCCCTGCGCCCAGGCGGGGCTGACCAAGGCGGATATCCGGGCCCTCTCGGCGGAGATGGGCCTGCCGACCGTGGACAAGCCGGCCAGCCCCTGCCTGTCCAGCCGCGTGCAATACGGTGAGGAGATCACCCCCGAGAAGCTGAAGATGATCGAGCGGGCCGAGACGTTTCTTCACGACGAAGTGGGCATCCGCGAATGCCGGGTGCGGTATCACGGCCGCCTGGCCCGGATCGAAGTTCCGGCGGAGTCGATCGAGTTGCTGGCCGGCCCGGAGAACCGGGCCAAGATCGACGCCGCCTTCCGCGAGATCGGCTTTCAGTACATAGCCCTGGACCTCCGCGGCTTCCGCAGCGGCAGCATGAACGAGGTAATCGCCTTCGGCAAGCGGCAGCCGTTGCGCTGATTTCCACCCCTACAACACAGCAGCTGGCGTTAGTCTCCGATGTATCGGAAGAGCGGATGCATTGGCGAAGGTATCCGCTCCCTTGCGGTCGCGGCTCTCATCCCAGGGAGTTGCGGTGGGAGGTGACTAGTTGGTGGGCCAGGCGGGTTGGTTCGGGGAGGCGGTACTTGGTGCAGCAGCGGAGGGTGAGGCGGACGGTCTGGGGCAGGGTGATCTGGTGGCCGACGCTGACGTAGACCGGCTTGACGCCCCGGCGGGTGCGGAGGACGCGGCCGACGAGATCTCCGTCGTGCACCAGGGGGGATGAAGCGCCCGGGGCCATGCGGGGCATGTCGTGGGTGCCGCAGAGGCGGCTCTTGGCACAGCCCAGGCTGGGGCGGTCGATCAGCAGGCCGAGGTGGCAGGCCAGGCCGAAACGCCGCGGATGAGCCAGGCCCTGGCCGTCGATCATGAAGACCTGGGGCTCGATCTGCAGCTTGCGGGCGGCGGCGATCAGGGCCGGGGCCTCGCGAAAGCTGAGCAGGCCGGGGACGTATGGAAAGCTGACCGGTCGGACGGCCAGGGCGGTGTCGGCCACGGCCTGGGCTTCGAGGTCCCAGACCACCCAGCCGGCGATGATATCCCCGCCGTCGGGGGTGAACGAGGCGTCGCCGCCGGCTACCAGACGCACGGGCCCGCCGAGCGGGACCTGCCGAATCTCCTGGGCGAGACGATGTTGGAGTCGGACGGCCTGCTTGGGGGAGAGGGTCCAGCGGTGTCGGGCACGGGGGAGTTTCATCAGCCGGCGCTTTCCAGGCGGATTGTACCGCAGTTGCCAGTGCTTGTTCATGCTTGATTTGACGGGTTGCGCCCCCGGGGTCGAGTGAGTGTCTGGGGTCTCGGGCAGAGACCGGGCCGAGGACGGCCCGGCTCGCTGGGGCCCTCGAGTCAACAATGACAGGGCCCGGGGGCCGACCAGCGGGGCGGCTTCAAACCGCAGTCATCATGCCGCAAAGCGGACTGACGACTGCGGTGAGTAATCCCGGTTAGAATGGGAGGTGCAAGCCGATGGTGGCTGCCCGGGACCTGCCGCGCCTCTTATCCATGAGCTGGAACGTGCCGACACGCCTGAAACGGTTGGGAACGACGGTTACGATTGTAGCGATGGTGTGGGTCGGCGGTCCCGCCGAGGCAGAGATGATCATCCTCCGCAGTGGCCGGGTGCGGGTCGGGAGGATCACCTCCGAGGATTCGAAGGCCCTGCACTTGACCACCGGCAGCACGTCGGGTCGGCGCGAAGCGACCATCCAGCGCAGCGGGATTCGGCAGATCCTCCGCGGGGTGGAGGAAGCGGAGAGAATCCGAGATGGCCGGGACCTGGCCATCCTGCAGCGCTGGGCGGAGGGTTACTTTCACGCGGGATTGGCGGATTCGGCGAGTCGTTGCGTGCAGCGGGCCATGGAGTTAGACCCTTCGATCGGTGAGCGTCCCAGGAAGAAGGGTACCGCGGGCTTCTGCCTCTTCTGGAACCGGATCGTTCTCCAGCGGCGGGCGGGCGCATTCGCCCAGGGCGGGGGGTCGGGCTTGTTGGAGGCTGCGAAATGGGCCCACCGGGCGGGATTGGCCGCCGAGGCCCACAGCTATCTGCGGCGAGCCTGGAATGCGGGCCACAAGTCGGCAGAGGTTTCGTCTCTATCCTCCAAATGGGGTTTTTCCCTGGAACCGTGGATTCGACTGGACCTCACCGCGGCCCTGGACATGACCCTGTTTTCTCGGTCGACCCCTGACGAAGGGGTGGCCGTCCAGGCCCGGGAGGGCAAGGTATTCTTGACTCTGCCGCTGAGTTATGACCCCACCGCCGGACCCTGGACCTTATCCAAGAGCAGCTTTCGCGGTCGGGACATGCGCGGGTTCTACGGATTGCGGAGCCTGCGGGTGCGCGGGGGAGAGCCTCGGTTGGAGGCCTTCTCGGAGCAAGAACCGATCTATGAGCGCTTGGAGTTGAAGGAGTGCGAGCCCCCGGAAACCGGGTCGGAACGACCGAAGCCCAAGGACCGAAACAACGATTCGGCGAAAGCCCCCCCTGCGAGACGGCCCGACTTGATCGGCAAGAACATCCTCGGGCCCCGGCGGATGGAGGGAGAAGACACCGTTCGTGATCGCCCCAGACTGCGAACCCGGACGTTGCGGCCGAGCGGTTGGGCGGCCCTGGTCGTAGAGCTTCCCGAGAATGCCACTGGGTTGACATTCGAGTGGGTGGACGGGCTCAAGGAGGAGTTGGACCTTGGCTTCCTGCGCCAGGTTCGGGATCCGCTGTCGGCGTTGGTCCCCGGGGCTTTGACCCCCGGCGACCCCGGGGTCACTACGTCTGCACCAGGCGACCGGATGCCGCCCGCGGTTGCGGCGATCGTGGGCAGACTCACCGGGCGATCCAGGGCCATGGCCGCCCTGGCGATCAGGAGGTTGGCCCGTATCCACGAAGAATCCCGCCGGTTCCGGGAGTCATCCTTGGGGGGTGCCACGGTCGATGGTGGACCGGCGTGGGCGGCCCGAGTAGACGCCGCGGTGGTCGCCGCGGGGGCCCGTCAGGAGAGCGACATCAACGCGGCGGCCTGGTCCTACTTCACCTCCCGGCCGGTCGTGGGGGAGACGGTCGTCGGGCTCATGGAGAAACAGAAGGTCCGCGTGCAACGCGAGTGGATCAAGCTGATCAGGTCAAACTCGTTAGATGCCCGTTCGGGAGAGTTGAGCGCGGCGACCGAACTCCTGGGCGGGATCCTCCGTTCGGAGGACTCCTCGGTCTGTGATGCGGCCTTGGATGGGTTGATGCAGTTGGACGCCAGGGCGGGTGAAATCGGTGAGGAGTTGGACTGGACCTTTGCGGGGCAGGTTTCGCGGGAGGCCCAATCCCGGGTTCTCGCCCGATTGGACCACGTCGCGGATGACGATTCCGCGAGGCGGCTGTTGCGGGTGCTGATGAACGACGTTCGACCGTCGACCGCCCGGCCGATCGCCGACCACGCCCGGCGCTTGGACATCGGAGTTTCTCTTCCGGACAACCCGCTCTTTGACCAATGGGATTCCCTGGTCGAGCCCGCGGAGCAGGAGGGGCTGCTCAATGTGTTGGCGGCGGTATCGCTGGGGGACGTTGTATTCTCCGAGCGTTTCTCCGAGATCATCGATGAAGCCACCGATGAGGATGCAGATGAGATTGTTCGAGAGGCAGCCTTCGAGGTGTTGATCGTCCAAGGCCGGAGGCGGATGGAACAGACCACCGGCCCGCGTGGGTCTTCGCAGGGCCGGGGCGGCTTTCCGGTGCTGTTGTCGATCAACGCCCCGGACCCACTGGTTGACGGCCTGGCCGGGGCCGGCCGGAGGGGCTCGCGACGATTGCGAGTAGAGGCCCTGGCGGCGTTGGTGCTGATGGGCTACGCCGAGACGGCGGCCAAGTGTCTGGTGGATGGGTCGGAGGATCAGGCCGAGCGTGAAGCGCTGCTCGAAGATTTGGTGACGTTCGACGAGGAGGTCGCCGGCAGTGACGGATTGCCGGCCATGCTGGGCCGGCTGTTGCGCAAGGGGGATTTGCCCAGCGCGAAGTTCATCCTGTCGCATCTTTCCCGACTATGGGCGGACTCCCCGGCGTCGGCGAGGTGGCGCTTGCTGGCGGCGGTGAAGTCGGGCGTCGATTTCGATGAACTCAGCGGACTGGGTTCGGCCCTAAGGGCGCCGGTCGCCGGCAAGGTGGCCCGCTGGCTGCACGCCCTGGGCCACATGACCGCCCAAGACCGGCAGCGGCTGGCCTCCTCGACCAGTGCGGAGGAGCACCTTCGGCGGCTGGAATGGATCAATTCCCGCAGGGGTAACCTAGTCGATGGCCGGTACGGGGCCTTGGCCGTCGTGGAAACGGTGGTCGCTCAGGGGTGGCCCGGGCCGGCCGAGTACGATGAGGTTGGGGACCCTCTCTATCGGTGGGGGGCTCCTCAACGGGTGACGGTGACTCTCGAGTCGGTAACCCTGAGCACTAGCGGGGAGGACGATTCCTATGAGGTTCGCTGGGGCCGGCAGGTATTGGGCCGAGGCGTGGCCAGGAATTACGATCATATCCTGCGGCCTTCGCGGTACAGCCCCCGCTTGGAAGACGCCGACCAGGCGTATCGGGGCCATGACGGCTGGGGCTGGCCGGACCCGGCGAACCCGACAGACCTGCTCGACGCCGCGGTGGGTCCGGCGGTCTTGAAGGATCGTCCCGCCCTGGCCAACCCGGTTCCGGGCACGATGACCTTGGAACTTGGGCAGTACTTGCGGGCCGCCCTTCTCGAGCAGCGGTCCTTGGGGGACCAGGACTTGGAGGGTCTGGTTCCTCAGACGCTGAGAGTCACGCTGCGCTACGCGGCCTTCGGGAGCTTTTACGGGGTCGGACAGAGGCGTCCTCTGCCTCGGGGTCAGGTGCCGGCCGGCCGGCGGCATCTGCTCAACGTCATGGTCGTGCTGGAGCGCATTGAATAGGGCGCGGCCGGGGCCCTAATTGTGTCGGGCGGAGGTTTCGTCCCGGGGAAACTACTGGTCCTGCTACTCGATGATTACGCGGGAGTGGCCGCTGACCAGCAGGTCGTAGACCAAAGCCACATCATCGGGAAGAAGTCGGATACACCCCATGGAGAAGTTTTCGCCGATGCTGGCCGGGTCGATGGTGCCGTGGATGCCAAAGCCGACTTTGCCGACGGCTTCACCGGCCTCTCCGTGCAAGCCTATCCATCGTTCACCGATCGGGTTGTCCGGGTCCTCGGCGTAATAATGCTGGTGGGTCGCAGGATCAGTCCAGCTTGGATTGATCAGTTTCGACCTTACCGACCAGGTACCCAACGGGGTTCCCCCGTTAGTGCCGAGCCCCACGTGGAAGCTGCGGACCAGGATATCGCCGAGGAACAGGTCCATGCGATGGTCGGTCTTGTCGATCCGGGCGTGGAACGGTCCGTGAATCACCTTCAGGCGGGCCCCGACATTGATTTGATCGGGGTTGGCCAGTTGGTTGATCGCGGCCAGCAGTTCCGGGGCAACCCGGTATCGCCGGGCGATGATGCCGAGAGTCTCGCCGCTGCCGACCACGTGGATGCCGGTCAAGGTGTCGTCGGGCAGGGCCGTACGGCTGAACAGCAGGGCATCGGCGACGCGGAGGAGTTCGGCCCGGGCGAAGCGGGCCTCCGAGTCGGCCAGTGGATGCCTCAGGGCCGCCGAGAGCGAAGCCCGGGCGGAGATCAGATCTCCTCGGGTCAGGGCGGTCCGTCCGGCCTGAAGCGCTTGCAGGGGCGATCCCGAGGGCCGGGGCTGCACCCGGCCGATGGTCATCTCCAGGCCTTGGCCCGGAGAGGGCGGGGCGTTGACGGTGATCGGTGACGGTCCTCGGGCGGCATCTCTGCCGGCCCAGGAGGCGGCCGGGGCGCTTGGTGAGACATCACGTCCGGCATTGGGGCCCGGGCGGGCAGAACGTCGGCCGACCTCGGCTTCGGGCCGTGCGGCTCGCAAGGGGGTGATGCGCTCGTGGTCGGCCGTTGGGGTCGCCTCCGGCGTGGAAGAGCCGTCGGCAGCGGTGATTGCGGCTAGGTGGTCTGGTGGTGGGGTGGTGCTATCGGCAAACCGCCAGGCGTAGAATCCCCCGGCGGCGGCGGCCAGGAGTCCCCCGCCGACCAGTACCGGCCAAGATCCGGCACGCATGCTTCGAAGTCGGGCCACGATGATTCACTCCTCCCTGAGGTCGGGGATTATTCGGCGATTACCCAACCCCGCGATTCGGGGCATCTTGACATCACGTCCGGGGCCACGGCTCACCAGGAGGGCATAGCGTACCGATCTTGGGGAATGATTCAAGCCAAAACCCGCGCAAAAACCGCCCCTGATCCGATGGGAAACCGGCTGATCGGCGGTCTGCGGCACCGCCGCCAAAGGCGGTATGGTCGGTCTAGGGATCGAAGCGGCGGACGCACTGGTCGGTGACCAGCATGTTCACCTTGATATCGCGTGGGCCGGCGGGGATCGAATCGACCACCTGGGACTCCAGGGCCACCCCGCAAGCCGTGCCTCGGAACTCGGGTCTGGCCAGGAACCGGTCATAGAAACCGCGTCCCCGACCGAGCCGGTTGCCGTAAGGATCAAACGCCAGGCCTGGTACGATCACCAGGTCGATCAGTTCGATCGGGATGGGCAGGCCCTGGACCGGCTCGCGGATTCCGAGTTGATTGCTGCTGACGTCGTCCAGGCTGCGGATTTCCAGGGGGATCATCTGGCGGCTTTCCCAGCTTACCTGGGGGGCGACGACCTTCTTGCGATCCTGCCAGGCCTGGAGCACGATGGGGGTGGTATCGACCTCATGCTGGTGGGAGAGGTAGATCATCATCACTTCCGCCCGCTGATACTCGGGCTCGCCGAACAGGGTGCCGGCGGCGGCGCGTGATGCATCTTGCAGCGTTTCAGGTGAAAGCGAGGCCAGCATGTTGCGCAGCCTGCTGCGTAGCTCTTTCTTCACCGAACCTCCCTTCGACGCTCATCGTACCTTATGGACTTCGGCAGGTGGTTTCAATAGCATTCGAGTCGGCCCTCGACCGCGGTCCGGGAGGCCCGGGGCGGCAGAGGCCTGCCTATACGTCGGCATTATCGAGGCAGAAATCATAGGGCCTGCTTTTTATTGGTCGCGCTGCACCCGCTGGCCGATCGACCGGCAGTTCTCGTAGCGGCGGACCTCGGGCGGCATCGCGGAGCGACCAACCATCAATGCCGTGAACGACTACGCGACCAGTCTTATTGCTGCACTTGTCATCGGGGCCTTCATTAGCGGCGCCGCCACCTGGATTATCCGGCGATGGTCCAGCACCCGCGGCTTCGTCGACCGGCCCGGCGGCCACAAGGGGCACGCCGTACCGGTGGCCCTGGGCGGGGGCATTGCCGTCACCCTGGGGGTCGTCCTCCCGGTGATCGCCGCAACCCTGGCGGCCAAGCTGCTGGCGGCGGATTGCCCGACCTGGATGCCCGCCCAGATTGCCGTTCACCTGCAGGGTATCCTCGCCAAGGCGCCGATGGCCCTGGCCATCGTGGGGGCCGCCGCGGCGATCTGCGTCCTGGGCCTGATCGACGACTTCCGTCCGCTGGCGGCCTGGATCAAGCTGCTGGTGCAACTGGCGGTGGCCCTGTTCCTGGTGGTTGGCTGCGATCTTCGACTGCTGGGCCATTTGGGCTGGGTTCCCTCGGTCTTCCTGTCGACCCTGTGGATCGTGACGCTGATCAACGCCCTGAATCTGCTGGATAACACCGACGGCCTGGCCACCGGAGTGGCCATCATCGCCGCGGCGGTCTTCGGCACGACTTCGATGTTGGCCGGCCAGCTCTTCGTGCCCCTGTGGTGCTGGCTGCTGGTCGGGGCCCTGATGGGCTTCTTGCCTTACAACTTTCATCCCGCATCGGTGTATCTGGGCGATGCCGGAAGCATGGTGATCGGGCTGCTGCTGGCCGTGCTAACCATCCTGACCACCTTTGCCGACCCGGCCCAGGGCCACCAGCCGATCGGGGTGATCGCCCCACTAGTGGTGATGGCCGTTCCCCTGTACGACACGGTCAGCGTCATCTTCCTGCGTTGGCGCAGCGGGGTCGCCATCTGGACCGCCGATCGGCGACATTTCTCTCATCGCCTCCTTGGTCGAGGCATGACCGTACCCAGGGCCGTTGGAGTAATATGGCTGGCGACCCTGGTTACCTCCTTGCCGGCCCTGCTGTTACCCACGGCCGGCTGGCCGGCGGCCTGGCTCATCGTAGCCCAGACCTTGTTGGTGGTGCTGCTGGTGGCCCTGCTGGAGAGTTCTGGACGGGTTGAATGACGCGACGCCGCGGCGAAAGACGCCCCAGACGTCGATCCCCCCACCCGGGAGCGACGGCGGATACGACGCGGGGTGCCGACAACGAAGTGCCACCCCGTCGGCCCGGTAATCTGTGCGCCCTGGTCGACCGGGCGGCGCTGCTGGTGCTGCTGGCCTTGATTCCGGTCCGGGCCCTGATCGCCGAGACCCCTACCTTCGAGGTGCCGCGCTGGCTCCGCGGTCTGCCGGCCCCCCTTAATGCCCAGCCTGGAAGCACGCTGTTCATTGTCGCCTTGATCGCCGCGGTGGCGGTGGTCGTGTTCTGCACCCGGCTCTGGCGCGGCGGTCGGTGGTATCGCCGGACCGGCGGAGAGATTGGAGCGCTGCTGCTTCTGGTGGCCGCGGCGGTCTCCACCTGGCGGGCGGGACAGAACCACCTGGCCTTCACCGGGGCCCTGGATTTCCTGGGGATGGTGCTCTACCTGCTGACGCTGCGTCAGTTGCTGACCCGGCGGTGGCATATCCGCCTGGCTATGGCGGTGATTCTGGGCACCGGGTCGATGATGGTGACCAAGTGCGCCTATCAACACTGGGTCGAGTTGCC
>CAZFMS010000111.1:0-11925 GCA_964520125.1 uncultured Planctomycetaceae bacterium
GCCGGCGTGACCGACGACAACGGCGACGGCAAGATGGAGGTCAACCGCCTGGCCGAGATCTACACCTACATCCAAGCCCTCAAAGGCAACGACAGCTACGGACGGCAGGTCGCCGCCAACCCGGTCTTGGTCAAGGGAGAGAGCATCTGGCACGAGGACCCGGGCGCCCCCCCGGATTACGTAAACTCATTCGAGTTTGCGGGCACCGGCATCGCCGTCGAGTCGATGCAGGCCTTCTCCATGGACCACAATGTCCGGCGGCGAAGGGATGCCTGGGGCACTCACCAGAACGGGGCCGACGCCTGCGAACACTGCCACCTGTGGGCCAACGGGATGGACCCCACCCCCTTCATCGACCGCAAGGTCCTGGTCGATCCGTTCGGCGTCGATGGGCAGCCGGTGTACAAGACCTCCCGCGAAATGACCACCCTCGACCCACCCTAGTGCTGCATTTCGCAAGTCCTACGGCTGTGGAGTGTTCGAGAACACTGCCCGGCCGCGTTCGAGAACCCCGACGAGCCGCGAGCCTGAAGCCCGCGCCGGGTGCCACTGCGGCTTGCCAGCCACTGCCTGCGCCGCGAATCGGCGAACCCGCAGTCCCGCCATACGTCGGGACCAGCCGGACCCGTCCCACGCCACTGTTCAGAGATTGCCTGGTCCTGCCCAGGACCCTCCGCCATATCATCCGCTGAGGCTGTTGCGACCCCCTGGGGACCGCCGCACGGGCCTCTTGACCGCATGCCACCCGTTGGGCTAGGCGCGGTGTTTCCTCTGTGTTATAACCCCCCGACTACAGAATGAGGACTTCGCATTCCGATTGGTGGATGTTGCGAATGGGGCGGGTCCTGCCGCATCGCCCGCTGGGCTTTGCAATTGACGGCATCAACGCCAGGAGCGTAAGAAGCATCCAGCAGATTGGCATCATCGAGGCGCCCTCACCGTGAGGACACCCGGGCCCGGGCCCACGGTGCACTCCGTTGGATGCAGTAAGTCAATAGATTGGGTTCACATAGAAAGGAGATTCTGCACATGCACTGGAGAAACACCGAGCGACTGGTGTTCCTGATGGTCGGTCTCGTTCTCATGGCGGGATTGGGCTGTGACACAGTACCCGTCAACGGCAACGGTGACGGCAACGGTGACGGAAACGGAAACGGAAACGGAAACGGGACAACCGACGCCACCCTGACGATCGTCAAGACGAGTATCACTGTTCGTCATGACGCCGGCCTTAAAGCCGGCGATGACTTGATCGCCTTCGGGACCGGCACAATTGCCGGCGTCTCTTACATCGTGCCCTCCACCACCCCCACCAGCGGGACGGCGGTCACCAACAGCGACCAGTACGATAGCGGGGGTTTTGCCGTCGGCGGAAACACGATCTTCCTGGCCGGCGCGAACACCGGCGGTCTGGCCTTCCAGATGAGCGTCTATGACGTGGCCACCGCGGCGATCACGCAAACCTTCGACGCCACCGACATTCGTCTCAGCCGCATCCCGGTCAGCCACGACGATACCGGCAACATTCAAGCCAACGGCGATTACTGCGTGGTCATCTGCGACTCAACTGCGGTCACGGATGGCAAGACCATCAAGGTCATCGACGTTAGCGGCGCGACGCCCTCCTTGGTTGTCTTCACCCAGAACCCGGCTGGTACCTCTTTGCAGGTCGAGCAGGTCGCCGTCGACGGCGATACGCAGACCGTCATCGCCGTCGCCAGCGACACTTTCTATGTCTATGACATCACCGACCCGACCGCCGCTCCCACTCAGATCGCCGCCCCCAACGGCATCGGGGACGTCCAGATCCAGATCGACGGCGGCTATGTCCTGGCCGTCGACGACCAGGCCACCGAGGAGGCCTTCCTGGTGAATCTTTCCACCGGGAGCATCGTCACCCTGACCAACGCCGAGGCCGCCACCTCCGACCTGGACATCGGCGGAACCACCTTCGCCTTCTTCGCCGACGCCGATGCCAGCGACAGCATCGGCGGCCACGCCCGCGCCGCCGTGGGCACCGTACCCGGACCAGGCTCCACCAAGGCCGCCCTGGGTAGTTCAATCGACGGTTCGACCAACAACAACGGCACGGTCGGCTTTGGCGGCGAGATGTGCGTCACCCCCGACGGGGCCTTGGTCTTCCTCTCCGGCTGGTACCTCCAATACAGCGCCGCCGGAGCGGCCTTCACCGTCCCGGCCGATGCGGGGGGGACCGATACATATGCGACACCGGCCTGGGACGTCGAGTGCAGCAGCAACACCGTCGGCTTCAAGACCGCTACCGGCCGGTCCGCGACGACCACCACCACGGTCGGCTACATCATTCTGCCATAGGGTGGATACCGCGATACGGAAAGGCTGGAAAGACCTTCCGTAAACCGAGTCACGCACCACGGGCGGGAGCATCAAACGCAAGATGTCTCCCGCCCGTTGTGCATCTCCGGTCGCTACCCGACCTGCTCAATCGAAATAGCGCGGATAGACCCGTTTCTTCGTCTTGCGCCGCTGATAGGCCCGGGTCAGTTCGAGGAATATCTCCAGATCCCGATCGACGTTGGTGTTCACCCCGTCGAAATAGCAGATGCGGATGGGCAGCCCCTCATGGGCGGCGCTAACCGACGGGTAGACCGCCTCGCAGATGATCCCGTTCATGCAGGTAAACGGACTGATGTCGATGATTCCGTCGGCGCCTTTGCCATATAGATAGATCGCCTTGCCCACGCTGAGCACCATCTCCCCCAGACAGCCCTCCGGCGGCAAGTATGGCTCCGACGCTGCCAGCACCTCGCGAACGTCATGCGGCTCCTCGTAGCCCTCCAGATCCTTGCTCACCGGAGCCAATAGAGTGACTTCCGCCTGACGCTGAACGTGAGTCTTGATCTTCAGCTTCAGGTAGTCACCCCCCAGCCGACCGTGCTCCTTCAGAATGGTCTGCTCCTGATCCCAATTGGTGTACCACACCCATTCGGCAATGTCGGAAATCCAGCACTCTCCACCCTGCCGCTCGATCCGCCGGGCCACGTCGTCGTTGCTGAAGGTATTGAGCCGGCAGAAGATCTCCCCCACCAACCCGATCAGCGGTCGGCCCTTTTCGTACCGTGCCGGGATGCTCCCAAAGCGATCCCGCATCCGCTCCACCGCCCCCACCAGCGCCGCCAAACGCCGCTTCGGCGTCAGCCCCGGACGCTCCAGTTGCCGAACGAAGCCCTCCAACGATTGCTCGAAGGCCTCGTCGGCGTCGCCACCAATCTTCTCGTAAGGTCGCGTCTTCAGCAGAAAGCGGGTCGCCAAATCCGCCACCACCACCCCCGTCCAGGCCGTCCGCATCAAATCCGAGGCCTGCTCCCCGATGTCGTCGTACCCATTCTCGCTCGACGGCGAAAACACCGGCACCTCGCCGTAGCCCATCTCGGCCAACACCATTCTCAAATACGGTGCATACTGCCCGAACCGACATGGCCCATGCGCCGTGGGCATGAAAAAGGCGGTCTTGCTCGGATCAAAGCCCGGGGCCCGGCACACCTTCAAGAAATCGCCCAGGGTCACCTTGTGCGGCAGGCACTCCTCCCCGCTGCTGAACAATCCGCCAAGCTCCAGGGTGTCCGCGTCCGAGTCGGGGGCCGGCATCGCGTCGACGCCGATCGACCGAAAGGACGCCGCCATCATCCGGGCACCGGCGTAGGACATTTGGGGGATGTAGAGGGTCCGGCCCTTAAGGATCGGCCCGTCGGTTCGCTTTCCTTCTGTCGCCACCATCGCAGGATTCCCTTGCTGTCCAGGTACGCCTCGCATCTGGTCATCATGCCGGCATCGTTGGAATGGCCGTCGAACTGCAATGTCAGATAGGGCTTACCCGATGCCGGGCGGACAAAGCCCTTGATGTAAGAATCAGGCCCGCACTTGAAATTGGTTATGTATATGATATGCAGGTTGGGGTGCTCGGCGACAATCTTCGCCGCCGCCAAAATCTTCCGCCCGTACTCCCAGTACATGTTGTCGTTCACGTCGCGGACATCGACATCCGCCACCGACAGGGCGTCGACCGGCAGGATGTTCACCCCGTAGAAGTCCCGTAACTTCCTGGCCACCGAGATATTCAACCCCGCATCATGGATGTTGTACGGCCGCCCGACAACCACCATGCCGCTCTCCCCGCTCTGCTCCAGCGTGGCCAGGGCCTGCTGTCCGGCCTGCTCATACTCCCTGCGGAACTTCTGCTGGACCGCCAGGGCCGCATCGAAGGCCTGCCGGGCCCGCTTGCGACCCACCCCCAGCCCCCTCGCCGCCTCCACCAGCACCTTCCGCAGATGTTCGGTTCCCTCACGCAGACGCATCGTCGGACAGAGGATGCGCCCTTGCCAGGCCCGGAAGGGAGGCGCCTGACGAATGACGAACGGCAGGGTCTGCCCCCAGGGGCAGACGTGGCTCTCGTTGTCCAGCCACTTGGTTTCGGCGGAGAGGATGTTCGGCAGCCAAATGTAATCGACGCCCTTGCCGACCAGCTCGGCCACGTGCCCGTGGGCCACGATGATCGGGAAGCATGGCTCGGCCACGATGGAATCCAGCCCGCCCTGCACGCTACGCTTGTTGGTCTCGTCCGAAACCACCACCGCAAACCCGCAATCCCTGAAGAACCGCCGCCACAACGGCAGTTGATCGTAGGCATACATGGCCAGGGGAATGCCGATTCGCACGGTCGCCCCTGCGGGGTCCCCCTCATCGTCGGCCTGCAACAATTCGCGCCGCAGGGCCACCAGATCCGGGATCACCGGCTTTCGATCGGTCTTGGCCCGCTTGCGATAGCGATCCGAGCACTTGTCGCCCCAGAAGGTCTTCTCGCCCTCCACCTTGAACTCCTGCACCGAGCAGTAATTCCCGCAGCCCTTGCAGGTGAACTCCCGCAGACTGTAGTCCACCCGGCCAAGCTCATACCCGCGGAAACGCGTCTTCTGCCCGGTGGCCCCCATCTTCTCCCTGGCCAGCAGTGCCGCCCCGATGGCACCTATCTCCGCGTTATACGGCGGAACGATTATCTCCTTGCCGGTGATGGCGCTGAAGGCCGCCGCGACCGCGTCGTTATATGCCGTCCCCCCCTGGAAGAAGACGCAATCACCGATCCGGCGACCGCGAACGACGCGATTGATATAGTTGTAGCCGATGGAGTAGGCCAGGCCGGCGATGACGTCCTCGCGCTTCGCCCCCCGCTGCATAAAGGTGTTCACGTCACGCTCCATGAACACCGTACACCGCTCGCCGAGCTTGATGGGGGCCCGGGAACTCAGGGCCAACTCGGCAAACTGACCCTTGATCGACACCCCCAACTCCTCGGCCCGCTCTTCGAGGAAGCTACCCGTTCCCGCGGCGCAGGCCTCGTTCATCGTGAAATCGACGACGATCGACCCCGCCGAATCGCCCCCTTCGGCCTCCAGGCTGATGTACTTGCTGTCCTGCCCACCGATCTCGAAGATCGTATCCGGCCGCCTGCCCAACAGCCGATCGCCGACGAAGGTGGCCCCCGTCTTGTGGGCGGTGATCTCGTCGTTGATGCTGTCCGCCCCCACCAATTCTCCGATCAGCTCGCGACCGCTACCCGTGCTGCCCACCCCGCGAATCCGCACCTTCGCCCCTACCGCTTCCTCCGCCTCCCGCAAACATCGCGACACGACCTCGATCGGCCGCCCCTCGGTTCGGGTGAAGATCGAATGAATCACCTCGCCGTCATCGTCGACCATGACCAGCTTGGTGCCCACCGACCCGACATCCAACCCCAGGTAGGCATCGACCTCCGCGCCGTCCGCGGGAAACTCGTACGGCCGGGCCCGATCGCGCAACAGCGTGACCCCCTCCAGGCTCAACGGAGCCGAAGTAGCGAACGAATGTTCCTGGCCGGTCGTCGCCCGCCCAACCCCGTCCAGCCGGGCCCGCATCCGAGCGCGGTCCTGGTCGGCCGACTCTCCGGCAATGACCGCCGCCCCCACCGCCGGCAACGCCGCGGCATCTTCCGGGACAAACAGCGCCCCCTCATCCAGCTCGAAGGCCTCGCCCAGGGCCTGCACCACGGCGGCATTCGCCGACACCCCGCCAATAAACGCAATCGGGAGAACCGGCGTTCGTCCCTTGACCACCGCCGTCTTGTAATTGGCGGCCACCGCGTTGCACAGCCCGCGCAACACCTCCGGTGGGGTAAAACCCTTCTGCTGGGCGTGGATCATGTCGCTCTTGGCAAAGACGCTGCAACGACCCGCGATCTGGGCCGCCCGAGACGCACCCTGAACCACCTTGCCGATGTCTTCCACGGCATACTGAAGCCGCGAGGCCTGTTGATCGAGAAACGCCCCGGTGCCCGCAGCGCAGTCCCCGTTGGTGCTATAGTCGATAATGCCCAGGGTTCCGGTGCTCGGGTCAGGTTCCAGATGAAGGTACTTGCTGGTCTCGCCTCCAATCTCGAACACCGTCCGAACCTGGCGGTGCAGCAGATCTATGGCCCGGGTCGCCGCCTGGAATTCGTTGCATCGCCCAATGCCCAGCGCCTCGGCCACCATAACGCTGCCCGAACCGGTCAGGACCACCGAGGTCACCTCTTCCTCGCCGAAGCATTCCTGCAACTCGGCCAGCATCTCCCGAGTAACCTCCAGCGGCCGGCCTCGAGTCCGCCGAGGCCGAGCCACCAGCACCGCAGTCTGGTGCTTTGACGAATGATCGAGAAGATGAAACGCCGCCCGCGCCCGGGGGTTCTCCAGGACCCGTCGGGCCTGCTCCTCAGGCAACAACAAAGCGGCCTTGAGTTCGACCGCGCCCACGTCAATGCCCAGATGGATGCTCATAGATTACGTCGCCCCGATCATGGCCCCGGTTTCGCGACTGGCCCTTGAAATACGACCACGGCCTGAACCGGCTAAGTTTGTAGACACTAACTTAGCGGTTGTCAACTGTGCCTCCCCTGATAGGACCCTCGAGAACACCACCGAACTGATCGAAAGACCTGTCCAAAGACATAATTCGGCTCCTGCGCGGCACGGATCCCACACACCTTCCAGGTGCGGGGGACTGACGAATTGTTGGAAGGATTGCCGGTGAAACGAAGGAAGCAATGCGATGTCGATCCCGTCCCCTACCCGCGCGACCGCCGCCCTGACCCGTCTCACGACCTGGCCGGGTCCGGCCTATTCGGGTCGATCTCGAACTCCGCGATGGCCTCGGCGACCAATTCCGGGGCCGCCTGGTCGCCCTGCATCAGGGCGTGCAAAGTCGCCACCACGATCGACTCGGCATCTACCTCGAAGAACCGCCGCAACTCCTTTCGCCCCTCGCTCCGCCCGAAGCCGTCCGTGCCCAGGCCGGTAAACCCCGCGGGGGCCCACGGCGACAACTGATCGACCACCAACTTCACGTAGTCGCTGGCCGCGATGATGGGATAGGGCTCGGCCTCGAGCTGTCCGGCGAAGTAGGACTTACGCGGGCGCCCGGCGGGGTGCAGCCGGTTCCATCGGTCCACGATTAGGGCCTCCCGACGCAGTTGCTGATAGCTGGTCACACTCCATACTTCCGCCGAAACATGGTAGTGCTCGGCGAGGATTTCCTGGGCGCGAACCACCTCGTTGAGAATCGGCCCGCTGCCGAACAGGTGGACCCGCGGCCAGTTTCGTTTTCGTTGGCCGCGGCGGAGCTTGTAGATGCCGCGTAAGATCCCCTCCTCCGCCCCCTCGGGCTTGGACGGCATCTGGTAGTTCTCGTTGCCGACCGTGAGATAGTAGAACACCTCGTGCTGCAACTCGTGCATCCGCCGGATGCCCTCCCGGACGATGACCGCAATCTCGTAAGCGTAAGCCGGGTCATAGGCCAGCAGATTGGGCACCGTGGTGGCGGTCAGGTGGCTGTGGCCGTCCTGGTGTTGCAGGCCCTCGCCGGCCAGGGTGGTGCGGCCCGAGGTCGCCCCGACCAGAAAGCCCTTGCAGCGCATGTCCCCACACAGCCAGATGCTGTCTCCCACGCGCTGCAACCCGAACATCGAATAGAAGATGTAGAACGGAATAGTGTTGACCCCATGCGTGACATAGGCCGAGCCGGCCGCGGTGAACGAGGCCATCGACCCCGCCTCGGTAATGCCTTCCTCGAGGATCTGGCCGTCCTTCTCCTCTCGATAATACAACAGCATGTGGGAGTCCACCGGCTCGTACTTCTGGCCGGCGTGGGCGTAGATGCCGTGCTTCTGGAACAGCGAATCCAGGCCGAAGGTCCGGGCCTCGTCCGGGATGATGGGCACGATCAGCTTGCCGATCCGTTTGTTTTGCAGCAGCCGCGAGAGCAGACGCACCATGGCCATGGTCGTCGACACCGCCCGCCCGGCGCTGCCCTTCATGAACTCCTCGAACACCCCCGCCAACGGCGTTTCCAGCGGCTGGGCCCGGACAAAACGCCGAGGCACAAAGCCCCCCAGCGCCGCTCGCCGCTCGCGGAGGTATTGAATCTCCGGGCTGTTCTCCGAAGGGCGGTAGAACGGAGCTTGATTAATCTCCCGGTCGGTAATCGGCACGTCGAAGCGGTCCCGGAAATGCCGCAATTCCTCGTCGTTGAGCTTCTTCTGCTGGTGAGTGACGTTGCGGCCTTCGCCGGCCTCACCCAGGCCATAACCCTTGATCGTCCGGGCCAGGATCACGGTCGGCGATCCGCGATGTTCAGTAGCGGCATGATAGGCCGCATACACCTTCTCCGGATCGTGCCCCCCCAGTCGCAGCTTCTCCAACTGCCGGTCGCTGAGGTTCTCCACCAGCTTTCGCAGCCCAGGATCCGGCCCGAAGAAATGATCGCGGATGTACTTGCCGCTCTCCACGCTGTACCGCTGCCATTGCCCGTCCACCACCCCCGACATCCGGGCCGGCAGCAGGTACTCCGTATCCGCGGCTAAGAGCGCATCCCAGTCTTCCCCCCACAGCACCTTGATGACGTTCCACCCCGCCCCCGCAAAGGCCGCCTCCAGCTCCTGAACTATGCTCCCGTTGCCCCGCACCGGGCCGTCCAGCCGTTGGAGATTGCAATTAATCACGAAGATCAGGTTGTCCAGCTCCTCCCGCGAGGCCAGGGTGATCGCCCCCAGGCTTTCCGGTTCGTCCATCTCACCATCGCCCAGAAAGGCCCAAACCTTGCAATGAGCAGTCTCGGCCAGCCCCCGGTCCTGCAAGTAGTGATTGAACCGGGCCTGGTAGATCGCCGTGATCGCCGCCAACCCCATGGACACCGTGGGAAACTCCCAGAAGTCACGCATCAGCCAAGGGTGCGGGTAGCTGGCCAACCCGCCGCCCTCGGCCAACTCCCGTCGAAAATTGTGCATCTGCTCGGTCGGTATGCGGCGTTCCAGGTAGGCCCGGGCATAGATCCCCGGCGCCGCGTGACCCTGGAAGAAGATCTGATCACCGCTGCGCTGTGCTGTGTTGGCCCGGAAGAAGTGATTGAACCCCACTTCCAGCAAGGTCGCGGCGCTGGCGAAGGTCGAAATATGCCCGCCGATGCCCGGGCAACGCCGATTCGCCCGGACCACCAGGGCCATCGCGTTCCATCGGATAAGGCTCTTGAGCCGCCGCTCGATGGTCCGGTCGCCGGGATAAGAGGGTTGTTCCGCACGCCTGATCGTATTCAGGTATGGCGTGTAGGTGCTCTGCGGAACGGCCAAGCCTCGGCCGTGGGCCCATTTATGGAGCGCCCCGAGCAGATGTCGGACTCGCTCCCGCCCCTGCCGGGCGACCACCGCCTCCAGCGATTCCAGCCATTCCCGGGTCTCGACCGGATCCGGATCGGTTGTGGGTTCTGGTGTCATGCCGAAAGCCTAGCTCACCGCGGACCAAGGTCAAATTCAAGCAAACGGATCGGCCCCCAGGGCATCGCGGCGCTCGTCAAGCCGCTTCGGTCCCGGCTGCCGATCCCTTCCGGCAGCGGCCGCTTCTGCCGCTGCTAATCGCCGGCGGCGGCAAGTTGTCGGATCATCCCCGGCCCGAAAGAGATGCGGCTCAACCGCCAATGGTCCGGTCTTCGCGCAGTTCGCGCCCGGCCTGGCGGTACTTGTTCAAGGCGTTGGTCCTGTCCGGATCGTCAGCCTCCTGATAGACCAGAATCGTGTTACCCACCTGGATCCGATCGCCGTTCTCCAACCGCTTTTGGCCGCTGATCTTCGTCCCGTTGATATAAATACCGTTGCGGCTCTTCATCTCCACTATGACATGACCCGGATCGTCCCCCCGGATCTGGAAGTGCTTGCGGGATACCTGGGGATCCACAATCTGGATCTCCCGGGCCGGATCGCGGCCCCCGGTGAGCGTGCGCATGCCCAATTGATAGTGAGTGCCGGCCTGCTCACCCTCGGCGATGATCAGCGATGCCATGATACCTCTCCAGTACTCCAAGTATCGTCCGGTCCACCGCCAGGTACGTTACCAAACGACGCCCATCGCCTCAAGGGCCGCCCCGGGGACCTTGGCAACGACCCCACACCAATCGGCTTCGCCATCCGCCCTCTGCTCGGCAAGATCAGCCCCCGGCGTCGGAACTGATCAGTCTCGCCCTGCTCCCGGCCGCCGGGAAGCGGGGGGCCGGGATCAGGCCGGTGCCCCCAAGAATCTGTAAAGAGAGTCCTGTACCTTCGGCACCGTCCGGGCGTACACCAGCACCGCGGCCAAACCCACCAGGGTTATTATTGCACTGAACGCGTGGAAGCCGGGTCCCGCGGACGCGAGAGGATCGACCGTTCCCATCGGCCCGGCCGGCCCCGCCGCTCCGACTGATCTGAACACGACGACCATTCCCACTATTACGCCGAGGCATTGCGCCAACGCTTTGGCTACCCCGAAATACAGGCATGTCGCGCTGGCCCGCACCACATCGGCCGCCCCCTGGGCAAACGGCTCACCACCCCCCGCGGCGAACGTGGCCAGCCGTTTCATCGTCCATGCGGTCCAGACCAAATTGAAGACCGGTATGAACGAAAGCCCCAGGGCCAGACCCGGCGACACCTCGCGATAGCCCCGGGCCCGCAGGGCGTCCGCGTGGATGCGATAGATCCACATCAATTGCAGCACCACCGCCGCTATAAACGGCAGGATGACGAAACACTGCCCAAACATGAAGGAGGGGTTGGGATTCTGGGGATCCTGCCCCACTGCCATCTGGGCGTAGTTCCCGATCGCCGTCAGGAACTCGGCCACAATCCACAGCCCCACCAGCCAGCGCACATAGGTCGGGCGGGTCACCGGCTGAGGCAGGGTCCCGTCCGCATAGCTCAACAGGGTCGGACCGGCCGGGGAGCCCGGGGGGGCCTGAACCGCCGGGCCGCCGCCCGGCATGAACGTCTGTTTGCAGACCGGGCAGCACAACACCTTGTTGAGATCCGTCCGCACGACCTGCAGTTGATGTCCGGCCGGGCAGCAAATCAGCGTATTGTTCGGATCCATGGAGTAGCCGCCGCGTTCCTGAAGCCGGGGCCCGGGGCGAGCCTCGGTCCGCGACCGCCCGAACCACAACCAGCCGGCCGATACAGACCCGAGCGCTCAGCGGCCCAGGGAGAACTCTGCTCGCCAATTCTACTGCATCCCGGGGCCGCGTCCACATGATGTCGGACGCCGCGCCGGACCGACGCCTTCAGACAAGTTGCCGGACCCGGGGCGTGCCGACGCGGCCGGACCCGGGCGCCCCCACTCCTTGTCAGACGGCCGCCCCCCCGAATCAGCGGGCCCCACCGGCACCGTTCCGGATCGCCCCACCAAACTTGAAACGGCCACCATCCTCGGGTATCCTGCCGGCTCGAATAACGGGGCGTGTACCCAAGTGGCCAAAGGGGACGGGCTGTAAACCCGTTGGCAATGCCTTCCCAGGTTCGAATCCTGGCGCGCCCAATTCGGTCTCACCCGGCCGGCACGGTTGTGCATCGGCCGGAAGACC
>CAZFMS010000112.1:0-11894 GCA_964520125.1 uncultured Planctomycetaceae bacterium
GCCCACCTCCCCGAAGACCACAGTTCCAACCCCCTGGAGCAGGCGACCAATGGCGATCGGCCCGAACCCGTCGCGGTTGACGCCGACCAGCTCGCGCAAACGGATCAGCCGCTACTGGACCAGGTGAAGAAGATGCAGGGAGAGTTGGAGGCTCGGCAGGATTTTGCCACGGCCCAGTGGCAGTTCTTCGACAACCTGGATGAGAAGGTCAAGCTCTATGGGGGAGCGTCGGATGCCCTGGACCAGGCATTCATGTTGGCCGGCCAGGCGTGGTCCTCGTTGATCAACGAAGAAAAACGCAAGTATGCTGGTGCGTGCGAACTCGAGCGCCGGCTCCGCGAAGGCCGGATCGACCGAACCCAGCTCCATTTCGACCTTTCCCAGACGCTGACCCGGGAAGCCATTATCCGGACCCAATCCGATCGTGACGGGCAGGCCCGGCGGTACGCCAAGCTGCGTAAGTACCACCATGATGAACGGGATCGGTTGCAGGCACTCTCCGCCTTTGGAACCTGGGCGAAGATTCACGCCGATGCCGCGGACGAAAAAGCAGCGCTGATCAGCCAGCCGGTCAAGCACATTGAGGCGGCCACGCTTCGCTTCGATGATCTCGAGGAGGTCGAGCGGAAACAGCTGCAATACGATGCGGAGAACCGTCGCGGCGAGCAAGACGTCGCCTGGGAGAGTGTGCTCGCGGCGGTGGCCCGAGTTAAGAGGGAGGAGCTCTTCGACGAATCGCTTGATACCTATTACCTGGCGATCGCCGGGATCGACCGCCAGTTGAATGAGTACGGCGAGACGCTTGAGGCTTACCAGGAGTTGATCGAGTGGTGCAACCAGGAACGCAGCCGGCTCGCGGAAGCCCCGGAGAAGTTGGAGGAGGCGCTGGAACTGAGGATCCTCGCTTACCAGACCGCCCGGCACCTTGCCGCCATCGCCGCCACGCCCAGCGCCCAACTGACCATAGAGGACGTCTTCAAGCAGGCTTGCGGACTGTCGCTGACCATCCCCGAACAGACCCACGACTGGGACAAGGATTACTGGGCGAACCGGCTTTTCGCCGCAGAGGCACGTCTCTGGGCTCAGCAGGCCTGGGTTGACGATACCCGGAAACTCCTCTCGAAGCTGGGACTGGACTCCGAAATCGCCAGGTACGATCAGCACCAGGCCAACGTTGAAAGCAGGATCAGAGGGCTCAAGGCTCGGCACCAGGACCTGCGCGGCTCCATCGCCGTCATATGCTCCGATTATTCCAAGGAGATTCGCAAGGCAGCCCTGCGGACGCTCGTTTTCCTGCTTCTGATCCCGTTGCTGGCCTGGGTCATCGTCCGCCTGGTGAACCGTTTCGCGCGCCGGATCGAAGAACGCGTGGTCGACGGATTGGCCCGTGACCGTGTGGCCTACCACGAGCGTATGAAGACCCTCTCGAGTGTGACCCGCAAGACGGTGTCTATCGTGATCTGGATCATTGCCGGTCTCTATCTGCTGCACGAGATCGGAACCCCCGTGCCGACGATCGTGGCTTCGGCGGGTGTCCTGGGGCTGGCCGTCGCCTTCGGGGCCCAGAGCCTGATCAGAGACTTCTTCTATGGCTTCTTTATCTTGCTCGAGAATCAATACACCATCGGGGATTGGATCAAAGTCAGCGGTATTAGCGGCACGGTCGAGCGACTGACCTTGCGGGTCACGGTCCTGCGCGATATGGAGGGGACGCTCCACTTCATTCCCAACGGCGCCGTCAGTTCGGTTTCCAACATGACCCATGGCTGGTCGCAGGTGAAGATGGAAATCGGGGTGGGCTACGACGAAGATATCGAACGGGTGAGCCAGGTGATCCTGGAAGCGGCCAACGAGATCTGCCAAAGTTCGGAGTGGAAGAGCAAAGTACTGGCGGATCCCGTGGTGCCCGGCCTCCAGAGTTTCGGCGACAGCTCCCTCAATATCCGTCTCGTCGTGAAAACGCAGCCCGGCGTCCAGTGGGGTCTGGCCCGCGCACTGAGGAAACGCATCAAAGAGCGTTTTGATGAGGAGGACATCGAGATTCCATTCCCACAGCGGGTGATCCACCACGTCCACACTGGCGACAGCAAGACGTCACCAGAAGGCGCCAAGCAAGACGGCGGATAACCATGCCTTTCATAGCAGCAGCAATCCTGTGCACGTACGTCTACTCCCTCGCGGTGAGGGGCGGGCGGTGGCTTCGGAGGGCATGAGTGAGGTGCACGCTCCAATGTGTCAGGCAGGCACCACGCATCAACCGGGATGCCAGTCACCCAGTGAGGGGCAAATTCCCTGCCGCAACCTGGGCGGTCCCCCGGGGGTCAAGTCGCTGAGACCACTGGCGGGAATACCCGGAGCATGCCGTCGCCCGGATTCGGAGGGTTCTGGGCATCGCCCTGCGGCGTGGCCGGATCGCGAGGCGGTGGGTCTCATCGAGGATTCGGGCGCTGCCTGCCCGGTGTCCTGGCGGGCGGTTGGGGGGCGTCTGCCGGAGGGCGAGGGACTCCCGGGAAGTTTTTCTTCGTTGCCGTGGTTTGGCGATGGTACTTCCTGGTCATGCCCGGGGTGATGAACTGTTGGGGCCGGGCGAGCTGCTCGGCCTGGGGCTGCGTATGCGGAACATCGCCTGCCGGCACGGTCTTTCTTCAGCGGGCTCCTTTGAATGCGATCATCGCATGCGGATGTTGCCGTTCATGTATGCGGAGAAAGGCCCGATGCCGGACGGCGTTCCAGCCATCGGGACGGCGCTGCCCGACTGCGGGTCCAACAAGACCCCCGTCGTGCCCCAGCAGTGGAACAGGCACTTCCGCCCGCCGCAGACGGGCAAGAGCGGCCTGTCCAACTCGGAGAATCAAGAATCCCGGCTTTGACAGCGGACTAGGCGCACTTATAATTTGCGTCGATGATCCTGAGGCAGGATCCGGCTGGTATTTGTCCTGGCCGGCCGTCTTGGAGCAAAGGATGACCCAGGATGCCTGTCTCGAGTTTCCGAAGCACGCTGTCGCCAAGATTGGGCAGGTCCTTGGGATTCCGCCTTCCGAGTTGGCCCAGCGAGGCCAGGCGAAGCTAATCGAGGATCTGTGTGATAAGGACTTGATGTTTGACCGTTAGGAGCGCGGTGCGGCCGAAGCCGACGATCAAGCCGAGCAGCCCCAGCGGCTGCCACCCCCGCGGCCCGAACCCGAGGCCGGCCTATAGCGGCCTCATTCTGCCGGACTGGATCACGGGAGTGGACTCCGGCTGCTGAGCGGTGCGGAAGCGGCAGGCGATCTTCCCCCTCGGGGAGGTTGTTCTATAATATCCAGGCCGGAGCACCCTGCGGTTCCGCTGAACCGATTACGGTACCATGCGAAGCTTCCCGGTGCCGATCCGTGGCTCGGTCGGTTGGAAAGACAGGGATTGCCGCGACATCTACGGGGAGACCGATTGTGGAACTTCCTCATCGTGATCGAGGCGATGAGTTGCTGAGGCCGGGCGAGTTGCTCAGCCTGCGCCAACGCCTGCGAAATATATCGCGTAGTCACGACCTGACCAGCGTGATCGCCTGCGCGTTCGACCACCGCACCCGGATGCTGCCGTTCAGCTATGCGGACATGCGCATGGCCCCTGCCGGCGTCCGGGCGATCGGGTCGGCAATGTTCGATTCCGGATTCCAGAGGACGCGCATCGTCCTGCAGCAGTGGAACAAATACTTCCGCCCGTCGCAGGCCCGGCTGGATGGCAGGATCCCGGACATCTTCATGGTGTCCAGCATGCAGATCCACACGGCCAGTTGCCAAGACTTGATCCGTGACGTATGCCGGATCGATGCGCCGCACCGCCCGTTGGTCATCGCCGGCGGGCCGAAGACCGTCTACGAGCCGTGGGATGTCTTCAGCACCGATCCGGGCGACCCTTGGGGAGCGGACGTGGCGGTCACCGGCGAGGAACACATCCTGCTGAGCCTGCTGGAGGTATTGCTGGCCATCCGGGCGGGCGGTGAATCGCTGCGCCGGACTTTCATCAGGGCCCGCAACAGCGGGATGCTCGACGGGATACCGGGCCTGGTTTATGCCCGAGGCGATCGCCAGGACGTGGCCGAGGAGTTGGTGGACACCGGTATCCAACGCCTGCTCGGCGACCTCGACGAGCTTCCCCACCCGGTGTTCGGATACCAGTTGCTCGAACCGCCGAGCAACCGGAGTACGCTGGCCTCAGAGGCCCTGGAGATTGGGAAGGTACGCAAGCACAGCCCGATCGGGTCGTTGGTACTGACTCTCGGTTGCAAGTTCGCCTGCCCGTATTGTCCGATTCCGGCGTACAATCAGCGCCAGTACCGGGTCAAGAGCGGTGAGCGCATCGCCGACGAGATGATCCGGCTCAATCGCGACTACGGCCTCCGTCACTTCTTCGGGGCGGACGACAACTTTTTCAACGACAAGCGGCGCACGCTGGACATCGTGGAGACGATGGCCCGGACCATGGTCGACAACGTCAAGTTCCGCCACAAGTTCCGCTGGGGCACCGAGGCCACCATCCACGACACCCTGGTTCTGAAAGACCATTTGCGCACCATCCGCCAGGCGGGGGTGCGGGCCCTGTGGTTGGGCGTGGAAGACATGACCGCGACGCTGATCAAGAAGGGCCAAAGCGTGGACAAGACGGTCGAGGCCTTCCGTCTGCTGCGTGAGCGTGGCATCGCCCCCATGCCCATGATGATCCACCACGATACCCAACCCCTTTACACGCGGGGGAGTTCTTATGGCTTGCTCAACCAGGTTCGACTGCTCAAGAAGGCCGGGGCCGTAAGTCTTCAGGTTTCGATGATGACCCCCTCGAATGGTTCTAAAGGGTATGGGGAGATGTTTACCTCGGGCCTGGTGTTCGAGAGCGTCTCGGGCAAGCCGGTTGAGCCCCACATGGTGGACGGGAACCACGTGATCGCTTCGGGGCATGAACAGCCGTGGAGGAGGCAGCTGAGTATTCTGGCGGCGTACCTCTATTTCTATAACCCACTCCGGTTCCTGGCGGTATTGGCCCGCCCGACGAATCGCATGTTCTTCGCCAAGGCGGGCATGCAACTGATCGGCATGCGGGGCCTGATGCGGACCACCCGGCGCACGTTTTTCTGGACTCTGCGTCTAATGCGGGGCAACATCAAGCGCAGGACCGAGGTACCCACCGCCCGAATACCAATGTGCGGCGCGGATGGGTCGGCGGCCAGCCACGCATTAAGCGGGACACCGAAAGGGCAATACGTTCAATTGAAGATGGAGGCACAGGTGGAGTCGCGCACGCCTTTGGAGGCACCGGGCTTGCGCACAATCGTTCACCGAGAAAGGGAGATACCCACAGCATGACGGCAACCGTCACGACCGCGACAACCAGTTTTTCCACGGCCCCGCCCCATCCGACGCATCCTTTGGGTTCGCGGGCCCGGGTTCTGCTGTCCAGCATCTTCGGGCCGTATGCCCAGGATGATGAATACGGCAGCCGCAAGATCAACCCTATGGAGCTGTATCACAACCAGGTGACGCGGGTACAGGGGGTTTTCTCCCTGCGGATGTTTCACCGTTCCTGGGGACTGATGCTGATCCAGGCCAACATCGACGCCCCTTGCACGCTTCTGGATTTTCCCGATCTGGAACGTTTCGTCGCCGAGATCACCACGAACGAGTACGACATCGTGGGGATCAGCTCGATCATCCCGAACATCGGCAAGGTGCGGAAGATGTGCGAACTCATCCGCGAGCACCTGCCGGCGGCCACCATCGTCGTCGGTGGGCACTTGGCGAACATGCCGGATTTGGACGAGCGGATCGACGCCGATCACATCGTGAAGGGTGAGGGCGTGCGCTGGATGCGCCGGTTTTTGGGCGAGGATGAAGAGCAGTCGATCAATCACCCCCGGATCCTGTCCGGTGTCGGCGAGCGCATCTTGGGGGTGCCCACGCAGGGCAAGAAGGGCGACACCGCCGCGACCGTGATTCCCTCGGTGGGCTGCCCGATGGGGTGCAACTTCTGCTCGACCTCGGCGATGTTCGGCGGCAAGGGGAAGTGCGTCCATTTCTACGATACCGGTGACGAGCTGTTCCAGGTCATGTGCGACCTGGAGAAGGATCTGGGGGTCCGGTCGTTCTTCATCATGGACGAGAACTTCCTGATGCACCGCAAGCGGGCCCTGCGCCTGCTCGAACTGATGACCGAACATGGCAAGCCGTGGGCCCTGTACGTCTTCAGCTCGGCGAATGTGCTGCGCTCTTACACGATGGAGCAGTTGGTGGGCCTGGGCATCTTCTGGGTCTGGATGGGCCTGGAGGGCCAGAACTCGCAGTACGACAAGCTCAAGGGCGCCGACACCCGCCAGCTGGTGGGCGAGCTTCAGTCCCAGGGGATTCGGGTGCTGGGCTCGTCCATCATCGGACTGGAGGAGCACACCCCGGAGAACATCGACGCGGCCATCGATTATGCGGTTAGCCACGACACGGATTTCCACCAGTTCGCGCTGTATACCGCCATTCCCGGCACGCCGTTGCATGCCGAGAAGCTGGCCGCCGGGACCCTCCTGGATGAAGACGAATGTCCTCTGCCCGACAGCCATGGGGAGCATCAGTTCAATCACCGGCACGCCCACCTCGCTCCGGGCCAGGAGATCGAGCTTCTGCTGCGGGCGTTTCGCCGCGACTTTGAGGTCAACGGGCCCAGCATCATTCGGTTGACGCGAACCATGCTCAAAGGCCGGCAGCGCTACAAGAATCATCCCGACCGGGGGGTTCGTGAGCGGTTCGCCTGGGACACCCGTGACTTGGCAACCACGTACGCCGGGGCTCTGTGGGCGATCCGGCACTGGTACCGCGACGACCCCGTGTTGTCGGTGAAGATCTCGGGGATCCTCACCGACATCCACCGTGAGTACGGGCTCAAGTCTCGCCTGGCGGCGCCGCTCATCGGCCGTTACCTGCGGTTCATGATGAGACGCGAAGACCGCCGTCTCCGCCAGGGCTGGGCCTACGAGCCGCCGACGTTCTACGAGAAGAATCAGATGATCGCGGCGAGGAGTAAGGTCCTCTCTAGCGAGGCCGCCAGCAGCCTCTGATCGCATCAGGCAGTGGCAGGGCTTTGGTCGTGGTCCGCCTGCGGTCATCCACAGGGGTTGCACCTATGAGCGCGGGGCCGGGGCGCGGCGGGCAAGCCGAATCCGCCGGCATTACAGGCCGGTGAGCGCGTCACGCGCCGATCGGTCAGCGCCCGTCGAAGCACAATTTTCGGTCGATGATCTCCAGCGTTGGATGCCGTTCGGCTCTGCGGTGGAGGAGTTTGTTCCGGTAAGGTGGTGCTCGCGGAGCACGTTATCAGGCGAGTTCGCCCATTTAAGATTCTGCCGAAAGTCAATTCAGCCCCGCGCCGCACCCTCCGGAGGACCGTTCTTCTTGGACCGCCGCCAGGTCTTCCTACCCAGTCCGTCCGGGAGGTGAGAAACGGTGCGGAGCACCGCCACCGCTCGGTCACCCGTGGCTGGAATCGAGCCGGGCAATCTGGTACGATAGACCGCTGATAAGGGTGCTGACGGTCCGCGCTAACACATCTGCCGGATGGTCACGGAGTGGTAGTACCGCCGTCCTGCGGGCCAGCTGGCCGATCAGGAATGCAGTGCTGGAAGCGGGTTCGCAGTTTGTGCATGGCTGGAGTGCCGCCGGGGGGTGCGGTCTGGGTATGTCTTCCCGGTACGCGCGTGATCGCCGGGGGTGCGCACATAGGTCACGGCGCGGGAATGTCATCGCCACCCGACACCCGGTTGTTGGAGGGACGAGGTATCCCGGAGGGATAGATGCTTGTTGGGCGTCACTGCCGAAAGGAGCGAGTTCAGATGCCGGTGCGCGCCTGGGCTGGAACACCTGCATGGCTGAGACGTCCCCGGGCGATTGCACTCCTGGGCCTGTGCCTGATGGCCCTGCCGGCGCGGGAGGCGGCCAACGCCATGCCCGCCAACCCCCTGCCGTTCGAGGCCATCCAGCCCGACGGCTCCAGGATTACCTTGCGCATTTGCGGCGACGAGTACTTCCACTGGCATGAGGACTTGCCCGGCTACACCGTGGTCCTCGACAACCACACCTACGTATACGCCAAGCTCGACCCAACCGGCCGACTCGCGCCTACCGGGCTGGTGGTCGGCCGGACACACCCGGCCCAACTGCGGAAGATCGGCCTGATCCCGGGCATCTTGCCGCCGCCTGAGGTCCGCGCCAAGATCCGGAGCCGGAGGCTGCGGGCCTCGCCCCACCGCGACGGGTCCGGTCGGGTGCCGCCGTCCGGGACGGTCGTTAACCTGGTCGTTCTGTGCAAGTTCAGCGACCATGTTCTCGGTACTGACGCCCGCCCCCAGGGAGACTACGACACCCTGTTCAACGCGGTCGGCGGGGACCCAACGCTGGCCCCGACCGGCAGTGTACGCGACTGCTACACCGAGAATTCCTACGGGCTCATGACCCTGGATAGCACCGTCGCCCCCTGGGTGACCCTGCCGCAAGACGAAGCCTATTACACCAACGGGAGCAGCGGGCTCGGGGGTAGCTATCCGGCCAATCCGCAAGGCATGGTCAAACACGCCCTGGACCTGGTCGATCCCTTGGTGGACTTCGGCGACTTCGACACCGACAACGACGGCTACGTGGACGCCATCGACATTATCCACTCCGGATACGGGGCGGAGACCGGCGGTGGGGGGGGCTATTGGATGTGGTCTCACCGTTGGTCGCTCTGGGCCCTGCCCGGCGGTGAATGGACCAGCAACGATCTCAACGGTGTGGGCGAGTACGTCAAGGTGTACAACTACCATACCGAGCCCGCCCTGTGGGGCGAGACCGGGACGGACATCGTCCGCATCGGGGTGATTGCCCACGAGACGGGCCACTTCTTCGGCCTGCCCGATCTGTACGACACCGACGGCGGCGGCGAGGGCATCGGGTCCTACGGCATGATGGCCAACTCTTGGGGGTTTGACTTCACCCAGCTATACCCGCCGCATTTCTCTGCGTGGTCCAAGATTTTTCTCGGTTGGGCCACCGCTACCGTCCTTACCGCACCGGGCGTCTACAATGTGCCGCAGGTCGAGACCACCCCCACTATCTTTCGCATCGACACCAACTATCCACCCGGCGAGTACCTGCTGATCGAGAATCGGCAACCGGTGGGTCTGGATAGCGCCATGCCTCAGGGCGGCCTGGCCATCTGGCACATCGACGAGGCCAAGTCCGGCAACACCGACGAGGGCTATCCCGGCCAGCCCGGTTGGCCCGGCAACAACAACCATTACAAGGTAGCCCTCCTCCAGGCGGACGGAAACTATGACCTGGAACACGATCAAAACCGTGGGGACAGCGGTGACGTGTATCACGCCGGCGGGGTGTTCGCCATCGGCGAGTCCACCGTACCCAATACCGATGCCTACCAGGGCGGCAACGTCATCGTCACCCAGAACGCGATCAGCGCGATCAGCGTCGCGGGGTCGAACATGACCTTCACCTTCTTGAATTCTCCCGATTGCAACGGCAACGGTATACCCGACGCTCAGGATCTCTCCAGCGGCACCAGCCCGGACTGCAACAGCAGCAGCGTTCCTGACGAGTGTGAGCTGGCGGGCAACGATTGCAACGCCAATACCATCCCCGATGACTGCGACGTCGATCCCCTCGATCCCGACGGGAACGGCCAGATCAGCGGAGATTGCCAGCCAGACGGCATCCCCGACGAGTGCCAGCTCAGCCCGGAGGTGATCATCTGGGACAATTACGCCTCCGGCAGGGGCTCCTCGAACCTGTCGTCGCAGTTGGACGCGTCGTACCCATTCCATTCCCAGGTGGCCGACGACTTCCTGCTCAACGTGGATACGCAAGTCACCGGCGTACGCTGGGCCGGGTCCTACTGGAACGGCGGTACGGTCCCGGACCCGGACATCGGTTTCAATATCTACTTCTATGCAGATGACGGAACAGGCAGCGCCCCGACCAACGGCGGCGATCCCGACGACCCCGTTCCCAGCGCCCTGGCCGCTTACACCTTTGCCCACAACTGCAATGAAACATCGGCCGGCGATGGTACGTTCGACTATTCCGTCGAGCTTCCGACCCCCTTTCAGCCCGCCGTGGGCGTCAAGTACTGGATCGCCATTCAGTCGATCAACTTCTACCCTCCGCAATGGGGCTTCCGAAGCTCGGCGGATCAGCAGCTCAGCGTCTCGACCCAGGGATTTCCCCTCTTGTCCAAACCCTACTGGATCGCGGGGACCGAGGATGTGGCGTTCAGGCTCATCCAGGCGGCCGACGAGTGCAACGGCAACGGCGTGCCCGATGAATGTGATCCGGACTGCGATAGTAACGGCGTGCCCGATGACTGCGACGTGCCCTCGCCGAGTCCCGCGGCCGACGTCGGGGCGGACGTCACCCTCTGTGCGGACGCGGCCGATCCAACGCTGGGCGGTTCGCCGACCGGTTCTGACGGGACGCCGCCGTATACCTACGCATGGAGCGGCAGCGGGGCCGCCTTCCTCGACGACCCCTCGGCCGCAAACCCGTCGTTCGACATTTCGGCGGCCAACCCGGGCACATATCAGGTCTGTGTAGAGGTATCCGACGTGAACAGTTGCCTCAGCACCGTCGATTGTGCCGACCTGACCGTCGAAGCCTGCATTACCGTCAACCTGGAGTTGGAAGGTCTTGTCGGGGGCAGCCCCCAACGCTCGGTCACGATCGTGATCACCAGTTGCCCGGGGACCGACGTCCGTGCGGAGACGGTCAGCTTCACGCCCGGCGCCGGCGTGGGAACCGGCAGCGTGCTGCTCACCAACGTGGACCCGGGCGCCCAGTGGTTAAGCGTGCAGGAGGGCCACGGGCTGCGGAGGCTGAGAGCGGTGGACTTCTCGACCAGTTTTGCGACCACTACGAACTTCGCCGGCATCGACAAACTGACCGCCGGCGACTTGCAGACGCCCAATATCCCCCAGGACAACCTGTCGGACATCCTCGACTTCTCCATCCTGGCGGCCCGCTGGAATCAGCCGGTAACCGACTGCATGGTCGGCGACCCGAATCCGGAGAACTGTGAGTATGGTGCGGACATCACCGGCGACGGCATTCAGGATACCGCTGACTTCACCGCCTTGCAGCAGAACTTCTTCGCGGTCGGCGATCCTGCCGACGGATGCCCGGCCCTGCTGTCCGGCGGCCGGCCCAACCTGGAGCCGAACGCCAACCGGGCCGTCGGCAGGATCAGCATCCCCGTGGCGGAGATGTCCAGCATGCTGCCCAACGTCGCCAGGGCCGACGTCACCGGCGACGGCTTGGTGGACCTCCGCGACATCCTGGCCTTCGCCGAACTCCACAACTTGCCGTTGATCCCGGAGTTTGAACGGAAGCTCAGGCGGTTGAGAGTATCGAGAGAGAGTCCGGGAAGTGCAGGCTCTGCCCTGCCTCCCAATGTGGCCCAACATCAAGATCAGCGTTCGATCCGTCTGGAGGACGGAAGGAGATAACCACGTGTGTGAACCGAGATGGCGGCGATTCTCACCGGCTGGATAGGCCCGGAGAGAAGAACCGTCTCCTCGACCAGGAATGGGAGAAGCAGATATGAGACTTCGGCAAACATCGTTAATCCAGGCGTTTACAGGCTGTTTTTCACTACTAACGGCAACGTCATTGATGGCGGTCCCCACGGGTGGAATCCTGCTCACCACCGGCAGCGAGCCGGATGCCCTCTGCCGGACCACCAGCGACACGGCCAGCATCGAGCTGCAGGTCGCCAATCTCTCGGACGCCATCAATGGTGTGCAGGCCCTGATCATCTATGACGACAGCATGATGTCACTGGACACCGGCGCTACTTCGGAGGCCTCGGGCTGGACCCGGATCGCCCTGCTCGAC
>CAZFMS010000113.1:0-11877 GCA_964520125.1 uncultured Planctomycetaceae bacterium
GGCGATGGCGTCTACGGAGCGACCATTCCTGCGCAGCCTCTCGGCACCGTGATCCGCTATCGCATCCAGGCATCCGGGGCGACCGGCTACATGGGCTTTCCCCGCACCGACGACACCCTGACCTACGTTGGTACGTACCTCGAAGATACCTCTGTAACTTCGGCCCTGCCGATCTTCCATTGGCTGATGGACCCCAACGACTATCAGGCGGCATTGGACCATTGGTACAACGACGACACCGAACCGGCCTTGCTGTACCATGACGGCAGGCTCTATGACGGTGTGGAGGTGCGGATCCGCGGTCACTCGGCCCGCTCTTGGCCAAAGAAGCACTGGAAGTTCAGGTTTCCCCAAGGTCACGAGTTCTTCGACCCCGATTTGATCGGGGTCCCCGTCGATCAGTTCAACTTGCAGAGCAGCTATTCGGACAAGACCTACCTCCGGGAGACCCTGGCCTACGAGACGGTCCGGGAATCGGGCCACCCGGGTCTGAACACCTTTCCCGTTCGGGTTCACCAGAACGGGCCGTTCTTCGGGCTCTACGTCTACCTCGAGGGCATGGACAACGACTTCCTGGACCGCAACGGCGTGGATCAAAACGGCGCCTGGTACAAGTCGTTTGACGACTGTCGCTTCCGTGATGTCGATTCTCTTCTCGGCTTCTACGAGAAGAAGAAACGCCGCGATGAGGACTATACCGATCTGTTCGACCTCCTGGACGGGATCAACAACCTCAGCGGCGAGGCTCAGCACGATTTCATTCTCGACAACTGCGATATCCCCGGCATGGTGAACTACCTGGCCGTGAATTGCATCCTGCACAACAATGATCACCTGGCCAAGAACTTCTTCCTCTATCGTGACACCGAAGGCACCCAGAGGTGGGTAAAACACGCCTGGGACCTGGACCTTACCTTCGGGCGCAACTACACCGACAACCTGGTCCTGAACGACGTGATCTGGGCGGACAACGATGACGTCGGCGTCACCGGTTCCTCCCCCAGCCATCCGCTCTTCGGGGATTCGGAACATCAAAAATGGGATTTGAAGTGGAATCGGGTGATCGACAAGCTCCACGAGCAGCCCGACATCCGCGAGATGTACTACCGCCGATTGCGCACCCTAATGGATGCACTGCTGGTAGACGGGCGATACGAGGCCCAAATCGCCGCGCTGACCCCCTCGATCGCCCCCGAGGCGGCGATGGATGTTGTGGAATGGGGGCAATACGGTGAGAGCCAGACGCTCACCGATGCCGTAGACCGCATCATCAACCCGACTACCGGGTACTTGGCCCGTCGCCGCAACCATCTGTTCGTGACCCACCGGGTGGCCGGTGAGATCCCGGTGGCTCAATCCGCCACTCCAGCGGTAGTCATCAACGAGATCATGTACCATCCGAGCGGGTTCTTGGCGGACGAGTTCATCGAGTTCTACAATCCGTCCTCAACCGAATCGGTAGATATGTCAGGTTGGAGGCTCAAGGGAGTCGCCCTTACCTTGCCCGTAGGCTCGGTCATACTGCCGAACGACTATCTGTTGGTGGTGGAGAACGACGTGCAATTCCGCACCACCTACGGCAGCGGGTTGTTCGTCGCCGCCCAATACAAAGGCAAGCTGGACAACGGCGGAGAATCCCTGATCCTCAGTGACGCCGGCGGGACCGTGATCGACTCTCTGTTCTACGGCGACGATCCGCCGTGGCCGGTCGAGCCCGACGGGTTGGGCCCTTCCCTGGAACTCATTGACCCCACCAAGGACAACAGCCGGGTGGCTAACTGGGCCGCTGGTCTTGCCCCCGGCGGTACGCCCGGTGCGCTGAATAGTGTGGCGGGCACTTCGCCGGCGATTCCGGATCTGTTCATCAACGAGCTGTTACCGGTAAATGTCTCGATAAACGCCGACGAACAGGGAGACTTCGATTCGTGGATCGAAATCTACAATGCTTCCGATGCGACCATCGATCTGAGCGGGATGTTCCTGACCGATGATTATCTACTCCCGACCAAGTGGCAGATCCCGGCCCTGACAACGCTCTGTGGAGGAAGATGGCTCACGGTCTGGGCCGACAACGAGCCCGGAGAGGGGCCGCTCCACGCCGGGTTTTCCCTGAGTCCAACGGGGGGCTCGATTGGTCTCTTTACATCCGCCGGCTCAGTCATCGATTTCAGCAACTACGGAGCACTGGCGGATGATACTTCGCTGGGCAGGCTGCCCGACGGAGGGCTGCACTGGCATGAGTTCGCGATCGTCACGCCCCAGGCCGCCAATGACGGTGACGTGTCCGATTTGATTCTGAACGAATACAACGCTGTCTCGGTCGACGAATTCCTCAAGAACAACGGCACGGATAGTCATTGGGGAACGGTACTGGCCAACGGTGGAGACTGGTTCGAGTTGGTCATCACCGAGGACCAACTGGACATTCGTCAATGGCAATTAGTGATCAGCAATGACACTGGTGGAGCCGGTGAGACGATCCAGACGCTCACCCTGACCAATGACAGTCTCTGGAACGGCCTGCGCAAGGGCACCATCATCACCGTCTCCGAAGAGCTGGCCGATGACGTGAGCTATGACCCGGCCAACGGCGATTGGTGGATCAACGTACAGGCCTCCAATTCCGCGTCCGGGACGTACATCACCAATGCCGACTTCGAGGTTTCCAACGTAAACTGGCAATTGACCATCAAGAACGGCTCCAGCCAAGTGGTCTTTGGCCCAGCGGGCGAAGGCGTTAAGCCCTTGAGCGGCATCGGTAATGACGAGGTATTCAAGCTGGAGCAGGATCCCGGGGCGTTTGTTCATCCGCGATCCGACTACGGCGACGGGACTTCCAGCACCTTCGGCTCGCCCAACACCTACGCCGATGGTACGGCCACCCAGGACTTCACCGCCCTGCGCAGCGGGTTCGAGCCCTGTGTGGGAGCCGGCGACTGTGATGATGCTGATCCTTGCACGGTCGACGATTGCGTCGGTTTGGAGTGCACCCACACGCCGCTCGTCCCCTGCTACGAACTGAGCTTGAATATCTTCGGGGCGGTCCCGGGGCCCGACCACCAGGCCTGCCCGGGCGATCAACTCACCATCACCCTGGACTTGGCCGGCATCCAAGTCCCGATCGATCGGGTGCAGGCCATGATGGAATACGACCCGGCGCGTTTGACGTTGGTCAGCATCACTCCGGGCGATGGATCGGGCTCTCCCTGGGACGTAGCCACCGAGGTTTTCTTCAATGACGACGGCGGGGCCATCGTGTACGAGCTGACCCTGGGAAGCGGCACGGCCGCAGACTCCACGGTCGCCACCCTGACCATGGACGTCCTCGATCCGGCAGGAGACCCCGACCCGACCCGAGTAGCATTCTCTCTACCCTGTCCGCCACTCCAAACCGAACTCACCACGACTTCGCCGGAAACGGTTCTGCCGAGTGCGGTTGACGCCGGCGACATACTGGTGCATGGGACCCAGCCGACGGTCGACACCCAGCCCGTAAGCCTCGCCGTTTGTGTGGGCGACGACGCCGTGTTTGCGGTCAGCGCCACGGGCACTGGGATCCTGCATTACCAGTGGTTCCAGGATGCTACACCGGTCGGCGCCGATAGCAACACACTCACCCTGACTAGTGTGCAGCCCGGCGACGACGGATCCCAGATCACCTGCGACGTCACCGACGACTGCGGCTTGCAGAGCAGCAGTGCCGCGACGTTGTCGGTACATTCCGGTCCGCCGACGATCGTCATCCAACCCACCGGCACGACGGCCTGCGATGGCGGCGCTGCGGTGTTCAGCATCACGGTAGACGGCGCCCCGCCGTTTACTTATCAGTGGTATAAGGACGCCGCTCCCGTGGGGACCGATAGCGACACCCTCACGCTGACCGGCGTTGTGTTGGGCGATGATGGCTCGCAAATAACCTGCGAGGTGATCCACAATTGCGACGCAGGCCCGGTGACCAGCAGTCCCGCAACATTGACCGTCCTCTCCAACCCGGGCCCGCCGACGATTGATACCCAGCCCACGGGTGCGGAGACCTGTGAGGGCGGCGAGGCGGTGTTCACGATTGTGGCCAGCGGCACCCCGCCATTGACCTATCAATGGTTCAAGGGCGGCTCGCCGGTAGGCACCAACAGTACCACGCTGACCCTGACCAATGTCATGCAGACGGACGACGGCGCTCAGATCACCTGCGACGTCGGTGATCTTTGCGGCGGGCCGGCGACCAGCAATCCGGCAACGCTGACCGTTCGGCCCGAGGGCACCGGCGACGTGGATGGTGACGGACAGGTCACCGGCAGTGACATCGGACCGTTTCTGGACGTGATGTTCAACAATCCCTCCGGCCCACCCAGTCAGCCGTTCTGCGCGGCCGATCTGGATGGCAGTGGCGTTGTTGATCCGGGCGATCTCGGCCTGTTCGTTGATGCATTGCTGGGGATTTGATAGCGGCCCGCACGAGATAGAACACTGGGCAGCGCTCTAATAGTCCTGCTGCGCCCCGTCATCGGGGGCCGAGTCCGAACCGGTATGAGGCGAGTCGCGGCGGGGCTCACCATTCTGGTCAAATGAGAACTTCTCAATCTTCGATCCGTACCGCACTTCGACAACATGCTGGAGGGCCTGGGCCTCTCCAGGGACGACCAGCTCGTCAGGCTGAGACGTGGCGGGTGGCGGCGTCTGCCGGGTGACCGGCTCAACGGCCGGGGCCGGCGGTGTAGGTTCCTTTTCCGGCTCGGGCGACTCCAATTCGATACCCAAGCCATCGTCGTTGCCGCGCAGGGCCAGGCTGATGGCCCCGCGTTGCTCGGCGCTGTGCAGGACGGGCACTTGGTCGGGCGTCAGGAAGAGGGTGACGGTTTTGGTGTTGCGGACCGTCCGGCCGTCCGCGCTGACCTCACTGAGCGATTGGCCCACGGCGGCGACTTCGATCCCTGCGAGGATACGTCGAGGCCTGGATGACTTGGATACTCTTCCGCGGGGCGTGGCGAAGACATCCACCAGGGCCCCCGGGGCCAGGAAACCCGCCACCGCCGACGCTTCGGTGACCTTCACGCTTACGGCGAGGTAGCCCGGCGGTATTCGAGCCCGCATCCCCGGCGGCACCCCACGCCGGGCCAGCATCTGCGTGCTGACCGGCACTCCTGCGGGGATACTCATCTTGGTCACGCGCCCTAGCACCGCGTCCAAATCGGTAAACGAATCGAGAGGCACGAGTGCCGATGGAACCGCCCTGGTGGTGAGCATATTCTTGGAGATGCGGGCCGTGGCCTTGATCGGCTTGGCGGTAACCACGACCTCCTTTACGTCGCCTTGATTCCCTTCGGCCCTCTGGATCCTGTCCAAGATCAGCTTGGTGGAGAGCAGGCCGACACCTATGCCTATAGCCAGCGGTATAAAGGCCCTGGATTGCATTCGCGCGAATCCCTTCTATTATCGTCCCACGCCCTCTACCCATCCCTCCGGCGGAATCCTCTGCGGCCCGGGGCCGCGAGACCCGGTGCGGCGCACTGGCTGCCAGGCCCATTCCGGAGCACTGATCTTGAAGTCGGCGAAGAAGACCTCTGGTATGAGGTTCGATACGAAACACACGAGCAATAATGACCGGCCTGCACTTCGCGTCCGACGGAGTATCCGGGTAGCGGTGCGGCGGGCCGGGTTATCGGCTCACCCGCCGGTGAGCATGGTCGGCTCATCCACGGCCTCCGCTCGTACCCGTCACCTCAGCCCGAGGGCGGAAGGGAGAGAAGAGGCGCCGGCTGGGCAGCTCGCCTGGTCCGGTACTTCGCAGCCTTATCCGCCTTCCCCCACGATTCATACAGACTGATGATGCGGCCCAGTGCTCGAGAGGTCGAATCGTCGTTCGCTCCGAGAGCGGCCTCCAGCACCGCATAGCCGTTAAGCAGCAGCGGCTCGGCCTCGGCGTGGCGGCCCTGACGGGCCAGACAGGCGCCAAGTCCGCTCTCGGCCCGGGCCAAGAGCCAATGGCTCTGCGGCAGCGTCTGCTGACCGACTTCTCGGCCACGACGGTAGAGGGGCTCAGCCTCGGAAAACCTGCCCTGGGATTCGAGCATGGAGGCCAGATCGCTCATCGATTCCAAGGTCTTGGCGTCATCCTCTCCCAGAACACTGCGACAGCCTTCCAAGGCCCGGCGACGCAGTGCTTCGGGCTCCGCCAGCTCGCCCTGGGCCTCGAGCAACGTAGCCAAGTTGCTCATGCCTGCCAGAGTCTTGGGGTGGTCCTCCCCCAGAAGGCCCCGACGACCCTCGAGCGATCGGCGATACAGCGGTTCCGCCTCGGCCAGATTCCCCTGGGCTTCGAGCAGCCGAGCCAGGTTGTTCATTGCGGTGAGCGTTCGGGGGCTGTCTTGGCCGGAGGTGAGGCGGACTCGTTCCAGCAATGCCCGGCACAAGGGCTCCGCCTCGGGGTATTGGCCTTCCGCGAAGAGCAGCAAGGCCAGGTTGTTCAGCGTTTGGAGTGTGTCGGGATGTTGTTCACCCAGCGTTTCCCGCCTGGTTGCCAAGGCCGTCCGCAACAGCGGGATCGAGCTGTCTGGCCGCCCCACGCGTTGATAGGCCATGCCCAGCGCGTCCATCAAGGAGGCCAGCAATATAGGGTGATCCCTTAGCTTCTCGGTGATCTCTCGAACGCTTCTATCCAGGATGGCCTCGACCGTAACTTCCGCCGATGAGCCTGGACCGGAATCGAACACCTTGAAGAGCCCCAGCAACGTCGCTGAAACCTGGTTCGCGGTTTCGGCCGCCCGCCGACCACGGTCCAACTCGTCGGTGATCCGCTCGGCGGCATATTCGGTACGTTCCAAGCTGGCTCGAGCTATTCGGCGCTGTTCCTGCTCGGCGGCCCGAGCCTGGATAACTTCATTCTGTCGTTCTGTGGAACGCAGCTCCGCGGCAGCAAGCTCGGTGCCCAGAGCAGCAACCTGTTGCCTTTCGTTGGCCATTTCTACGGATAGGGTATCGATGCGCTCCCTGTCGGACGCCATGGTCCGCCGGACGCCCAAAACCCCGGTGGTGACCAGGCCGGTAGCCAGCAGGCACCACACCGCTCCCAGGGTTACCAGGAGCTTGTGACGCTTCACCAGTTTGCCGAGCTTGTAGCCGGCGGTTGGCGTCCGGACCAGGACCGGGCGATGATCCAGGTAGCGACGTACATCCTCAGCGAGAATGCTCACGCATTCATACCTGCGGTTGGGATTCTCAGCCAGGGCCTTCAGGAGAATGGCCCGGAGGTCCGCATCCAGTGCTCCTCCGACGCTACTTGAATCCGACAACTGCTCGGCGGAGACCGCCCCGCCGGCTCCGTCCCCCTGGCGAGCGCTGCCTGCGGTCGGGAGCCGGTCGGTCAGCAACTCATGCAGGATCACCCCAAGCGAGAATATGTCACTGGAGGCATCACAAATCGGCTCATCGCCGCCGGCCTGCTCCGGACTCGAGTACGGCGAAGTGCGTCCCACGTCGATGTCCGCGATCAGGGCCAAGCCGAAATCGAGGATCCTCACTCCGCCTTGGGCGTTGATCTGGATGTTTGGCGGTCTCAGATCCCGGTGGACAACCCCGCGTTGATGAGCATAGGAGACGGCGTCGCACGCCGCGCAGAACAACCTGAGCCTGCTCTTTTCGGACAGTTTGTGCATGCGCGAGTATTCGTCGATCGCGAAGCCGCGTACCAGCTCCATGGCGAAGAAGTGCAAGGTTTCGTCAATACTACCAATCTCATAGATGGCCGCGATCCCGGCATGGTCCAGTCGCACGATTCTCTGCACTTCCCGCCGAAACAGCCTGGTATTACGCTCGGCCATGAAGTGGCCGCCACGAACGATCTTGAGGGCCACCGGACGCTCGGGATCGATCTGCTGGGCCCGGTAGACGGCGCTGACTTCGCCACCACCTAGTCTGCGCAAGACACGATAGCCGGCCAGAGACTCCGGGACGGTCTCGGTCAATTCGATAAGCTCGCCGACGGGGCGTTCAGTAGTCTCTGCTTTAGTCACTGATCCCATGTGTGGTACCGGCCGTATGTGCGGCTGGATGCCTCTAGTTATTATCCGGATCCGCCATTCCCCACGGGCCTCGTACGTGCAAGCTGGATGGGGCCGGTCCTGACGGTCTTCGCCTGGTCCGCTTTGATGGGGTTCCGCGGCGTAACAGCTCACCAGTCTCGCGGTTGAATCCCGGCTTGCCCTCGAGCTTCTGCAGGCCGAAGAGCTGGAGGTCGTTCGGATCCGTCATCTCCATACCGGGCAGCGGCGGGACTTCATCGGAGTCGATCGGCTCTACCAAGTGCGGGGTTACCAAGATGACCAGTTCAGTGGTGGACTTCTGGTACTGGACCGAACTGAACAGGGTTCCCAGAATGGGAATGTCGCCGAGTCCGGGGATCTTCGAGGTGATTCCTCTGACGTCCTCGTTTAGCAGCCCGGCGATGGCAAAGGACTCGCTGTCGCCGCATTCCACAGTCGATTCCACACGTCTGGTGGTGAATCTAAAGGCCGGCAATCCACCGACCATCTGTGTTTCTGGAGACACACCGCTCACTTCGGCCATCACATCCAGTCGGATCACTCGCTGCCCCATTACTTGCGGAGTGAACTCCAGGCGGATGCCAAACTCCTTGTATTCTATCGTGATCGCTCCTGCGGCAGCACCCCCCTGGGCGACAGGAATGGGGATCTCGCCGCCGGCAAGAAACGTGGCCGTCTCTCCGTTTATGGCCACCAGGTTGGGTTCAGCGAGTGTTCGGGCCAGTCCGTTTTCACGCAGCGCGTTCAGGAACATCTGGAGTTCGACCCGCGGAAACCCAAAGGTGAAGTTTGTTCCCCCGCCATTGGCATTCGGCAGGATTGAAAACGTCGGGCCGCCGGTCAGTACATCGGGAACCCCGGAGCTGCCGATCGCCGTGGGATTGAGCTGAGCGATGTTGCTGGCGAAGAAGAAATCTCGGGACAGTCGTGAAGCACCAAAGGCCCAGTTTATGCCAAGTTGCCGGGTGGCATCCTTGCTGACCTCGGCAAAGACAACCTCCAACAAGACCTGCTGCAGGCCGGCCACCCGCAGCTGGCTCTTCACCTCGCCCTCCTGGAAGAGGCTGGCCAATTCGACTATCGCCCCGGCGGTGCGGGCATCGGGAACCCGACCAGTCAGAACGATCGTTCCATTTACACTGTGAACCTCCACCTCCGCATCCGAGGCGGTCAGATAGATCAGGTCGCGGAGCCGACTCAAGTCTCTCTCCACCGTGATGTTGAAGACCCGACCCTGGTTTTCACTTTGCATAATCAACTGAGTTGCTCCGAACTGCTTGCCGGTCACCACCAGGCGCATCGGCGACGTGGGAACAACCTCGATGATGTTCGGATCTGACACTTCAACGCTGTCGATGTTGGCATTGGCGTCGATCACCACCGAAGTGTCCTTGGGGACCTCGAGCAGTTGGGCGTTTTCATGCATCATGGCCGCGGCGGCCATTAGTTCAACGGCGTCCAGCGACTCATACTCTATCTCGGCGGGATCGTCCTGGATCGCTGGGGGAACGGTTTCCAAAGGCGTCAGCACAGCGGCATCAGGGACGGCTTTGACCTTCCAGTTCAGATCGAAGTCGCGCAGATCATCCAGTTGATCCCCAGTGCTGACCATGGGGTGATCGAGAAGCTCGGCAGCGCCGCCGGAGTCGATCTCATAGACCAGTGAGTCACCGACACCAGACTCTGGAGGGACTGTATCCCAGTCATAAGATGCGGAACTGTCCAGCGCTTCGTCCCCGGCCGGTGAGTTGTCTTCACTGGCAGCAACTGCCACGGGCATGGCGTCGTCCGGAGATTCTCCCCCCAAGTCCTGATCGTCTGGCAGGATCCGCGCGCCTTGATTTGCTTGGATCATGGATCCATCATCGAGATTCTCAGGGAAGCCGGAATGAGTGGCCGCCACACCGGACATTAGCTGGTTCACGAGGCCATCGATTCTGGTCAGGATGGTCTGCCAAGGGTCGAAGCCCGGATCCATGGTTCGAAAGCCATCGTGGAATCGTGCCTCTTCGGCCTGGCCCTCCGATAGTGCCCCTCGTTGAACGATGACCGGGCATAGGCCAGGGCTGTGCCAGCCAGCAGCAGACCAGCTGTCAGATCTTGCTTGGTCCTCGCCGACCTCTGCATTTATAGGCCGTGGGGGCAGGATCGCCCAAACTCCCACGGCAATGAGGGCCAGCCCCAGGACCGAGCGGAATCGCCGGTTTACCATCGAGCAAATTGTGGCGTTAGACTGGTTGATGACGTTTACTTCCTGCTTATCCGATTGGTCCGGCCGATCCCGTCACTCCGGCTCATCAGTTCGTTCGGTGATCCAGGGTCGTAGCGGCCTGATTCGGGTTTAGGGCAATGCCCGTCTTACGGTCACTGCGTCTCCGTGGTTGCCCTCATTTTTGGGACCGGTTGGTGTAGGCCTGGACAACCAAAGGCAGAAAAATACCTAGCGGCCCTCATCTTCTCGCAGATCCAGGCGTATGCCGATCTTGAATCCGCCAAGCGTATCGGTGCAATGAACGACTTCTCCATCTGTCTGCAGGGTGATGCCGTCAAACTCCAGCTCTACCTCGAGTCTGGTGCCTTCCGGTATCTCGTTGTTTCCTTTAGCGGTGATTCCCTGAACAGAGATGTTGATCATCTTCAACATCCGATGATGCTGATCTCCGTCCCGGATGAAAGCCACCTTGACATCGCCGTCTATGGGAAACCGTGCGTTCGTTCGCCGAGCATCGAAATCATCTCCGGCCCCGCCGACGCGAAGCAGGATCTGGCGCCAGCTCTCACCCGGCGTGGTGGCCTGGGCTTGCATCATGGTCCTCTTCTTGAACATCGTGGTCGGGCCTCGCGGATCTACTGCCATGTCTGCGTTCAACGTTGACAGTATCGGAGGTTGACTAACGCCTCATAAGGTTGATCTGCCGGGCGGGACCGCAAAGAACATGCTCCTCGACCGTCTTCGGCGGCAAGTCCGGAAACCGAGGGCCGTCCGGCCGGACAGCCTCAGCGCCCGGGGACATCACGTCAACGTTCAACATTATCGGTCTTCGGCTCTTGGCCAGGTTGGGGGATGCCTCTACAAATCTGGAGTCTCGCCATGCGGATACCGATGCTACTGGGGCGTGTCGTATGCGCACCGCAGGGCCCCTGAACCGACCGGCCGAGGATGCGGCGCTCGCCCCATGGGAGACAAACACGGTGGGCAACAGAAAAATCTGTGTCTATAAATTACCCACGGAGGAAATCGCCGAGCTGCCCGGATTCGACATTGCTCGGGCCTTCGATTCGCGCGAACAACTCCGCCTGGCCATCGGCACGGACAACATCTCGGCGCTGATCGTGGACCTGGACCAGAGCGATGCCCTGGATGCGATCATCGAAGCCCGGGAGATCAAGTCGGAGATCGCGGTTGTCGGGGTGACGGCCAGTAACGATGTGGAGTTCGTTCTGGCGGCACAGCGGGCCGGCTGCCGGCAAATAACGCCCAAGCCGATCGACCTGAACGACCTGGCGGTGGCCCTTCGCGGGGCTTTGGGCGAGCTTACTGTGGGGATCGGCAAGGCCCGGACGATTGCCCTGATAGGTGCGGTGGGCGGGGCCGGAGTATCGACCATTGCTTGCAGCCTCACCATGGCCCTGGCCAAGATCACGAATTCTACCGCTGGAATCATTGATGTTGATTTCGATTTTGGCGGTGTCGCCCGGGCCTGGGATGTCAATTCGCGCTACACCATCGCGGATGTGAGCGAGACTGGTGCGGCGGAGCCCTTCATGATCGAAGACGCCATGGTCGAGTTGCCCGGTGGCGTGCACGTCCTGGCCCGCCCCCCCACTATCGAGCAGG
>CAZFMS010000114.1:0-11813 GCA_964520125.1 uncultured Planctomycetaceae bacterium
GGGGCCAACAGGGCGGTCACCAGGCCGGGGATATCATCGGTAAGCAGATCGCCATCGTCGTTGAAGTCGCCGTGGCAGATGCTGAACTGGCTGGGGGTGCCTACCAGCTCATCGACGAACAGGCGGATGTCTCGTCCGTCGGTGAAGGTGTCTCCGTTCATGTCTCCGTCGGCGCCGGCGCAACACACCAGCGTGGAGACCGAGAAGGCATCCAGCCCGGCCTCGACGATGCTCTGGGGTTCCCCGTCGTTGACCGTGAATCGCAGCGTCATACCATCGGCCAGGTCAACACCTGCCGCGATCAGCTCGGCTGCGGTGATCTCGTGATGTCGCCAGTTCAAGGCCCCGTCGGTGTCATGGACGGCGACCTCGGTCCAGGCGATTTGCATAATGTCGGATATCTCGACCAGCAGACGATCAGTGCCGTCGGCACTGGTCAGACGCAGGAAATAATCGTAGGCTATGGTTCCGCCGCCGGACAAGTCCACGGGCGGCGATAGCAGCTGCACCGCCCCGTCATCCACGTCGGTATTGCCGAACAGGTTTTCGGTCAAGTAGCACTGGCCGCTACCGTCGGAGTCGGAGAGGGGGTCGTATGCCCAGCCGGGGTCGTTGACCGGAACGCCGCGCTGCCAGTCGCCGGTGGAGGCCCCGAGATTCACCACCACCCAGCCGGTGTCGGTCTCGAAGTTGTCTTCGAAGGACACCTCTAGACCGGCGGCGCCGACCGCCGAGTAGGTGTTGACCGGAGCATCGGGCGGATCGGTGAAGACGGTCTGGGTCGACGATTCCGCGGTGACGTAGTAGGAGACCTCGATCCCGCAATCGATGGCCGGGAAGACGGCGTCGTAGACGTTGGGCGAGACGACCTCCATGGGCACGGTCACGAACCCGTCGCCGGCGTCGTAATGCAGCAGTCCGGTTCCGGGCTCGGCGACACTGCCGCAAGCGCCGGAGACCTCTACGCGCACCGGGGTGCCACCGGCCGGGTCGATGAGTTCCGGCAGCCCGTCCGGATAGTCGAAGATCAGGGTTTCGGTGCCCAGGGCGGCGCTGACGTCGAGGACAAACAATCCGCGATCGAGGTCGCTGACGATCACCGTCCCACTGGGGAAGAACGGATAGCAACTCCAGGCCCCGTCGAAGCCGTCGCCGTCATTCTCGGGATAGGTGTCGAACCAGCCGATCTGGGGGGGCTGCAGAGGGTCGCAACCGACGTCGAAGATGCGCAGGCCGCTGTGGTAGTTGGCTTCGTACAGGATACCGTCGCGGATGTAGTTATTGTGTTCGATTGCTCCGGTTCCGGCGCTGAACTCGCCGGCCATCACCGGGTTGTCGATGTCCGAGATGTCGAAGATCGTCGTCCTGGTTATGGAGTCGAGTTCGTCGTTGATGTAAATGTATTGCAGATCTTCGGTCCATAGCTGGTGGCAGTAGGCCACGTTCGGATAGGGTGTTCGCGACACGAGGAAGGTGTTGGACTTGTCGGTCACGTCGACCACGTCCAGGCCGCGCCCTTCGCTGGCCCCGAAGAGGATCTGCCGCCCGGCATAGGGGCCGGACTGATAGGTGATGATCTGGGCGTCGTGTTGGTAGGCCCCGCTCCAGGTGCCCACCTCCACGGGGTTGGTTGGATTGGAGAGATCGAATATGACGGTGGTGGCGCTGCCGCCCGACGATCCGCAGGTGTACAGGTATCCACTGTCGGCGTCCACGGCGAGGTTGTGGTTCTGGGTCGGGCAGCATATCGTCCTGACCAGCGTGACCACGTGGTTGTCAATGTCCGACATATCGATCACCTGGATGCCGACGCTGCCGTAGACATCGGCGACGACATAGGCCACGTCCTGGTAGACCTTGACATCTCCCCACAGGCTGTCGTCGTGCGCGACCGTGGCAAACCAATCCGGGCTGGCCGGGTCGGTGATCTCGACGAAGGCCACCTTGTTCGACAGGCCCATCAGGGCGTACTCCCGCCCCGAGGGTGAGGTGTATCCCCAGCAGTCGTTGCCGCTGCCGGCCCCGAAGGTGGCCAGATCGATCTGGCTGTAGAGGGAGACGTTCTCGGAGGCGAACTGGGCTTCGGCCGCCTGAGTGCCGCAAAGACCGGACACCACCAAGGTGACCAGGCCGACCAAGACGCTACGTGAGATTCCCACCGATATGTTCATTCCCTATCCTCTCTCCGGGCATCTCGATCGCCCCTGCGTCGCTCATACCTCATACAACTCGCCAGCGAAACTTCCATGACCGTTTGGTGACCGCTACGAATCCAGGCCTTGCCGGGCGCGGAGCCGGGTGACCACCATGTCGAGTCGGCCCAACCTAGCTGGGCTGGCCCACGCGGATGTCTCCGGTGAACAACTCGCCGCGGGCCTTGAGGACGACTTTGCCCTGGCCGTTGACGCACTTGATCGAGAACCGGTCGGGCTTGGCGGTGCCCTCGCCATCAAAGGCGAACACCGTGACGGTCACCGGATCATCATGTAGCTTTCCCGGCCCCGAGAACCGGATGGTGTGCCGGCCGAAGGTGGCCCGGGCAATCTGGTCCAGGCGGACGATGACGCCGGGGTAACGATGGTGATCCTCGGCGGCAAACAACAGGGACCCGGTGGGGGCGCGGCCGCCCTGCACATTGAATTCGATTAGCCCGACGCTGTCCCCGTGCTCGCCGAAGGACATCGATCCGTGCCCCGCAGCCGAGTTCTGATTGCCTCCCGAAAGCTGCGGGGGGGCGCCAAACGCAGCCACCAAATGGGCACTGCTGGCGACTAGAACGACTCCGACCATAATCCTCTTCATGATTCACCTCTTGGATCAGACAAGCTCTTTCCTCCGCGTCGGGCACCCCCGCTCCATGGCGCCCCATTCTCTGCACAATCTGAACTCCGACCCTCTCGTCCGGCCCCCGCGCGCGGCACTCCAGGTCGCACCTCTGCTCGACCCGTTCCTTCGTTACCCCGTCTCTATGTCGAACGGCATGACCACTGGAACCGGGCAGGTCCGGCGCGTCGCCGCGGGCCTCGAGCGATGGCGAGTCCTTACCTCACAGGCTCTAGCGCGATCACCATCCGTGCGTCTCGAATCCAGAATACCGGCCCGCATCACCTATTATGCCCGAGACACGGCACAAAGTCCAGCACCACCGGCCTGACGGTCCCGAGTACGGGTACGCGGCCGGCAGCTCAGGACTCAGGCTCCAGGGCTCTTGCCCACTGGCGCCAGGGGTCCAGAATACTCGGCTCGGGGTGCATCGAGAGACGGTGAGGGATCAGGGGACCAAGCAGGCCGGGGAATCGGGGCGCAGGACCTGTCAACCAGGCATGACAAAGCGATTTTGCGAGACGATATGCCGCCCAGTGGATCTGCCGGCTCGCCGGCAATGGGCCCGCCCGGACTCGAACCGGGAACCTAGAGATTATGAGTCCCTTGCTCTAACCGATTGAGCTACGGGCCCGCAGCTCTCAGGATTACTTTTCTACGCCCGCAGGCGTGGTCTGGCAAGGGCCGGCCTTTGTCCGGCCGGCAGACGCGCGCGGGGAGTTGGCGACACGTCCTTTGACTTGACTCGCAGAGGCTCTTGGCCGCTGCCCCGGTACGCCGCCGCCGCGGCTCGACAGAATGGATGGTCCCGGGATGCGATGCCGGCGAGCCGAGCCGGTCGTGCCCACTCGGCGGACTTCAGCACGGGCCCGGCTGGCGCCGGGGGTCTTCCGTTGGTTGCGGCTGGGAAAGCAGTACTTGCCGGTCGCCGGGCCTGCGGCACGGCCCCGGTCCTTGGAGTCGATCGGGTCCCGCTGTAGGTCGCCCGGTCACGAGGGCGACGCCCCAGCAAGAATCACCGCGAAGCAGAACCCTGACCATCGCGGACCCGATTCTGACAGGATTGGAGAAGAGCCAAGGATGCTGACATTCTCCGAAGATTGTTGCGAACGTCTCGGCTGGCCGCATCTTCCCTCGGGCAAGTTCCAGACTTAGTCTACTGTAGTAATGATGATTCTGCAAAGCGGCGGTCAAGTTCTTGATATGCACAGATCTTTTGTTCCTTGCGGATGGTCGAGTGGCGAGGGTCAGCGGTTGGTTCGAGGCTCGAGCCCCCAGCCCACAAGTAGGAAAAGCCTCCGATGATCCGGGAGTCGTTGGACGAAAAAGATTCCAAAACCGGGTGATTACCGGGTTGTGCGCGCGGCTGTCTTGCCGTATGATTGTTGTCCAGCTATCGGGACCTCCTGAACTTAATTGCCTAATGCGGATCGTGTTCGGAGGTTTCGCAGATCTTGCTCGGGCCTCGGAGGGCTGGAGGAAATGCCAACAAGCCGAGGATTTGCGGCGTTCGTCATAGTCAGCCCAGGGAGCACGGCTGGTTTGCTGGCGTCTACTTCCAGGTAGAGGGTGGCTCCGCGCACTGAGCAACGGTCTCGAAAGGGGGGGGCACAGGATGGGGCCAATACGATGATGGATTCAGCGTCCTCCCGCGAGGCCGACTGGCAAGCATCACCAGGGCGTGAAGAACGTGGTTTCGTGTCGGGGAATGATGACAAAGCGTGGCGCCACGACTGACTGTCATGGTGGGCGCCGGGCAAAGGATGTCCTGACGAGTAATCAGGTCTGCTGTCTGGTCGCGGGAAACCTGGAACAGTCAGGATATCAGCCCTCAATCGTCGCCTGGAAAAGGGGCTGTTCAGAAGTCCGCTTATGCTTCCGGTCTTGAGTTTCTTGGGGAGAAGGGCCAGCCAAGGTGGCTAGCCAGCGTTCTTGGAAACCTAGGTTGAAAGGAGAAGAAGATGAAGCGCACAAGTGTTCGGGCCGCAACGCTCACGGCAACAGGGTCTGTGTTTATAGTCTTGTTCATCATCGGCCCGGTGAAGGCTCTAGACCCTGTGGACCTCAGTAGTTGGACAGCGGAATCCTATCCAGCAGTGGATGGTTTCCTACCAGGATTGTGGACTGTCGCGGGAGATAATCTCAGTGTCTTCCAGAGCATCAATGGTCAGCCTACTCTTTTCTATAGCGATTTCCAGGCCTTCAACAGCGCTATGCAGGGCAGGATCGTCGTCAGTACCGACGCAGAGGACGACGACTATATTGGCTTTGCCTTGGGCTTCCAGCCTGGAGATTCGACGAACCCCAGCGCCGACTATCTGCTCATCGACTGGAAGCAAGCTAACCAACCCTTCAATTTCGGCTCCCCCTCCTGCACTCCCGAGAGTTTCGCACCTCGGGGCCTCGCCGTTTCCCGTGTTATTGGCATTCCAACGGCGGATGAGTTCTGGGGCCACGTCAACTTTGATACGCCGGCGTGCTCGGACCTCAATAACGGCGTGGAGGAACTGGCCCGGGGTATCAATCTAGGCAACACCGGCTGGGTGCACGGTCAGGAGTACTTGTTCAGGATTGAATACAGTCCCACTTCGCTGAAGGTCTTTGTGAACGATGTGCTCGAGATTGACATCCTGGGTAGCTTCAACGATGGAAGATTTGGGTTTTACAACTTTTCGCAGCGCTGGGTTACCTACAGCGGTTTTGAAGTGGAGTCATTGATTGCTATGGACATCAAGCCCGGCTCCTGTCCGAACCCGCTGAATCGCAATAGCCACGGGGTTCTGCCGGTGGCGGTGGTCAGTTCGGAGGTCTTCGACGCGACGGAGATTGACGTGGGCTCCATCCTGCTCCAGCGGGCCGACGGCGTGGGGGGGGCGGTGGCTCCCAACGAGGGGCCTCCCGGGCCGCACTCTACCTTCGACGACGTGGCTACGCCCTTCGAGGGTGAGCCTTGCGATTGTCACGAGCTGACCGGCGATGGGATCGATGATCTGATGATGCACTTCCGGATGGATGACGTAGTCGAGGCCTTGGCCCTGGATGGCCTGAACAGCGGGGACCCGGTTGAACTGGTCGTCTCCGGTTTCTTGCTCGACGGCACCGAGTTCACCACTGCCGGCGATTGCATCCTGATCGTCCCGCCGGGAACCTCGAACGCGACGGTCGAGTCCGACTTGGCGGGGGCCTTCCTCGAAGTGAGCCCGCCGGACCTCAACGTGGACGGCGCCGGCTTTGCGAACTTCCAGCGGACTTTTGACCCGGGCACGGTTATCACCCTGACCGCCCCGCGGCAAGCCGAAGATCTGTTGTTCCATGCCTGGCAGATCGACGGCGTCATCCAGAACGCAGGCGAGACCACCATCGACGTCACCATCGTCGAGGACCTGACCGCCCGAGCGTTGTACCTCAGTGCCACGCCGGGCCCGACACTCGGTCCCAGACTGGTCCCTGCGTCACGCCAGCCTACGTCTCGCTGAGCGGTGCCCATGACGCATCGGTGAGATAGGTCACGCGTTGCAGGCACGGGCGGGCTGAGCTTGTCCGTGGCACCCGTTGGGCCGACCGGTCAACGGCGATAGGGCGATCAACCGATCTGGCTGATCGGATCTGACCGGTAGATTCCTGGGGCCGGGACGAGACCATCGTCCCGGCCCCTTGGGCATTTGGGGAGCCAGGCGTGGCTGATGGGGTGCACCGTTTTGCGCCCGGGGGGAGCGCTCGGCCGGAAGGGGCGGCATTGCGTTCTCGGACGGTCGGCGGCGGAGGACTTGATCGTCCTGCGGGGCATACAATGGGTAACGAAAGTGCCTTCATCCTGGCGAGGGCGGGGGAGGCAGCAGGGGGGCAGGCACCGCATCGCGGGGGCGGGGTTCACATCGGTGGAAGAGGCCATGCCGTTATGAGTCGATGGGCAATCCTTATTGTAGCCGGGGGTCTGTTGGTCACGCTGGGGATGAGCGGGCAGGGCTGCTCGGGGTTGGACGGGATGTTGCCGCTCGGCCGGATGCCGCCGGCGATCATCCCTACCGGTCCAGGCGAAGACACCCTGCAATGGACGTTCAGCGTCGATCTGCGGGACTATCCGGATACCGACCGCATTACCTGGGACTTCGGTGACGGGGCCCGGTCGGTGGATCTGCCGCTCTCCCGGGGGCGGACCATCGTGCACGACTTCGTCGGCGGGGGCATCTTCGAGGTCTCCGCTTACCTGTTCTCGGCGCCGGATCCCTTGGGCGGTGGGGCAGAACTGGTCGGCGTGGGCAGCCTGCCCGTCGAGGTTACGGCTCCGAACGCCCCGCCGACGGCATCGTTCGTGATGGAGCAGGTCTTCGACGAAGAAGGCCTGCCGGTGGCTCTGGCCAAGCGATTCGTAGGCTCCCGGAGCAGGGACCCGGACGGCCTCATCGAGAGCTATATCTGGGACCTGGGCGACGGCGGGCACGAGGAGGGTGAGATCGTCGAGCACACCTTCACCCGCGGAGCGAACTTCGTGGTGCGGCTGACGGTGGTCGACGATCGAGGGGCCCGAGACAGCGCGACCAGGAGTATCCTGGTCAATACCGTGCCGGTGGCGAGCTTCACCTTTGCCCAGGACCCGGTAGACGATTTGACCTTCACCTTCGACGCTTCCGGCAGCTCCGACGCCGAGGGGGTCATCGACCGATACCGATGGGATTTGGGCGATGGCTCGGCGACGCGGACCGGGGTAACCATCTCCCACACCTACGCGGTGCCGGATGATTATACCGTGGTGCTGACGGTCACCGACCAGTCGGGGGGGGTGGCGTCTGTGTCTCGGGTGTTGGACGTCACCGGCAGCGAGCCGTTCGTGCGGTCGATCTCGCCGCTTCTGGGGGAGATCGGTCAACAGATACCCAACGTGGTGATCGATGGGGAGAATTTCGAGAGCGGGGCGGTGGTGCGGTTGGAGCGAGGCTCCGTTATGATCGAGGCCGACTCCGTGGAGATCGACAGCAGCACGACCATCCGCCTGACGCTGGATCTCGACGGGGCCGAAGCCGGCGACTACGACGTGGTGGTGGTCAATCCCGGCGGAGCCACGGCCCAATTGACCGAGGGATTCAAGGTGATCACTGCAAACCTGGTACGGCTGACCACCAACTTTGGTGACATCCTCCTGGAACTGGTCGATGATGCCCCGATCACGACGGCGAACTTCCTGCAATACGTGGGGGACGATTTCTACGACGGCACGTTGTTCCACCGGGTGGTGCCCGACTTCGTCATTCAGGGCGGCGGCTTCCTGCCCGGGATGATCCCGAAGGAAGGCGTGCGCGACCCGATCGTCAACGAGTTCAGCCCCGAGCGACTCAACCTTCGCGGCACGATGGCCATGGCCAAGCTCGGCGGCGATCCCGACTCGGCGACTGCCCAGTTCTTCATCAGCCTGAAAGACAATCCTGATCTCGACAGCCAGAACGGCGGCTTTACCGTCTTTGCCCGGGTCATCGAAGGAATGGACGTGGTCGACGCCATCGGCGAGGTTCCCGTGGATGGTCCCAACCCGATCGACGACGTTCTGATCATCCGGGTGGAGCGGGAGTGAGAAACCCCGCCCGGGCCTGAGGTGGGCACGCCCCATCAGTTCCCCGAGAATCGCCTCCCCAGAACACCGGACCGGCCTGGTCCTGGAGCGTTTGGAACACCGTCTCGCGGTCGGCCGCTAAGTCCCCAGATTGGCTATCTCGGCCGGGTGGAGTATCAGAGGATTGTTCGGCGGGCGCGGAGTCGGCAGGCGCTTCATGCTGGGCAGCACGGGGATGCGGGTAACGCCCCACTCGGGATCGTTGGTTCGGATCTCGATCACTTCGCCGTAGGGCGGCGGCCGATAGGCCTCCCCGGGGAACTTGACGGTGATGAACTGCGTTTTGGGATCGATGGCGTGGGGCGGCGTGTACTCGAACTCGAATCGTGGATCACTGGTGGAGATGGCCAGCAATTCCACCGGGGTGTCGCCGTGGTTGACGATCCTGATCTTGCGCTCCTTGGTTCGGAAACTACTCTGGTCGATGACGATCCTTCCGGGAATGACCTCCACTCGAGTAGGCACTCGGGCGTGAGCTACAATGGTGTAGGTCGGTTGATCGGGGATACTGGTCTGAAAGGTGAGGGCGGTGCTCCAGGTTCCCACGGGGATCGGCGGTTCGCAGGTGACGGTCAACTCGAACTCCTCGCCGGGAACGGTCTCCTGCAGGGAGGCCTGGAACCTCGATTTGGCCGACAAGGGCAACATCTTCATGGCTAGTGGTTGGCCGCTGGTGTTGCGGAGCTTGATCACCCGATGTAGCCGGTCGGTGGACTTGACCTTGCCGAAGGTGGCTTTCATCTTCTTGTTGAGCCGGGCCGGCTTTCCGGCCGCCTTGGCCCGCTCGTAGGCGGCGTCGAAGATCACCTCCGGCTGAACGACCGTGCGGATGATGCCGGTCAGGGTGATCTTCATGTCGGGGTTTTGGGGGTCGTTGGTCGTGATGGTCAGCCATTCGTCGAGTCGGCCGGCGGACTTGTTCTTGGTGCCCAACACGAAGGGGATGACTCCTGCTTCGCCGGGGGGAACTTGCTTCGTATAGTTCTCCGATACCGAGCAACTGCACCGCGGCTTGGCGCTGAGGACCTTCAGCAGTTGGTCGCCGCGGTTCTGAAACTGGAATGAGTGTTTCACATTCACGCCGGCCCAGACCTCGCCGAAGTCCCAGGTCGGCTCGTCGCAGACCCAGTGCGGACCGGCCTTCAGGGGCGGCGGCCTATCCTGGGGTGAAGGGGCAGTCTTATCCCCCGACGCCGGAGTGTTGTCACAGGCCGGAAGATTCAGGCAGCCCAGCAGACAGAGCGCTACAGCCGTACGGGTGGTCATCGATGGTTCCTCAGGCAGCCAGCAGAAACACCAGCCACAGCAGCACGCCAATCAGCATCATGGCCAGGACGATGGTGAAACATAGGGTAAGGCTGGCCAGAGGTATCGACCCCAGCCGCCGGCAGCGAATGGTCTTGTAGACGATGCTGATGCTGAGGGTCAGCGGCACCAACATCGCCAGCCGGCCGAGACCGGCGATCGAAAGCGGCTTGATGAACATCGTGCTAAGAAAGTCGGGCATCTCAGCGGGTCCCCTTCTTGGGCGGCGACCGAGCGACCACCAACCGCTGCCGGGCCTCGACCCTGGCCAGGACGTCGATGATGATGAGCAGGTTCAACAGCCCGGCGACGCCGGCGTAGACCACGGCGATGTTCGACGAAGGCCAGGCCGCCCGATGGGGCACCTGGCCCTGTTTCTTGGCCAGTTCGACCTGCTGGTTGCTCAGGTAGAGGGCGCCCAAGGCCTGCGGGCCGACGCATAGTTGGGCGGCGATCCAGGCCCCGTTTTCTCGCGGAGTGATGGTCGTCCGGACCCCACCTACGGCGATGCCTCCCCAAAAGGTGACCGTGGTGACCACGAAGAAGATCGCTCCGCGACCACGCTCGCCGATCCAATAGTGGCCCAGCCCGGGCAGCAGCCAGGCGAAGACGGTCGCGATGGCCGCCGACGGCGGTCGGGTCTTGTCCTGGGGCTTGGCCATTGCTCTTGCTATACGAAGTCTTCCTTAATTGGCCGGCGCTGGGGCCCGCCCGGCGGACCCTGCGACGTTGATCCGGCCCGGTGAGGCTACCTCAGCCCACAGGCACCCTGTGGAGCAGGGCATTGATCGCACTCGGCCGAGGTCATCGGGCAACCCGGCGGGCTGGCGGCGGAGTGGGCCGCGAACACGCTGATTTTCCGCTCGACCCGCTTATTGCCGCAACCCGGGCAGGCCACCGCTGACAGATCATCGGCCGAGGGCACCAACTCGTCGAAGCCCTGGCCGCAGGACGGACAGTTGAACTCGAAAACCGGCATAGCATACCACCGCTTGGGCAAGGACCACCTTGGCCCTGAACAGCCCTCAACTATACCTGCCCACCGCTTTGCTGACAATCGCCGGCGGGCGGCGGTGAGGCGGGCGATTCCCGAGGCCCTTGCCAAGGCCGCAGGCGGGCTGTCTAATAGAGGTCCCTCTTGAGTCTGGCCCGGGATCGCCTCTAGGGATGACCGGGCTTATCCGGCCCCCATCGTCTAGTGGCCTAGGATATCAGGTTCTCATCCTGGAGACCGGGGTTCGAGTCCCCGTGGGGGTGTCATAGGCAAAGCCCTTCCGGCCCCGGCGCCGGGAGGGCTTTGTTCTTGTTACCGATCGAGAGCAGGGCGAATCACCTGACGGGGTGGTACGGCCGGGCGCGCTGCATGGAGCGGCAAAGCTCAGCAGTGGGGAAGCCGCAGCAGGAGATCGGGGTTATCCCAGACGAAATGGTCGCGTCCTACGAGTGGGTGCAGGACATCGGCTACCGCGAGTTCCTCCTGCCCGCCGACGTTGCGAACTGCTACTCGATCCGCATGTGTTCTGTTTGCCAGTCCTGCGGTTCAGAATACGGAGGCGAAGGCTACTGGTGGTGCGCGATGCATAGCGGGCGATGAGAAGCAACTCATGCACTGGTGACGACCACCACGCCCGTGATGTGTCTACTGTGTGGTTCCGCTACTTCTCGCCGGAGCATCAGGAGCCGAGCAATTCCGCGACGATGATAACGATGTCTTCTCCGTTGACGAGGCAGTCGCCATTGGCATCTCGCAGCGGGCGACCTTCGCAATCGACGGGCAAGCCTGCTGGCGTATTGGGGCAGACATCGATTTCGTTTGGGACGCCATCGTCGTCCAAGTCGAGCGTGATCTTGAAGGCGTTGAGGCTCCACCGCCCCGCCACGTAGGCGTTGCCCGTGGCGTCCACGGCGATACCGATGGGAGTATCGAGTTCATTGCCCGCGCCGTCGCCGGAGGCGTCGATGATCTCAGTGATGTCCCCGGCGGGTGTAATCTTGAAGGCGTTGTCGTTGCTGATTCCCGTCACAAAAACGTTGCCCGTGCCGTCAACGGTGATGCGACCAGGAGTGTCCATGTCGTTGG
>CAZFMS010000115.1:0-11777 GCA_964520125.1 uncultured Planctomycetaceae bacterium
CCTCTCGGCCTGGCCTTGGGCCGGGACGTGCCCAGCGCCATAGGGGTTCGCGCGAAAGCGGCCACCGGCCCTATCCCCGGAGCCCCCGGCCTTGGCCGGGGGGTAGCTTCTCCGGGCGAGCAAGCACCGCATGGCGACGAGACCATCGCTGCTGGAGCCGCCGGGATAGTTCCCGGGCCCCGGGCGGCTGGGGTGGCGGCAGGGGCCCGCCCAGGCGCAGCGGGGGCTGGCCCGGGTACGCGGTTGTCCAAACGGCTGCTCCTCCGGATCGACGGGGTGGGCAGCTTCCTGCTGCTTCGCGGTGATCGCATCGGCATCGGGCGTAGTGGGCCCGGGGCGACGGCCAGTTTGCAGCTGATCAGTGATTTGTCTGACCGCCAGGCGGAGATCATCCGGGCCGGCGAGGACTATTTCGTGGTGGCCCGGTCGGGTGTCGAGTTGGCCGGGCGGCATGTCGACCATGCCCTGCTGCAGGACGGCGATCGGATTAGGCTGGGCAAACGGGTTCGCCTCAGATTCTTGCGGCCGAGCCTCAAGAGCGTCACCGCCGCCCTGGACCTGGGTGACGGGGTGAGGACGACGGGTGATTGCCGGCGGGTGATCCTGTGGAGCGGGCCGCTGCTGATGGGTAGCACCCGCGACTGTCACGTCAGGCTGCCTCCGAGCGTGGGGGGGTTCATTCTGATGGAGCGTGGCGGGGAGTTGTTCATCAAACCGATGGGGCTCGGCGGGCAGGCGGTGCCCGTTGTACCGGGCGTGCAGACGGAACTGGGTGATTTGCGGCTTAGCGTTCAAGCCTGGTCGGATCGGACGGGTGGCGGAAAAGTCGTTGGGTAGGCTTGACGAGGTTCGGGGTCATGTCGTTTCAGTTCAATCAAGGTGATCGCCCCTTGGCGGGCTACACGATCGATCGCGGGGTGGGGCGCGGCGGCTTCGGGGAGGTTTACTACGCCACCAGCGACGGCGGCAAAGAGGTGGCCCTGAAGTATCTCCGCGAAAACCCGCAGATCGAGCTGCGCGGAGTGACCCATTGTCTGAACCTCAAGAGTCCCTACCTGGTCTCCTTACACGACATCAGGCAGAACGGCGACGGAGATCACTTCGTCATCATGGAGTACGTCAGCGGCCCGTCATTGCGTGAGGTGATGAGCGCGGAGCCGAAGGGGTTGGGTCCTCAGAAGGCGGCCTACTTTCTTCGGGAGCTGGCCAAGGGGTTGGCTTACTTGCACGATCGGGGGATCGTGCACCGGGACCTGAAGCCGGGCAACATCTTTTACGAGGATGGGTACGTCAAGATCGGGGATTATGGCCTGGCCAAGATGATGACCGCCAGCCAGCATTCGGGTCAGACGGTTTCGGTGGGGACGGTTCACTACATGGCCCCGGAGGTGGGCAGCGGGGTCTACGACCGGACGATCGACATTTATGCGTTGGGGGTGATTCTGTACGAGATGCTGTTGGGTCGGGTGCCGTTTTCGGGGGCGACGATGGGGGAGGTGTTGATGAAACACCTGACCGCCCAGCCGGAGGTGGATGATCTTCCGGATCCCTTTGCGAAGGTGATCAGGAAGGCCCTGGCCAAGGACCCCAAGGATCGCTATCAGACGGTCAACGAGATGGCCGGCGAGCTGCTGGGTGTGCATGGTATAAGCAAGTCGGTGGTGGGGTTCGATCCCGCCAGCCTGAACGCGGTGGCCCGACAGGCTGCGGTGACGGTGGCGGCTCCACCGCGCCCCGGCTTGGGGCCGGCGCCGGGAGTGCCGGCGGTGGCGGTAGCGGTGGATTCTCCTCCGCCGGTGGTCAACGTCGGGGGGCTCTCGCCGGAGGCGGCCTCGGGCAACCTGCGCTACGCGGGATTCTGGATCCGGGTATTGGCGGCGTTGATCGACAGTTGCGTGGTGGCGGTGGCCAGCGCGTTTATCCTGATCCTGTTCGGGGCTTCGATGCAGAATAACCCCCTCTATATCGGGGTTTCAGTTATCTACGAGGGTTTGCTGATCGGCCGCTGGAACGGCCAGACCCTGGGCAAGAAGACGCTGGGCATCAAGGTGATCAGCAAAGACGGGCGTCCGTGTGGCGAGTGGCAGGCGTTCGCCCGGGCCCTGGCGGACCTGTTGAGCATATTCACGCTGGGCATCGGCTACTTGATGGCCGCCTTCAGCGACGAGAAGCGGGCCTTGCACGATCGCATCGCGGGAACGCTGCACGTATATGCCCTTCGGTGAACGAGGATGGGTGAGTGAGATTGGTCACTAGGTATGTGGGATCGTAAACTCAGGGGGCCGATCCGGCCCTGGATAGTCGAGAGAGACGGCCATGGCTTATCAATACAATCAAGGTGATCGCCCCTTGCCGGGCTACACGATCGATCGCGGGGTGGGGCGCGGCGGCTTCGGGGAGGTTTACTACGCCACCAGCGACGGCGGCAAAGAGGTGGCCCTGAAGTATCTCCGCGAAAACCCGCAGATCGAGCTGCGCGGAGTGACCCATTGTCTGAACCTCAAGAGTCCCTACCTGGTCTCCTTACACGACATCAGGCAGAACGGCGACGGAGATCACTTCGTCATCATGGAGTACGTCAGCGGCCCGTCATTGCGTGAGGTGATGAGCGCGGAGCCGAAGGGGTTGGGTCCTCAGAAGGCGGCCTACTTTCTTCGGGAGCTGGCCAAGGGGTTGGCTTACTTGCACGATCGGGGGATCGTGCACCGGGACCTGAAGCCGGGCAACATCTTTTACGAGGATGGGTACGTCAAGATCGGGGATTATGGCCTGGCCAAGATGATGACCGCCAGCCAGCATTCGGGTCAGACGGTTTCGGTGGGGACGGTTCACTACATGGCCCCGGAGGTGGGCAGTGGGGTCTACGACCGGACAATCGACATTTATGCGTTGGGTGTGATTCTGTACGAGATGCTGTTGGGCCGGGTGCCATTCTCGGGGGCGACCATGGGCGAGGTGTTGATGAAGCACCTGACCGCCCAGCCGGAGGTGGACGAGCTTCCCGAGCCCTTTGCCAAGGTGATCAGGAAGGCCCTGGCGAAAGATCCCAAGGATCGCTACCAGACGGTGAACGAGATGCTCAGCGAGGTGTTTGCCGTCGAGGACTTGGACAAGTCGGTTACCGCCTTCCAGCCGGCTAGCCTTTCGACCCTGGCGGCCCGGGTTGCCGGGCAGGCCAAGCTGGTCCAGGCCGCAACTCAGGCGGCGGGTCCCGCTGGAGTGCCGGGGGTCATGGGCACGGGCAGCAGCAACGTCGGTCAGGGCGTCGCCCCGCCGGTGGTCCATCCGGAGCAGGTTGCCGCCGGGCCGACCGGGCGATTCGAGCAGTTCCACGATCGGATCAGCGCTCGGGTGGGTCAGGTCGCCGGGCGCATCGACGAGAGCCCGATCGGCCGTCGGGTTTCCGAAGCTGCCCAACGGCCTTCCCATTGGGCGGAGAAGATCCTGGTGGCCCTGCTGATCCTGGGGGGCTTTTCGTTCGGCACCGGTCTGCTGGCCGAGGACGGTGACCCTTGGTACACGGTCACGGTGTTTCTCCACATGCTGGTCATGGTGACGGGCATCATCGCGGGTGGCTGGTTCAGCCTCGATCGGCTGAGGGTGGAGGGCAAGTGGCTGCCGCGGTTTGTCATCGCGGCCTGTGCCGGCGCCGCCCTGGTTCCGGTGAGGCTGTTCGCCGACTACGCTCTGGATGTAAGCCAGGTCAATCTGTGGGTGGTACCGCTGTTGTTGTCGTTGATCGCTTGTGACTGGGTGGGCCGCTTTCGGGAAGGACAGCGGGGCAAGGTCTGCCTGGGCTCGGCTTTTAGTGCGGGGCTGTTCGGGTTCATTGCCGGGTTGATTTTCTCAGGGGGGAACGGCTTTGCTCCGGCGGCGATCGTGGCCGCGGGGTCGCTGGCGCTCCAGTCGTTGGCCGGGTTGTGGCCGGTGGCCGCGGGGGCCCGCGGAGCCGGAGCGGACGACGCTTCACCGGAGAGGTTGATGGGCGGCCGGGCCGGACTGGTGCCGCCGCCGGTGCCGGCGGGCGTGGCGGTGGAGGTCGGTGGGTCGGCTCCCTGGGAAGGCCAGACTGCCGCAGCGGTGGCCGCGGTGGCGGTGGGGACGGCAGTCGACCGCCCGCGCCGGAGTGGGGCGATTCGGGCGTTGTGGCTGTTCGTCTCGGCGTTGCTGATGCTCACCACGGCGATGGTGTTCATCGCCGCGGGCGTACTCGATTTCAGCAACCAATCCGGCAATGGCGACTTCGGCTATTACATAGCAGGCGGCATTGTCGCCGCGAACGGCTTCTTGTTTGCCTTGTGGTGCGCCCTGCCGCGCTTCAAGAAGGGGCTGTGGCGCGGGGTGTTCCGCAAGGCCATCTTCTTAGGGGGAACCGCCCTTTCGGGCTCGACCGGAGCGGCCATCGGTCTGTTCGGCCTGGAGAATGACGACCTCCTTATCGCACTGGGCTGCATCATCGCCGGGGGCATCGCCAGCCTGTTCGTCTGGTTCGTCCCGATGCCGGCCTACAATCCGGTCCGGGTTCCTGTTGATGAAGAGGAATTGACCCCGCGGCAACGGGGGGGACGGCGGTTGATGAAGGTCGGCGGCATCCTTCTGGGAGGCACGTTATGCGTCTTGGTAACGCTCCTGGCGACGTTGCACGAATACGATTACGATGACGTGATACCACCGGTGATCAGCCCGCTGGCCGCTTTTTCGCTGACCATCTTGGTCGTCGGTTACTACAAGACCCGTCCGAAGCAGCCCAAGCCGCCGGAATTGGGCCTACCGCTGCGCAGCGTGTTCGACGTGGAGGCCAATCCCAAACTGTCGCAGCTCATCGAGCGCCACTTCAGCGTGTTGGGCTACGCCTTGAGCAGCCGGTCGGACCAGCTCTGGTCATTCGCCCGGGGCAACTGGGCTCACCAGTTTTTCCAGAAAGAGATTCGTCGTTGGCCGGTCAGGGCTAGCGTGGCGGCCTACGAGCTGGATCATGGTGGATATCGTCTGAGCTGCTACGTGGATGTGGACGCCCCCTTCAGCACACCCACCCAGAGGATGATGGCCGTGCTGCAAGACGAGCTGCGGGACCTGAAGGAACTACTCGGCGGCCGGGATGTGCCGACGGATTCCCGGGAGGCTCAGGCATGAAACCAGGCAAAGGTTGTTGTCCGGATGATTGGCCGGCGTCGGGGGCCGGCGGTTGTGGATGCGGTGATTCTGTGTCTCGCGGCGCGAAACACGGTCGCAGGGCCGCTGCCGTCGTCAAGGTTCTGTTCGTTATGCTGTTTCTGGCGGCGCTCGGGGTGGCCGGGTTGTTCTTGCTCATGGGGAATCCGGACTCGGTGTGCACCGACGGTTGGCGGACGAAGAACGGCACTGTGACCTACTCTTCGGGGGGGGCGTTTTCGGAAGGCGGTGAGTGCTCGATAGTGGCGGAGGCCGGCGGTACGAAGGTCTCCATCGGTGAATCTGCACTGCAAGTGGAGACTCCGTTCTCGGCTCCGATCCGGATCCCCGTTTCGATTTCGGTCCCCGTTGCGGCCCAGCTCGACCGGGGTTCGGCGCCGCCCGGGGATACGGTTGAATCGGCGGTGACCGAGGCGATCGCCCGGCTTTGTCGGATGTTCCAGGAGAAGGAACCGGGTGAGATCACCCCGAGCATGATCGTCATCAGGCAAGAGGCGGAGGCCTGGTTGGCAGAGGAACAATTGCGGTTCGTGGAATCGGAACTGGTCATGCGGGGCTTGGCCGAGCAGGTGATCTTCGAGGCCGAGGCGGCCTACCTGCCCGATACCCGCTACGAGATCAAGCTGGAGCGCAATGGCACCCCCGAGCGAGGAGTGGTGGACGCCCGGTGCTGGGGGTATTTCCCCAAGGACAAGCTGCGGATCATCGACACCGGTGACATCAGGTATGGGTCGCCCGAGTCGTCCTCGTTCCTCGATCCGACGGCACGTCACATCATCAGGCAGGCCTCCGGGGCCGGGTTCCTGGTGGTTTTCATCGCTCTGGCCTATCTCTTCGTCGACGCCGGCACCCACGGCCGCTATACTTGGCCGCTGAGAATCACGGCGGTCGCCGGCTTCGGGGGCGTCTGCCTGTTCCTGTGGTATCATGGCCTGCCGTTGTCGTCGTAGGTCACCCGTCGCGGCCGTTGCAGTGTGGGGCACCGAGTCTTGGCCCAAACCGAGGATGCCGACAAGTATCTGATCGAGGCCATCCGTCGCGGTGACCAGCGCAGTTGGCACCAGCTGATCGAGCGCTACCAGGGGCGACTGCTGGCTTTTGCTCGCAGCCGGCTGGGCGTCGCCGGCGACGCCGAGGATGCCTTGCAGGAGACCCTGCTGGGCTTCGTGACCAGCCTGCGGCACTTCGATGAGAGTCGGTCGCTGGAGACCTATCTCTTCGCCATCCTGCGGTACAAGATCGGCGAGATCCTCACCCGCAAGAAGCGCCACCCGGAGTACACCGAGGGCTTCGATATCGACGACGATTCGCCGGGCCTGGCCGAGCCTTCGGTCTCGGAGACGCCCAGCCAGGTGGCCGCCGAGCACGAGCGAACCCAGCGACAGGCCGACGTGTTGGCCGCCATCCTCCGCCGACTGATCGAGGAACTCCGCGACCGGGGCAAGCTGGAAGATCTCCAGGTGATCGAGCTGCTGTTCTATGTGGGATTGCGGAACAAGGTCGCGGCCGGGCGGTTGGAGCGCGACGAGAAGGCGGTTGCGGGGGTCAAGTTTCGGGCCCTGGCCAGGCTGCGGGAGTTTACCGGCCAATTGGAGGCCGAGGACCGAGGGTTGTTGGATGATCGAGAGCTTTCCAGCGAGGCGACCATCGCCCGGGTGTGGCGCCAGCGTCGTTTGAGCTGCCTGAAGCGGAGTACCATCGGGTCTTATCTGCTGGGCGTGCTGGAGGAGCCGTGGCAGTCCTACACCGCGTTTCACCTGCAAACCGTGGAATGTTTGATGTGCCGGGCCAACCTCGAAGACCTTTCCTCGGAAAGTGAGGAATCACCCCAGGAGGAAGTCACCGAGCGGATGTTTCAATCCAGCGTCGGTTTTCTCTCGGCGGGGGGGTAGCCGGTTTGGGGGGTAATGGGGGTGGCCCTCCGGCGTGAGCGGCCGGCCGGGCGTTCGTTTCTACTGGCGCGGGCGCGTTTTGGGGTTGTTGAATCTTCAGGCCTGGCAGCAAGTGGGCGACATAGATTCAAGGCGGGCTGGTCAAGCCTGGGGTGGTCGTACGGGGGGCCGGTGAGTCCCGGTACCGCATCGCCGCCAGTCATCCTATAATGTACCCGGGAGCGGCCTGTCTTGATCACCGGCAGGGCCGTTGGGAGGCGATCTGGAGGGTCGAACAGTGGCTTTTTCTGGCTTGCATCTCGGTACAACTCTGGGGCTTGCGTTCCTCATCATGGTGGGTGGGGCGGCGCCTCCCGAGGGGGCAGCGCCAAAGTCCGACCAGCCGAGGGTGGAGGAATCGTCCGATAGCACGGAACCTCCGTCGTCCGCGCCGGATGCCGGCGAAGAGGAGTCGAAGCCTGATCGGGCCCCCGCAGAATCCAGCAATCATGCCGGGACTGACGCCCCGCGATCCGACGAAGCGACTGCCACGATGGGTAGGTCAGGCACCGCGACTGCTCCGGCGACGACAACGGCCACATCGGCGGAGGACCCGACGGCCACGGCGCCGGTCGACGAGGGCGTGGAGTTTGATACCCCGCAGGTGGAACTGTACATCCCCTCGGTGGCGGGGCTTATCGACGCGGCCAAGAAGTCCAGAACCGCGGAGATCTACCGGGCCCTGGTGGGGATGATCCCGCCCCTGGAAGACGAGGCCGGCGAAGGTGTCGATCTCGAAGCGGTGATGGCCTTATTCGAGCAGCTTCGGGGTTGGCCCGACACTTCCCTCGCCGCCACGGTCTACACCCAAGATCGCGACGGTCGGGCCCGATGGGCGGTTCGCCTGGATTGGCCGCCGGCCGAACTGCGCAGCCGGCTCGAAGCTCTGCTCAATCAGGAGGCCGCCGGCAAGCTGCTGGAGGACGTGGAGCTGGGCGAGACCGACGGCGGACGTTGCCGGATCGAGCTGCCGGACTATGTGCTGGCCGTGCTCCTGGAGTCCGGCGAAGGTTCGCTGATAGCCTCCTCGGCCGACCTGCGGGTGCCGGGCGCGATCTTCGGCCAACAGCCTTCCGGTGGCGGGACCGGTACGACGCAGGCCGCGGCCTCCGCGACGTCACCGAAGAAGAAGGCGAAGAAACGGTCGCTTTTATACTGCCGGTTCAATCTGGAGGCCGCAGGTGCAGAGCTCGAGGGGTCTTCATACTCTATGGTGAAGGATATTCGCTATGCTTTATCTCTGCGCAAGAGCGGTCTGTGGAGCGAGCGGTTTGCGGTGCGCAGCCCCGAACTCGGCATAGGGAACAAGGTCGCCGGCGTGATGGCGATGCTCTCTCCAGAGGGTGGGATCTCTCTAGCCAAGGTAGGTCAACCCTTCGAATGCCCCCGGGAGAGCTACGCCGCCTTAGCCCTGGGCTTGCGGCTTCCCGATGGAATGGCTAATTCGATTGCCGGTTTGCCGCCCAAGACAATCGGCAGGCGTGCTGGCCTGGCTATGGCGTTCTCCGCGGTTCCGGGGAGCGGCTTCCTGCCTTGGCCGGATTTCTTCTATCAATTCAAGGTGATTGGCAAGGACCGGGTCGTCAAGGCCATCCGCCAGGCCCTCGAGAAGGACGCCGAGAAGCGCCGGGCTAGAGATCGTGAGCCGGCCTGGCACGAGGAAGAGATCGGCGAGGGCGTAGTATTCTGGCACGGCCCCTTGGCGGAGGGAGCTTCCGTTATTTCGCCGGTCACCTATCGCACGGTGCTCTTCTTCCAGGAGACTCGTTCCGAGGCCGACTCGAGCAGTTGGCGGCTGATCATCGCCCAGACTACCGGTTGGGCCGACGACGCGGTAGCTCGCTGGGGCGAATTGATGAAGTCCAGGAAGCAACGGGTAACCATACCTTCTTCCAAGAAAGCCCACTGGCAGGCGCGGATCAGTTGGAAGAAGATCTACGATCTTGCGCACCCGTACCTTTCCCTGGCGGCAGGCTTGACCGAGGACGCCACGCTTCCCCCTCCTGCTGAGGAACTCGATGATGCACTGGCCGACGCGGTCATCAACGTCCGCATCGAATTCAGCGGATTCCAGGTGCGGCACAAAGGGCCGATTCCGATCGGGGCGGCCTATGTTCCGGCGGTGATGTACGCGGCCCTGGGGGCGGCGGGCGATCCGTCCTCCGAGGCCTCGCGGCAGCAGGTGGCCTGTCGGCACCTGCGGGTACTCTATCATCACGCCAAGCTCTTCGAGAAGGACTATGGCCGCTGGCCGGCGACGGTGGCGGAGCTTGACGGGTACATCGATTTCGCCACCCACGCCCACCTCCTGAAGCTCCGTCCGATGGAACGGGGTTTCGTCGCCGGTCTGGTGTCCATATTCACCGGCGATAAGCAGGACGATCAAGAGGAAGACGACGAGATCGACGATTCTCTCTATGTGATCGACTGGTCGCCGGAGGACTGGCGGCTACGGCTTCGCGACGGAGAGTTCAAGAACTACGCGACAATCTACATCGACCGCGACGGCGAGATCCATCGGGTTCCCAAGACGGAATCCGGGCCGCCGGACGATGCGGAGGCACCCGACGCTGACCAGCGTCTTTAAGGAACGCATCCAGGATGCTGAGTACCCCAGGAGATTCATGGCCGAAAGGAGCCTGATCATGCAACGGAGAATGCTGACCTTGATAGCCGCCCTGTTTCTGACCGGCCTGTTGGTAGTGCCTTATGCCGCGGAAGTGCGGGCCTCGGACGACCAGGATGATCAGAAGAAGGTCACCGAGGAAGGGAGCAAGGAAAACGGCCGGGACGATGATCGGGAGAAGGACCGGAAGAAGTCCAGCCCGATCAAGAAGCTGGTCGAGGTGAAGCTCGATTCATTCCTGGTTCCGGCCAAGGCCCTGAATATACCCTTGCCGGGTCGGACCAAGACCATGCGCGAGCTGACCGAGCGTTTCGAGAAGTACGCGGAGGACGAGGAGATCGGGGCGGTCCTCCTGGACCTCGATGGCTTGAGGTTGGCGATGCCGGATGTAGAGGAATTGAGAACCGCCATCAGCGAGTTGCGGGCGGCGGACAAGAAGGTCATGGCCTTTCTGAGTGCCGGCGACCCGATGAGCTATCTACTGGCCTGCCAGGCCGACGAGATCGCCATGGCTCCGGCGGGAGGGCTGATGATCCCGGGCATCGGGCGGTTGTTCCCCTTCATGCGGGGCATGTATCAGATGCAGGGCATCGAGTACGAGGTGATCACCGCCGGCCGCTTCAAGTATCCGGGGTTCGTGAATCAGCGCGAGCCGAACAAGTACTTCCTGGAGGAGATCAAAGAGCTTCTCGACGATTGGTACGGGGATTATGTGAAGATCATCGCCGATGGTCGGGAGCTGCCGGCGAAGAAGGTCCAACAGTTCGTCGACATCGCCCTCTTCGATGCCCAGCAGGCCAAGAATCGGGGGCTGGTGGACGTGATCGCCTACTACGAGGAGTATCGCGATCGGATCATCCGCCGACACAAGTTCAAGAAGCACGATGATTCAGCCTCCGCCTTCGGGCAAATAACCTCGCTCAACGACCTGCTGAACGCCTGGCAGAAGCAGGTTCGCGAGGCCCAGAAAAGCTATGAGGCGGTGGGTCCCAAGATTGCCATCCTCCACGCCCGCGGGCCGATCGTGGATCTCAGCCTGGGTGCGGGTTTTTCCTCTCAACTGATCATGCGGGACCAGTTCGTCAAGTCCATCGAGCGAATCCGCAAGAACAAGACGATCCGGGCGGTGGTGTTGCGCGTCGACAGCCCCGGCGGTTCCGGCTATGCGTCGGACGTGATCTGGCGGAAGCTGCGGGAGCTTGACGAGGAGAAGCCGCTGGTCGTCAGCATGGGCACGGTGGCCGGCTCCGGCGGCTACTACATCGCCTGTCCGGGCCGATTGATCTTCGCCCAGCCGACGACCATTACCGGCTCCATCGGGGTCCTGGGGATGTTGCCCAATCAGGCATCGGCCTTCAACCGCATGGACGTCAACCTGATGGAGACCAAGCGCGGGGCCCGATCTCTGCTCGGCTCCGCCCATCGGGGTCTGCGGCCCGAGGACCGCGCCTTCATCCAGAAGTACATCAACGACTTCTATGAGATCTTTCTGGACCGGGTGGCGGCCACCCGGAAGATGCCCAAGGACGAGGTCCGCAAGATCGCCGAAGGCCGGATCTATACCGGCAGGGCGGCGCTGAAGATCGGACTGATCGATCGACTCGGCGGCCTGAAGGATGCCGTCGCCGCGGCCAAGGACATGGCCGACATTCCGCCCAGCGCGGAGATCAAACTGGTGCACTATCCCCGCCCGGCGTCGATCGGCGAGTTGCTGGAGAGCTTCGCGGGCGTCTCCACGACGCTGGACGCGGTCATGCGGGCCCAATCGCTCGCCCCGGTCGTCACCTTCGACAGCCAGCTCCGCTACTTCGCCCAGCAGCCCCGGCCGTTGTGTTGGATGGCCTGGCCCGGTCTCGACCTCTTGCTGAACCCCGGCGGGGTCCGGCAGGGAGCGGGGGAGTTGCTGCGGCTGCCGAGACCTGAACCGTTGCCGCTACTTGGGCCCTAGTGCTCGATGTTGCGTCATCAGGCAAGTTGACTCGTGGTGCGCCCCGTGCCACTGGCGGCTTGTCCCACTACTGTCCGGTTAACTTGGGTCCTCTCGCTTG
>CAZFMS010000116.1:0-11731 GCA_964520125.1 uncultured Planctomycetaceae bacterium
AGGATGTTCGGTCGGGGCCTCGCCATGCAACGCGGCAACCAGGGCCTGGCCATTCGACCGCCCATCCACGATCGGCGACCCCCCTTCACCGTACACCGGACCCTGCATCGACACTTCGACGGTCATGATTTCCGTCGATTCCAGGACAGGGCCAAGAAAGTTACCCCCGCCGGGCCCGCCCTATATGCCCGATACCTAGCCGCCTGTGTGATCCGGGCCCTGCACCGCATATACGCCGAACTGGGTATCGACACCGAGGCCTACCTGATCACCCTTCCCATGCGCGTCACCCTGCCCGACGAACACGCTAACTCCCGCGGCCGGGGCCTGGTTCCGGGTAACTACCTGGTCTCTTCGATCCTCTGTGTCCGACGCGAGCAGGCGGCCGACCGGAATGCCCTGGGCGACGACATCCTCCGACAACTCGAAGCGTATCGACACCAAGGGGCGGACCTCATTCAATGGTCCATGCTCTGGATGGCCTCTTTCCTGCGACCCGCTCTTCAGCGAATCCTCCACAAGCTGCCCCTGGGATTCGAGAACCTGTCCTCCGGATTCTCCTACTACGGCGAGATTGCAGATTCCGTTTCCTCGATCGCCGGGGCCCAGGTCACCAACGTCTATGGAGGCGGCCCGGTCCCTTCGCCGCCGGGCTGGAATCCCGTCTTCAGCAGGTTCCGCGACCGGCTCAGCCTGTCCCTGACCTGGAACCGACCGGCCATCCCCGACGACCTGGCCCGCCGCTACGCCGATCTGATAGAGCACGAGGTCCTCGCAGAGCCCTAGCCGCCGACTCTTCCATCCATCGGCCGAACGATCCTGCCCGGTACCCCCGCCACATCCGGAGCTGTTTCTCTGTTGTCCCAGCCCCCAGCCCGGCCTTCCGCGCCGGTTGACATCCCCGCTCGGGTCAGGTGTAGTGCCCATGCGGTGCCTCGGACGCCCCCCCGGAGGTTTCGACGTTGTGACCTTCTTGACTGTCTGACGTTTCGACTTTTTGACTTTTCGACTTTTTCCTCTCCCCTCTCCATGCCCATCACCCTGACAGATGCCCTGATCTTGAACCTCGACCCAGGTGGAGTCATCCACGGCGGCTTGCGCATTGATGGTGACGGCATTGTCGCTATCGGGCCGACGGTCGCCGCCCAGCCCGGCGACGAAGTCGTGGACTGTCGCGGTGCGGTGGTCATGCCCGGCCTGGTCAACGGCCACACCCATCTCTACAGCGCCCTGGCTACCGGCATGCCTCCGCCGCAGCGGGCCCCGAAGACGTTTCACGAGGTCCTGGAGCTGGTCTGGTGGCGTCTGGATCGGGCCTTGGACGCCGAGTCCATCGAGATGTCCGCCACCATCGGGGCCTTGGACGCCCTGCACTGCGGGACCACCACGCTCATCGATCACCACGCCTCGCCTGACTGCATCGCCGGCAGTCTGGACCTGATCGAACAGGGCATTGCCGCCGTCGGCCTCCGCGGGGTGCTGTGCTACGAGACCACCGACCGCAACGGGGAGGCCGGCGCTGCCGCCGGACTTGACGAAAACCGGCGATACTTGGAGAAACGTCGAAAAGTCAAAAAGTCAAAAAGTCAAAACGTCGAAGAGTCAAACCGTCAAGACGCCGCGAGCCCAGCGGGCGCGGGTGGTTCGGGTTCTGGGCCTGCAGTGGAGCCGGAGAATCTGTTTGCCGGCATGGTGGGGGCTCATGCGCCATTTACGCTTTCGGATGATTCACTGCGGGCCTGCGCCGACCTGGCCGCCGAGTTCGAGACGGGGGTTCACATTCACGTTGCCGAAGATCCCTGCGATGACCACATCTGCCGCCGGCAGTATGGGGCCCCGCTTATCGATCGATTGCAACGGTGCGGCATCCTTGCCCGCCCGGGCGGCGCGGCCGAGAGATCGCGGGAGGTGGGGGCCAGGTCCATCCTGGCTCACGGTACGCACCTGTCGCCCGATGACGCGGCCGGCCTCAGCTCCCAGGTGGCCGCAATCGCCCACAACCCCCGGTCAAACATGAATAACCGCGTCGGCTATACCCCGGTGGGGCGAATGACCAATGTCCTGCTGGGCACCGACGGCATTGGCTCCGACATGTTCACCGAAGCCCGCTTCGCCTGGTTCAAGGCCTGTGATGCCGCCTCTCAGGGTGCCGGCCAGAATTCGTTAGGGCCCGCGGACATCGTGGCCATGCTGGCCCACAGCGCCCGGGTGGCCAGCAGCCGCCTGGGACGCACGCTGGGGCGTCTGGAGGTCGGCGCCGCCGCCGACCTGGTCATCACCGACTACCGCCCGGCCACCTCCCTGAACGGCGACAACGCCGCGGGTCACATGATCTTCGCCCTCGGCCCCCAGCATGTACGTCACGTCTTGGTCACCGGGCATTGGGCGTTGCGGGACGGCGTCGCCGGCAAGATCGACGAAGACGAGGTCCGCCGACGGGTCGTTGCCCAGGCCAGCGCCCTGTGGTCGCGCATGGCCAACCTGTGACCTCGTGCCATCCTGCCCGGGCCGAGTGATTCGACAAATCGAGCTTCAACCGGCTCTTCAGAACCAGACACGATAACGAACGTTGATTCAGCGGGGCTTGCCGATGATGAGGCAGGCGTTGTGCCCGCCGAAGCCGAAGGAATTGCTCATGGCGATGTCGATCCGGGCGTCCTGGGGGGTCAAGGGGGTGTAGTCCAGGTCGCAGCCTTCGCCGGGATTCTCGAGGTTTATGGTAGGCGGAATCACGCCTTGCTTGACCGCCAAAATGGTGGCGATGAGTTCCACGCCTCCGCTGGCCCCCAGTAGGTGCCCGATGGAACTCTTGGTGCTGGTGATTTTCAGGTTCTTGGCGTGATCGCCGAAGACCGACTTGATGGCCGTCGTCTCGGCGACGTCCCCGAGCGGCGTGCTGGTGCCGTGGGCGTTGATGTGGTCGACCTGCTGGGAAGCAATACCGGCGTTGGCCACGGCCAGGCGCATGGCCGTGGCGGCCCCGCGGCCGTGCTCATCGGGCTGAGTGATGTGCGAGGCATCGGCGGTGCAGGCGAAGCCGAGGACCTCGGCATGGATATTGGCCCCACGTTTCTTGGCGTACTCATATTCCTCGAAGACGAAAACTCCGGCGCCTTCACCCATGACGAAGCCGTCGCGGTCGCGGTCGAAGGGGCGGGAGGCCTTGCTGGGCTCATCATTGCGTTCGGAGAGGGCCTTCATGGCGGCGAAGGCGGAGACGCCCAGGGGGGTCACGGCGGCCTCGGCGCCGCCGGTGAGCATCACGCTGGCTTCGCCGCGGAGAATGGTGTGGAAGGCGTCGCCCATGGCATGGGTGGCCGAAGCGCAGGCGGTCGAAACCGCAGTGTTGGGTCCCTGGGCATGGAAGAGGATGGAGAGGGTCCCGCTGGCCGCGTTGGTCATCAGCTTGGGGATGGTAAAGGCGGAGACCTTGGAAGGACCCTTTTGGAGGAGCCTTATCTGCTGCTGCTCCATTTCTCCGAGCCCGCCGATACCGGAGCCGATGATGACCCCGAACTTGGCCGGATCGCCGGCCCCATCTTCGAGACCGCTATCGCCAAAGGCGTCGGTGGCCGCAGCCACCGCCAATTGGGCGAAGCGGTCGATGCGTTTGACGGCCTTGCGGTCGGCGTACCTGGTGGGATCGAAGTCCCGGCACTGACCGGCGATGCGCACCGAGAAGCCGGTGGTATCGAAACCCTGGATGGAGCCTATGCCGCTGTCTCCGGCAATCAGGCGCTGCCAGAAAACCTCCACAGAAGCGCCCAGGGGGCAGACCACACCCATTCCAGTTATGACTACGCGACGACGGTCTAACATCCGGTAGAACCTCATCCTGGGCGGCAGGTGGGATGGCCGCCAGGCCGGCGACTATTCTTTCTTCCCCTCACTCTGGGCCTTGGAAATGTGCTCGACTGCTTGGCCGACGGTCTGGATCTTCTCGGCCTCCTCGTCCGGGATGCTCAGCTCGAACTCGTCCTCGAACTCCATGACCAATTCGACCGTATCCAAGGAGTCGGCGTTCAAATCGTTGACGAAAGACGTGTCCAAGGTGATCTCGGACTTGTCCACGCCCATCTGTTCGCTGACGATACTGATGACCTTTTCCTTGATTTCTTCCTTCGTCGCCGCCACCACTGCAATCTCCCTTCATGCCCGGATTGACCGTCGCGAGTCGTCCTAATCCGCTCGCGGGCGTCAGGCGCCAATGGGTTTCGCTCTATCGTGCCGCCGAAACCGGCGGGCGGCAGGGGCTCCGGAGAACCGGCCGCCGCGGGCATCGCTCGGGGCACCGTCCGATCTACATGTGCAGGCCGCCGTCCACGGCCAATACCTGTCCGTTTATATAACTGGCCGCTGGGGAGGCCAGGAATGCCACTGCGGCAGCCACCTCTTGAGGTTCGCCGAACCGCTGTAGGGGAATCAACGCCTTGACTTGGTCCTTCACTTTTTGCGAAAGAACGCTGGTCATGTTGGTGTTTATGAAGCCGGGGGCGATGGCGTTGCAGGTGACCCCCCGGCGGGCAAGCTCCTTGGCCACCGACTTGGAGAAGCCGATCACGCCCGCCTTGCTGGCGGCGTAGTTGGCCTGACCGGGGTTGCCCATGATCCCGGAGACACTGGTGATATTCACTATCCGGCCCCACCGGGCCCGGACCATGTGCTTGGCCGCGATTCGGGTCATCAGGAAAACGGCCCGGAGGTTGGTGAGCATGACCTGGTCGAACTGCTCGTCGGTCATGTTCATCAGCAGGCCGTCGCGGGTAATACCTGCGTTGTTGACCAGGATGTCCAGACGGCCGAAGTCCGTGGCCACGTCGTCCACCCATTTCTCGATGTGGTCCGCATCGGTGACGTCCAGGGTGCGGGGGACGATCTTGCCCGGGCAGCGCAGGTCCGCGGCCTCGGCGGGCAAGGAACCCAACCGTTCGGCATCTCGGGCGCAGGGGATCACGGTCGCCCCGTGAGAGGCCAGAGACAGGGAAATGGCCCGGCCGATGCCGCGTGATCCGCCGGTCACAATCGCAACTCGTTCCACCAGGTCAACCATATCGTTCATCCGAGTGCACCGGCGAGCGCCGCGAGCCCGCCAAGGATCGTATTCACTGGGCGGACAACTTCTCCAAGGCCTGGGCCGTGGAGAAATTCAACGCCGTAACCGACCGATTTATCTTCCTCATCAGGCCGGTCAAAACACGGCCAGGGCCTACTTCTATAAAGCGATCGAACCCGTCAGTAATGAGCCGCTCGATCGAGGCCTGCCAGCAAACAGGTTTGGCTACCTGCTGCCGGAGCAAGCCACGCACACTTTCCGGATCGGCATGATAGCCAGCCGAGACGTTTGACACCACACCAATTCGGCCGGGGACAATGTTGGCTCCGCGCAGGGCCTCCTGGAGGCCTCCTTCGGCAGGACTCATCAGCGCGGAGTGAAAGGCCCCGGCGACCGTCAAAGGCACCGAGCGAGCACCGTAGCTCTCGGCCAGGTCCCCAGCCCGCCGGCAGGCAGCCGCAGAGCCGGATATCGCTATCTGCCCTGGGCAATTGAAGTTAGCGGGGCTGAGAACATCCCCTTGGGCGGCCTCGCGGCACAGCCTGGAGATATCGGGCTCAGATAGTCCCATAATACACACCATGCTGCCCGGAGAGGCCTCCGCGGCCGCCTGCATGAGGCGGCCTCGCTCCGCGACGAGACGGAGGCAATCCCTGAAGTCGAGCCAACCAGCCAAGTGCAGGGCCGTGTACTCACCCAGGCTGAGGCCCGCCATGGCCTGGGGGCTCCACTCGGCCACCAAGCCGTTGGCTTCGAGGGCCCGCCAGATAGCGACGGAAGTGACGAAGATCGCCGGTTGGGAGATATCCGTGGCGTTGAGCCGCTCGACCGGGCCGTCGAAGCAGAGCGAAGTCAGATCGAAACCCAGTATTGCATTCGCCTGGGCATAGACTTCTCGAGAAGCCTCGAAGGCCTGGGCAAAGTCCCGGCCCATGCCGACGGATTGAGCCCCCTGTCCCGGAAAAACGATTGCCGTCTTGTTCAAGGCCTCCAACCTCTCATGTTCGCCGATTTCGGGAATCTGGCGAGCGAATCAAAGCCTCAGCAAGGCCGACCCCCAGGTGAAGCCGGCACCGAAGGCGATCAAGAGCACCAGGTCTCCGGCCTTGATCCGGCCGGTCTGGAGACATTGATGCAGGCCCAAGGGGATCGAGGCGGCAGACGTATTCCCGTACTTCTGGATATTGACGAACATGCGATCCTCGGGCAAGCCCAGACGCGCCCGGGCAGACTCGATGATTCGCAGATTCGACTGGTGGGGGATGACCAGGGCGATGTCCTCGGCGGAAACGCCGGCATCCGCGAAGGCCGAGTCCACTAATTCGAAGTTCTTCTTTACAGCTTGCTTGTAAACTTCGCGTCCCTGCATCTTGATATAGTGCAAACGCTCGTCGACGGTCATATGCGAGGGAGGCAGCAACGACCCGCCGGCGGGCACCGACAGGAGGGACGTACCGCTCCCCTGAGCGTTGAGCTGGTGATGCAGGATCCCCGGGCCTGACCCGTCCGGGGTGGCCCCCAACACCACCGCGGCCGCACCGTCACCAAACAGGATGCAAGTCGCCCGGTCGTCGTAGTCGGTGATCTTGGACATGGTCTCGGCACCGATGACCAGGATGTGGCGGTAGTGTCCGCCTTGCAGCGCGTAGGTGCCCAGCATCAGGGCGTAGATGAACCCCGTGCAGGCCGCCGAGCAGTCAAAGGCCGGCGTCGGCGGGATACCCAGATTCTGCTGGACAAAGCAGGCGGTCGAGGGAAAAGAACATTCCGGAGTAATGGTGGCGACGATGATCATGTCGATCTCGTCGGGAGCCAGGGAGGCGTCGGCAATCGCCTGGCGGGCGGCAGCGGTGGCCAGGGTGGCCGTGGATTCGCCTTCAGAGACGACCCGGCGCTCGATGATGCCGGTGCGCTCCCGGATCCACGCCTCGGTGGTGTCCAGGCGGTCGACAAAGTACTGATTGGTGAGGATGCGACTCGGCAGCGCCTGACCGCTCCCGACGATCCGCACTCCCAAGGGCTCAGGCATTGGCCACTGCCTCCGTGAGACGCTGCACGATGATGTTGTTCAGGTCGCTACGGATGAGTTCGACCGCCACCCGGACCGCGTTCTTGATGGCCCGGGCGTTGCTGCGCCCGTGGCAGATGATACACACCCCGTCCACCCCCAAGAGTGGGGCGCCGCCGTACTCGCTGTAGTCATGACGGGCCCAGATCGACTCCACCACCGGCTCGAAACTCTTGGCCAGATCAGGGCTCTCCGCCTCGATCTCACGGCGGATGGTCGCGAACAGGCCTTCGGCCAGACCTTCGGTCAGTTTCAAGACCACGTTGCCCACGAAGCCGTCACATATAGCCACGTCGCAGGCTCCGGAAAATAACTCGCGGCCCTCTATGTTGCCGACGAAGTTCAAAGTGGAGTCCTGCTTGATGAGCCCGCGGGCCTGCTTGACCAAGGGATTACCTTTGACGTCCTCCCCACCGATGGACAGCAGGCCCATCCGGGGATTGGCGATCTTGAGGATGATCTCGGCGTAAGCCGAGGCCATGTGGGCGTATTGCAGGAGATGGTGGGGCTTGGGGGCCACGTTGGCCCCGGCATCGCAGACCGTGATCGGCCCGGTGAAGGAAGGCAGCACCACGGCGACGCCCGGGCGTTGAACCGAACTCAGGGTGCGGAGCCTCAACTGGCAGGCGGCGGCGAAGGCCCCCGTGTTGCCGGCGCTGATCACCGCATCCACCTCGCCCTGGGCGGCCAGCTTGGCCATGACCATGATGGAGGAGTTCTTCTTCTGCCGGATGGCTTCCACCGGCGAGGCATCCATCTCGATGACTTCCGGGGCGTGGGTTACCGTGATCCTGCGGCGAAGGTCCGGGTCATCAGGCACGAGCGGATCGATGACCTCCTGCCGACCGATCAAGATGAGCCGGTCCTCCGCCCCCAGGAAGGCCAGACCCTCCACCGCCCCCCGGACGATCTCCCCGGGTGCATGGTCCCCCCCCATGGCATCAATGGCGATCCGCATGCCGGTTTACTTCTCCTCGGTCTTGATCTTGAGGGAGATCTTGGAGTTGACGTAGCCGCAGTTGGAGCAGGCCCGGTGAGGCGGCTTGGCGGTGCTGCACCGCGGACACGCCGAAAGGTTGATCGGCCGCAAGGCGTGGTGGGATCGACGCTCGCGTTTAACACGCTTGGATGTTCGTCTCTTAGGTAGCATGATCTTCCTTTGCCATCACTGAGTTATCGCAACAAGAGTCGGCCGTCAAGACCCCGCCTCCCCGGCCCAACCCGGCCCCCGGCCCACCCTGAGCCGCCCCGCACAGCCCTCTACCGAACCACGTAATCTAGACTAGCCCCACGCCAATGTCAAGCCCTATTCCCCCCCGTAACCCCCTATGAACACGAGGTTTGCACCTGCACAGCTAGTTGGGAGCCCACCCAGACGCCGCGGCCCCGGCCCAGCTCGCCGCCCACCGCCCCGCAGCCAGCTCCCTCCCCTGACACTCGTGGCCTTCACTTAGACCCAGATGGTGAATGCAGGTCAACGACCTTCCCTGCCTGGCTCAGAGCGGACGCTAATCTGCTCGCTCAGCCTTTCTTTCCGGGCCGTCCGGTCCGTCGCTCATACTCTGCCTTCGGCAACCACTCGCCGGCCCGCTTCTTCTCTGCTTCCCAATCGAGTTTATGGGCCTTGTGGGCGCGCCGGTTGTATTGCTCCAGGCCTTCGCCCTTCATACGTTTAGCGATGCTCTTGAAGAACTTGAACATTCTGAACTCCTCTGGATTGCCACCAACACCCTGCCACGTGTTCCGTCGCAATCTTCATGCACGGATGAACCTCGCTCGCTCAGCCCACGACTTGGCCCACAATAGCGTCATCTGGAATAGCCTGGTCGAGAACGAATGCGCCAGGATAGACGAGAATGTGGGTCCCACATTTCGCGCACGTGAAGTCAATCGCTGTCCCCGATGACGGAACTTCTTCCTGCTCGACATAGACCGTTTGAAGATGCTTGCACGACGTACAGGCCTCGGTAAAGGCAATTGCCATAAGCAAACTCCTGATTCTCTCGCACGCGCGAGTGCTACGGAGCGGCGGTCGTCCACCATTCCCCTACGCCACGATCGTCTCGCTGGCCGTCTCGCTCCAGGGCCCCTTTTCTCCGATAGTGCTAACCCAGCAGACCCCGCCCGGCTTCATCATCGAGGAGCAGAGCACGGGCGGGCAGTGAGTCAACCCGCTTGTGATGGGGGACCTCGACGCTGCCACCGTCTGGTGAGAAACAAGGCACGCCTGGGAGGCGCCCCACACGACTGACCATGTCCCGCTTGGACCGTTACTCAAGCACGGCGGCTGGATCGCGCGGCTTTTGATAAAGCCGGTCAAGCGGTATACCCCGCGCGCCTTCCGGCCAGACCCGTTTGACATCCTCGGCACTTAGATGGGCAACCCGAAGCGAATCCGCGACTGTATCGATCGCCCAGTCGACAACCAAGTAAGTGCCGGTCGCCAAGATGATCGCGACCGCAACTGGAATCGCGCCCGTGGCCCCCGCGGCAACCGCGGCACCAGCGCCGGCTTGGCCGACCGCCCAGGCCGCCGCACCGGCAACCATAACCTTGCTGAGCTTCGTGACGAGTTCCTCGACTTCGGCTTTGCCCGTCGCCACCTCATAGACGACAATTCCGCCGTCAAGCAGCGCCAAAGCCACGCCGACGAACGATGCCGCCTTACCCCCGGCCCGAATGGCAGTCGCGATTCGTCCGTAGTGCTTTGCCGCGGAACCGATGGCTCCGTCCACTTCCGCGAAGGTACGCCCCATCCCCGTCAGCCGCTGTTGTTGTCTGCCGTATTCGGCCGCTTTCTCAACCAGTCCCCCTCGCAGCGCTCCAACGCGGCGAATTTCCAACTCCCTGTAAACGAGATCGAAGTGGTCATCAGGCAGCACGAATCGTTCGGCAAGGTTGTCCTTCCGCATGGACCGGATGTAGTTGTGCCAGTCCTTGTGAACTTTGACCTGTGCACCTTCAAGCCGACCGTTCACGAAACGGTACGCATCGTTTTGCGGAGCATTGGGACTCTTGACCGGCTTCCAACCGTTCTTGGCGTTTTGGTTGATCCAGTCCTTCTCGGCTATGCGCCCGCGAAGACTCCCTCTGATACTCGGATCATCTGCGGCCATGCGAAGCAGCTCGGAGTTCTTGAGGTCGGCTGCTAGATTCGGGAAGGCCCTCTCGGCCGCCGCGAGGACCTGTGCCGCTCGGACCGGGTCAGTAACCGTCGTGCCTGCCCGCAGCACCCTCGTACCGACTGCCGATGGTGGCGTAGCCCGGCGGGCGGCTCGCGCCTGCGCGACCGTGATCGGGTCGTCAATGGCGTTGGCTTGTCCCATGGCGCTCGGCAACCGACACGCGAGCACAACAAACGCGATGAGCAGTTCGACGCTTAGGCTGTTCCGCATCACACTCTACTCCAAGCCCCAGTTTTTGAGTCTTTGCCGCGAGCTAGGGTCAAAACCGGCCTGTGCAAGCAGCTCGTTCCACTCATCGGAGTTCACCAAGCCTTTCAGTGCGCTGAACGCCTCGTTCGTGGACATCCGTGTTTCCGCGCTCGCCCATGGACCCAGTTCAATCACTTCTCTTAAGTGCTTCAGACCGTCCACCGTCCACCAACGACTGTTCTTCCTGTACCAACGTGCCCCCTCATCCTTGCTCTTCTTGGCGGCATCGATGCTCCGCCTGCAATACACATCGATCGCATCACGCACGGCAGTAGCCGTCTTGGTGATCGCGTTTTCCTCCTCGGTTACGATCTTCGGGTCAATGTCCAGCATGGGATCAACGCTCAGTCCCCTTATCCCGTTCACTGACGTCCGAGCGCGGTCAGCTTCCTGCGCAGCCGATAGGAGCTTACCCGCAGCAAGCGACGCGGCGGACATTTCGCGTTGCACGGCTGCGAGCCCCCGCCATGCCGAGATGTCGTCGCGGTCAGTCTGGACTGCTCGCGTCAGGAGGATCTCCGCCTCAAGCAGATTGTCCTCGGCCCGCCACTTTTCGGCCTCCTCAAGGAGTCTCGCGACCGGGACGACTGGCACGACCGGTCCAGAAGGGAACTCGGTAGAGGAATCGGTTGTGAGCGGGAGCCTGCTTGACGGCGACCCGAGGGCAAAAACGGCACGACTGAGATTGTCTATCCTTCCTTCAAGGGTATGGCTCAAATTGTCCAGCTTGTCCTCGATACTATTCAGCGTATCCCCACGGTCCACATTGCTCCGGGCAAGCCACCTGGTACTGAAGCCGGCTGCGAAGCACGCGAAACCGATGACTATGATTGGTAGCCGAGTTCGGAATCCACCGTGTTTCGACCTCACGTTTTCCTGATCGTGCTCATCCACGGATTCGCTCCCTTTGGGACTCTACGCCCCGATCATCACGCTGGCCGTCTTGCTCCACGGGCCCGCTCCGCCGCGGGTGCTGAGCCATCTTACCCTGTAATGGGTCGTCTTCCCACCGTCCGGGACGGAAAACTCGGCCACGGCAGGGGTGCGGGAGCTCAGCAACAGGAACTTCAATTCGCCCGGCTCGGCCGGCGGCGGGTCGCCGCGGGCGGCACTCAGACCCTGACCTCCGCGGGGATCATTCCGCAGGGTCCCCAGGCTAGGCGGTTTTCAGGCCTC
>CAZFMS010000117.1:0-11714 GCA_964520125.1 uncultured Planctomycetaceae bacterium
ACTGCTGATGGATGGATGACTGAATGGATCCCCAGACAAAACGGACCCTTATGGCGACCTTGTTGTGCCTGCTCATCTTGGTCGGGTGGCTCAAGGTGCAGGAGATGCTCTATCCGCCGCAGCCGGTCGCGCCGGTTACCAGCACCGCCCCGGCCCAGGACCCACCGAGCGCCGGGACCACCGAGGCTGGTGGTGACCCGTCACCCACCTATCAGGCGGCGCTGCCGACCGAACCGTCCGGCGCAGAGGAACCCGAGTTGGTGCCCGCCAGATTCCGGGTTCCCGACGCTGCGGCCGCCGAGAAGATCCGGCTCGGCGATAGTCGTGGGGACGATCCGGCAACGGGTTTCATCAATCCATTTGAACTGGCCGTCAGTCTCACGCCTCGCGGCGGGGGCGTCGAGTGGATCAAGCTCTCGCGGCACCGCAACACGGTCGAGGACGGCCGCAATCCCCAGCACGACCCCTACGATCTGCTGGTAGCAATCGAGGATCCTCGGACCGGCCGCCGCTACACATCTTTCGTAACCGAACAGATACGCTTCAGGACTTCCCAGCAAGAATCCTACGAAGTCGTGGACTTGGCCGACGTGGTCTGGGCGCTCGAAGCATCAGCGGATGATCAGGCCGACGCGGCCACCGCCCGGGCCGTGGTCAAGAAAGGCACCACCGACGTTCTGGCCGTCGAGAAAACCTACCGGCTGGCCAAGGGCGATCCTCACTTGGAGATCTCCCTGAGCGTGCGGAACCTGGGCGATGAGCCCTGCGACGTAATCCTCACCCAGCGTGGTCCGGTGGGCATGAGGAAGGAAGACTACCGCTATGAATATCGCAAACTCGTGCTTGCCTCAGTGGACGATCAGGGCCTGACCAGCCTCGGCCCGGTCAAGAGCCGTGACGATGTCTTCAAGGCCGACGAAGTAGGGAGGAAGCTCCTGCCCGGCGAAGGGCAACACACCCTGTGGGCCGGCCTGGGCAACAAGTACTTCGCCTGCATCGTTGCTCCCTTGCCGTTGGAGGGCCGGACCCCGGCCGGCGGCCCGAAGCATCCGGAGTACCTGGCCCGCGTCACCGGGGAGGTCTTCTTGGACGATCCGGAGGCCGAGGACGACCTGACCTTTGGCCTGATCTTCCATCCGTCGGTTCCCATCGGGCCCGATCAGCAGCTGACCATGAACCTACAGGTCTTCTGCGGTCCGAAGAGCGAAGCCCTCTTTGAATCGTTGCCCCAGGACGTACAAGATCGCAATTACCATCTCATCCGCACTGCCGATTCCCGGTGGTGCACCTTCGAGATCATCACCACCATCATGCTCTGGCTGCTGACCAAGGCCTACGACCTGGTGGGTAACTACGGCATCGCCATCATCATCCTGGTGCTCATCGTGCGACTGATCCTGCACCCCGTCACCAAGCGGGGCCAGATCAACATGATGAAGATGCAAAAGGGTATGGCCCAGCTCAAGCCCAAGCTGGAGGTCATCCAGCAGCAGTACAAGAACGACAAGCAGAAGCTCCAGGAAGAGCAGATGAAGCTCTATCGCGAGGAGGGCATCAACCCGGCAGGCCAGATCTTCGGCTGCCTGCCGATGTTCCTGCAGATGCCCGTCTGGATTGCCCTCTGGACCACCCTGAACACCAACGTCGACATGCGGCACCTACCCTTCTTCTGGTGGATCAACGACCTCACCGCTCCCGACGCTCTATTTCCATTCGGCAGCGAATACAACATCCCGCTCATCGGGGCGATGATGGGACCCATCTCCGCCTTCAACCTGCTGCCCATCATCATGACCGTCACCATGTATGCCCAGCAGAAGCTGACCCAGAAGCTGACTAAGCCGACCACCCCGGCCGCGCCCAAGACCGACAAGGACGGCAAGCCCCTGCCCGATCAGATGGCCCAGCAGCAGAAGATGATGAGCTTCATGATGATCTTCTTCGGCTTCATCTTCTACAACTTCCCCAGCGGCCTGAACCTGTACATCCTCTCCAGCAACGTGTTCGGGATGATCGAGCAGTACTTCATCAAGAAGCACATCCGCGAGAAGGAGCAAAGCGGCGAATTCGACAAGACCAAGAAGGCCGCTTCGTCGGCTAAAGGCAAGCCCTCGTTCTTGGCTCGCCACCTCGAGCAGTTGCAGAAGAGGGCCGAAAAAGCCCGCCAAACGCAGTCCGGTCGGTCCGGCGGCAAGGCGGTCGGGAAGCGGAAGAAGCAGCGGTCCTGAACCGCCCCTCCCCCCGCGACGCCGCCGGCACGCTGGGCCTGTCCGCCCGAGCATTCAAGCATGGAGGGCCGCGGCAGGTCGGTGGCCCGGGCAAATGCCCGCGACTCAGAAGCGAGGCCAGCAAGGGTGTCGAGCTAAGTGGCAGGGGGCGTGGTGGCCGCGGGTCGATGGGGGTGATTGGCGAAGAGCCGTTTGGCTTCGCTGACCAGATAGAAAGAGCCGGTTACACAGATTAGGTCTTCACGAGTGGTGGCCTTTTCGGCGGTGGTCAGCGCTTCGGGGAGGCTGCCCACGACCTGAGCCATGCGCCCGCTGATCTCGGCGAAGCGGGTGGCCAATTCACCGGGATCGGCCGAACGGGGCGACTTGATGCCGGTGAAGATGATCTTGTCGGCCCCCAGCTGGAGGACCTGGAGCATGCCGGCGATGTCCTTGTCTGAGCAACAGCCGAAGATCACCACCATCGAATCGTAGGGTACGTTTTGACCGATAGCTCGCATGACCGCTTCGATGCTCGCGGCGTTGTGGGCCCCGTCAGCCAGTACGCGCGGGTCTTCGCACAACATCTCCATGCGGCCTTCCAGCTTGACCTTGGCCAGGCCGGCGATGGAGCTTTCGTCATCCAGGGTGAATCCCCGATTTTTGAGCTGGTCCAGGAGACCAATGGCCACGCCGCAATTGATCGCCTGGTGCTGGCCCATTAGCGGAACGGCCAAGTGGTCAAAACGGCTGGTGGCGGTGGCGACCCCGATCCGGGCCTGAGGACCGCCGCCCCGGGACGACTCGAACCGATAGCTGAAGATGATATCGTCGCCGGTGAACATGATCGGCGCGCCGGTATCCTGGGCGATGCGTTTGAGGGTCCTCTTCACTTCCGGGGGTTGCGGGGCGCTGACCACGGGTACGTTTTCCTTGAAGATGCCGGCCTTCTCCTGAGCAATCTCCTCCAAAGTATTGCCCAATTCAGCCATGTGGTCGTAGCTTATACTGGTGAGCCCGCAGACCTCCGGTCGCAGCACGTTGGTGGCGTCGAAGCGCCCGCCGAGCCCCGTCTCGACGATGGTGATATCGACTTCCTTCTCCTTGAAGTGCAGAAACGCCGCCACGGTGAGAATCTCGAAGTACGTCGGGTGGTTGCCCTCCGATCCGTACTCGCGAATCGCCTGGTCTATCCGGGCGATCAGCCGGGTGAGATCGGCCTGGGAGATCAACTCGCCGTTGAGGGAGATGCGTTCGCGTACGTCCAGGAGATGGGGGGACGTGTACAAGCCGACCCGCAGATTGTTGTTCTGGAGCATCTCCGACAACATCGCAGCGGTGGAACCCTTGCCCTTACTGCCGGCGATGTGCACGCAGCGGAGGGACTTGTGGGGGTTGCCCAGGGCGGCCAGGAGCCGCTTGGCCCGGGTCAAGGTCCAGACGCCACGTCGGGAGCGTGGGGGCGGACGACGTTCGTAATTGACCTGGGCGGACAGGAAATCCATCGCCGCACGGTAGGTGGTTATGGCCTTGGCTGCCGTCTTCTTGCCGCGGGGCGAGGTCTTGACGGAAGGGCTTACCGCTACCTTACGGCCAGGCACCCGGGCCTTCTTCGATCCCGAGACGCGGGACTTCGATGGAGGGCTCGAAGAGCCGTTTTTCCTGCCGGTCGGTCGTCGTGTTGCTGTAGCTGCTCGTACCATAGGAGCACCATGTTATAGACAGCACCGTGTGAGGTCAAGCCAAAACGCCCAAAAGAGCGACTTTTTTCGGTCCCTGCGGGGGCACAACCTGTTTGGTGACAGTACTTTAGGTCAAAACACTCTTGGTATGTCCAGAATGAAACATTATCCTAACACTGGTAAAGTACGAGGGGATGGCCGATATCGGGGCCCTGGTGGTCTACCGGCATATAAATGTCTGCCACTTAAGAAGTTATACTCCTCGGAGAGGCGCACGTAGTGGATCCCCATCATCTCCACGCAGGCGTCTCGTCTGCACCATCGGCAAAGCGGCTCGATTCTCCTCTGCGAGGGCGGTTTCCGGGGTCGCGCCACAGCGTGACCAGCCCACCAGAGGCTCGGAACGGCGGTAACGTACACCGGCCGTTGCGGATTGTCCGGTCCGCCTGCCCTGTATCTACTCAACGCTCGTCGAGCCCGGTTTGTTCGCGCCGCATGGCCGGGGAGCCGCATGGAGGAGCACTCAGGGATCGAATAGAGTGGTGATTGGAGAGGGCCGGACCGGGGCCTTGGCGACTTGCAGGGGAGGAGACACGGTCGAAACGGTCCATGTCGCGATACGCTGGCGCTGCCCGCCGGATCATGCCCCTGGCTCCACGAGAGGGTATGGTGGTCAGAGATGTTGCCTGGTGTGGTGGTCAATGCGCGGTCCCTCCACACCGGATGACTTGTCAGAAGGGCGGTGGGCCCGGAGAATCTCTCGTGAGATCAAGCTGGGTGTCCCGTGGGATACGCTCTGGAGTGCCTGCCGGAGCGGTCGGCCTCGGGAGAAGGCCAGGTCCTGCCTGGCCGAGGGATGAGGCCTGATGGCCGGTAACTCGAAAACGAGAATCGTACGCTGTTGCCACTGCCGGGGCATGATGAAGGTCTCGGCCCGGGCCTTGTCCGTGTTCTGTCCTCATTGCCAGAAGCGGGCCCCTCTGGAGAGTCTGCGTATCATAGGTTCTCACCCGGGACGAACATTGGCCACCTGCGGAGACATCGTGGTCGAGGCCAGCGCCAGCCTGAACCTGTCGATCCTGGCCAACAACGTCGTTATCCACGGCCGAGTGAGGGGTCCGGTGGTGGCCAACGAGATCGTGGACGTCGGGCCGACCGGCCAAGTGATCGGCGACATCAAGGCGGTCAAGATCATCGTTCGAGACGGCGCCACCATACAGGGACGTTGCGAGATGGCCGCTCCGGCCCTGCCTGAGCCCCGGCCGGACCGAATGCCTCCCGGTCAGGGGGATCCGAACGCGACCGAGCATGTGCCCCCCGCCGCTGACCCGGTCGCGGCTACCGTTCCAGGTCGGTTCCCGGTGGTGAACGCCAAGCCCCTCCGGCCTCCCTCGGCGAGGATGAAACCTTAGAGTAAGACGCAGCGCCCACCCAGGTCTTGGGCGACAAGGTTGCCGGCCGCAAACTACATAGCGGGGAGGGGGACGACGACGGCGGCCTGGCGGCACTGCTTTGCAGGCCACCCGGACATCGGCGAAAGGCTTATTCGACAGGCCGTCGATGGTCTGGCCGGTGGTCGTGACCGGATCTTTCAGGTTTGCGGGGCCGGGTCGTCATCTTTCGCCGGCAGTGGATTATCGAAGGCCTTTCTGGCGCAGAGTTCGTGGATCGTCTCGTCGAACCTGGCCAGGTGGTATTCATCCAGCCGCAGCTTCCGGTCGGTACCGTGGTCATCGTAGATCAGATCTACCCAGCCCTTCTTCTGGAAGCTCGAAGTGCCCAGGCTCTTCATGGCCTCCCAGGCAACCGGCCCTTTACCTTGATAGGCCAGTCCCTCCTCGCTTAGAACCAGGCGAGTTCCAAGAACGCGGACCAGTTGCCGCAGCAGCACCAGCGAGAAGATTCCCAGACCGATGGCGAAGGCCTGTTGCAACAGGATATCCGAGGCACTCTTCTCCGTTCGACGGGGGATGAGATCGGCCGTCGGCTTGCCGTTCTCCAGGGGGATGGTGATTCCGAAGGTAGGGCCGAAGTAGAACCAGGCCTCGGAGTTCTCGTGGGCCGGAGGCTCCCCGAGGACTTCCCGGAGGGCCTTCCGCTGGGCAGCGAGAGTGTGCTGCTTGAGGGCCTCGCGGACGCGGGGGATCGACTCCTCAACCACCAGCTCATTGATCTGGACGCCTTTGGCCCCCTCCCGCTCCTCAGGGGGCAGTTGCTCCAGGTGACCGTCACGGTTTTGCCGGGGGTATCCGATCAAACCGTCATAGGCGAACCACCCGGCAAACACGGTGACCAACAGGAACAGCAGAAGAGTTCGTACTCGGCGCTCTCCGGTTGGCCCGCTCTCGATTCGCATTTCGTCCTCTTGTTGCTGAGCTGCGGCTGAAGCGCCCGGCGGTAAGCCGGCCCATACGGCAGGTGGGTGAGCGACGGCACGGGCCAGCCCGTCCGGCGCGGCGGTTGGCCTCCCCGGCCGATTCAGCCTCCCCGGCGAAAGTCCCGCACCTGTTTGGTGAGCTTGGCGGCCTCTTCCTCCTCGATAACGAATATCCGACCCTGGGCCGTGGACACCGCGGCGTAGCGGCCGCCTTGGGCCGGGCCGGTCGCGGAGATCGTCAAGGTCACTGTCGCGTCATCCTTGGTGCTGGCCGTCAGGCTGGCTGCCGGTTGATCAAGGCCGTAATCCGCCGGCTGGCCCCCGGAATAACGGACATACCGTTTGGCTCGTAGTTTGCTCAAGGCCTGACATACTTCGGTGACCTTGGCCGAGTCCGTCGCGAAGCTCGGCTCTCCGGCCAACTGCCACTGGTCGTCGACCATCTCGAAGGAGTAATCCCCTTCGCCAGAGATGGCCAGCCTCCGCACCTCGGCCGGATCGATCTTGGTCACCTGGGTGTCGAGGAGTTCGGCTTCCAGATCCTGCAAGACCTTGGCGTCCACCTCGCAGATGGTCGGCCCACCCGCCATGGCATAGACCTGTTCGCCCAGCTTGCTGACCAGCACGGTGTACAGGGTCGGCGGCTGGGGGGGCTCTTCTTCCTCCGGCTCCTCCTCGGTGGCCGGTTGGGTGGTGGGCGGCTTGGTGGGCTTGGCCGGGGCGGCCACGGTCACCGTCGCGGTCACCAGGGGGGCATCCAGGCCGAACTTCGAGGCGTCGGCGATCCGGCCGACCACGCGACGCCCGCGCAGCCTGGAAAGATCGCTCAGGATGTCGTTTACCCGATCGAAGTCAGCCGTTTCCTGGATCGGGGAGACGAATCTCCACTGACCGTCTTCCCGGCTCAGGGTATAGCCGGCGCCCTGGCGGACGATTTCGATCCTCGACGCCCGGTCCTTGTCAAACTGCAACACCCCGCGGCTCAAGAAGGTCAGTGGTTGTACTTGTAGGGCCTGGACCGCCTCGGCCTTCACCACGGCAACGAACCCTTCGCTGTCATTGCGGATGTAGGCCCCGGCCTTGCTCGGGGTCAATCCACCCACGATCAGCTTGGCGGGGGTCAACTGGCCTTCCGCGGTCACTTCCACAACGGCCCGGGGAGGATCGAACCCGTGGGTGGGCAACTCCTCTGCTTCAAACCCGATCGCCCGGAGGTCGCGGATCGCCTTGAGCAGGTCGTCCACCGCGGCAAACTCGGCTTCGGGAGCTTCTGCCAGCGGCTGGCCGGTTTCAATCTGCCACTTGCCTCCCGACTTGACCAGCTCGACGGATTCACCCTCGCCGTGGACCACGATCTTCTGGGCCCGGTGAGTGTTGATCGTAGTGATCTTCTTGTCCCGCACTTCGCTCAGGGCCGGGCCAACCTGCTCCAGCACACTGGTAGCTACCCGGAAGACGCCCTGGCTGGCCTCTTCGTCGATCTTGGCGAAGACCTTGTCGTCGGCGGTGCCCCCGAAGGCCAGGCGAATGGTCTGGGTCTGGATGTCGTACTCCGGCTCGGCGGGGGCGCTGGCCGGGGGCTCGGGAGGCGGCTTGGGCGTCTTGGTTTCGGTCGTCACCGCGATCCTCAGCCTCGGCGATTCCAGGCCGTAGGGACGCAGGCTAGGGGGGGCATCATCCACGAAATCGACCACCTGCAGACTGGACACCCCGCGCAACAGGGCGTTTACCTTACTGGCGTCCGCCCGGCCCTTGATCGGCGACTCCACCGTCCACGTGGTGCCGCTCTTGACCAGGGTGTACCGGTGCGAGCTGCTCACTTCCACGCGGACCGCGTCATTGGGCGTGAACTCCGCCACCCGTTTGCCGCGATAATCGGACAGACCCTTGCTCAAATCTCGATTGAGGTCGGCGTCGACCAGGTAAACGGTCTCGTCGCCCTCCTTCTGGACGTAGGTCTTCGCGGATAACAACTGCTGGGCGCCGATCTTCAAGACGTAGGACTTGCCCGATTGGTCGGTCAGCTTGGCGATCCGGGACGGGTTTTCCAGCGAGGTCATCCCCGGCGTTGGTCGCTCCTCATCGTCCGGACCATAGGACCTGACGTACTCGAGGTCCTTGATCTTGCCGGCGTCGGTGTTGACCGTCCAGTGTTCGGTTGGGCCGCTCACCGGTGAGGTCATCTGCCACTTGCCGTCTTTCATGGTGAACGCCAAGGCCGGGGCATCGCCCGCCTTGAGTTCAAAGCCCGCCAGGACTCCCAGGGCCGGTTCAAACAACTGCTTCGGGCCGGGACTCGTGGTCCGGGCCTGCTGCTTGGTGGAGGACGACTGGGCCCACCACACCCCCACTACCGCAACTGCCAAAGCCAGCACCAGACCGATCGTCGTTCTCGGATTCATCAGCTAGATCCGTGGGAGTTCCTCTGGGGAGGCACTCCGGGCCAAAACTCTCATGCCTACAAAGACAATACTTCGTCGTGAATCGACCCGCCAAACAGGTTCGGTCCGATCCACGGACTACCAAAGTCCGTCACGCCTCGTGGGGGGCTGCCAAGGTTTACGGTCTGGGCCTCGGCCAAGACGCCGGGTCATTGCCCGGCCGGCAAACCCGAGCCCTCCTAACGTCGACGGATCCACCACAGCAATATGCCCGGGGCAAACACCACGGCCGGCCAGAGGCCCCAGACGAACACTCGCAGGGCGATCAGCCGCCTGGCTTCGATCGGCTCCACCCGGGGCACGGGCACCGGGCCTCGACCGATCCACTTGGTCTGGCCCTGCAACCAGTACAAGGTGTTGACCAACAGATCGGCGTTCTCGGTCGGCGGCGGGTCGAGCCTGAGGATATCGCCGCCCGCCATCACCGGGTTGGTCAGGTACTGATCACGCAGGCTGCCCCCGAAGCCCATCACCGCGATCTTGCCCTTGCTCTGGTCTCCCTCGTGGCGCTCGGCGGCGACCATCACATCGAAGGGGCCGTGCGGAGGGAAGGGCTGCAAGGTCACGCGGCCCTCGCTCCGGGGATTGCGCAGCGCGTCGATGATGCGGATCAGATCAGGCAGTTCGGTGCCGATGTAATTCTCCCGGGCCGAAATCCGCAGCACCGGCTCGACCGTTACTCCCTCGGGCAAGGTCTCCTGGGTCTCGACCGGACAGGCATCGAGGATCAGGAAGCGCGTGCCCCGCATCGGTGAGCCGATCGGATGATCAAGGAATCCGCCGGCCGGCATGTGGTTGAAGCGGGACAGGACGACCATCAAGGTGTCCTCTTTCTGGCGGTCGGGCTTGATCCACACCACCCGTCGGCCGTTGTCCACGTTGACGCCCCAATCTTTGGTCAGTAGTGGTCCGTAGCCGTAGGGCGGCGTCCGCGGAGGCCCGCCGAACATGCCCCCACCGGAGACCTCCCAACTGGCCAGGAACAACATCCGGGCGTCCTCGTCGAGCAGTTGGCGAATCTTGTCGCGGTGTTGCTGTCCGAACGTTGGACCCGGGGGGGCCTGTCGGTTGAAGGGATTTTGCTGAGCGGGGGGGGGCCGGCGGCAGGACCAGATACACGTTCTCGGTGCCCTCCTCCGGAGTGGGGACCTCCTCCGTCGTCGCCAGGTTCCAGTCCACGACCTTGAAGTTCGACGCCTCCAGCCGCCGGCGAAGAGCCGATATGGCCCGCGAGGGAATCCGGCTTTGGGGGGGAGGGGCCATGAACTGTTGACGCTGCTGCGGTGGGGGCGGCTCGAACGAGGTCAACACTACGGTGGCAAAGGGGTGGGCCTGGGTCAAGGCCAGGATCGCCGATGACAGGGCGCTGTCACCGTTGAAGGTCCGGTCCAGCTCCTCCGAACTCGCTCCGGGGCCGGCCACGCTCTCGCGGACCGGAAAGACCTCCGCGAAGCCCACCACCCGGAGTTTCCCGTTGGCTTCGACTACGACCACGTTGTCTTCCTTCAGTTGGTCGGCCACCGAACTCAGGGTGAGTTCGGGAAGATCCTCGGCCTCTTGGGCCAGGGCGTCGATGGCCGCGACCTTCTCGGCCAGCAGGGCGCCGTCCCGGGCCTCGTCCAAGAGGGCCCGTGAGCCCTCATCAACGCTGGCCAGCCGATCGGCCAGGCCGGCCAGCAGTTGTTCGCAGGCCGACGCGTTTTGCTCTAGGAGGTCAACGTCATTCCGGGCGTTGACCAGAGTCTGCCTCAACTGCTCGGGATCGCCGGTGTCTATGACCCCCAGGATAAGCAGCCGAGATCGCTGGAGGGTCTTGCCCGCTTCCTGGAGGACGCCGGCCACGCCCTGTCGCATGGTCAGGGGCCCCATGCGCACGTTGGCCGACCAGTTGGGATGCTGTTGTACGATCGGGAACTTCCGGCCAAAATCGTTCACCCGACGAACGAGGATGCCCAGCTCGCCGCCTGCGTCCTCGCCACGATCGGCATAGGCCTTCAGTGCCGCCGAAATATCATCCGGCAGCGGATCGTCGTCATGGCCCGCCAACTGCCGCAACGAGGCCACCGCATCGTGGGCCTCGGTGGCCACTCGGCGGAGCATGGTGATGTAGACCGAGTCCGGGCGGGAGGTTTCGTCGGCCAAGGTGGTCAGACGGCTCATCCTATCGGCGATGGCCTGAAAGTGCCCCTTGACCTCCAGCAGGGCGAGCTTGGCCCTGGCGGTGGCGTCCTGGTACTTGGGAATGCCGCCGGCCGGGGTCAGCTCGGCGATCTCCTCGCCGGCCTTCTTCAGGGCCTCGCGATCAAACCGCAGGGTCGAGACCACGTGGGCAAACGAGGGAAAATCCCCCAGCCAGGTGTCGCCGGCCATCAACTCGGTCGAGGCGGTCAAGCGCTGCTCCAGCTCCGCATCCAGGTCTTCGGCCAGCCGTTGGAAAGAGGCCAAGGCCTGGCGATGCTGGTCGGCCTCGTCGCCGAAGGCCGAGCCCAGCCGGGCGACCAGCTTCTCCCGGTGGCTGTCGGTAGCTACGTGGGTGACGGTCAGTTGTGGCCCGTAGCGGTGCATTTCGTCGCCGTAGTCCTGCAGCCGCTCGATGTATTCCTGTTGCTTCTCGTCCTCCGGGTCCGGCGTATAGAGGAGAGAGACGTGGATGTCCTCGGGGTATCCGTCGAGGATCTGTTTGGTCCCATCGCTCAGTCCATAATGGGCGAACGACGCCAGGTCCTGGCGAACGTAGGTCAGCGAGCATATCCAGTTCACCGCTACCAGCAGTGCCGCCGCCGCCACGATGGCTATCACCACGTTCGCCCCGATTGCAAACCGGCGTCCCGAAGTCATCGCTTCGGCACCCGTACTGCTTGAACCCGCTGCCATCACCTAAGCTCCGCTAACTACCTGCCTGTCCTCTGAGTTTCACAAACCACCATTATGGCTCACCGACTCGCCGCTCAGCTTGCCCAAACGCCAGTCTTCATTCCGCAATCCACAATCCACAATCCCCAATCCC
>CAZFMS010000118.1:0-11711 GCA_964520125.1 uncultured Planctomycetaceae bacterium
GCTGTCACCATCAACGACATAACCGATGGTGCGACCCGATATCGGCAGACCGAAATAGTTCCTCAAGGGGTCGGCCGTCCGCATGGCCAAGATCGGGTCATTACTCCCGACGGCCAACTCTTCGCCTCCGGCCGGGATAGCCTCCAGGGCGGCAAGAAAGCTCTGATCGGGCGGTGGCGGCGACGATGGAGAGGAGACTTGCCAGGCCGTCGCGGCGATGCCGGACGCGGCAACGAACATCAGCGTGGCCAGCGCGGCGGGTGATCGCAGGCGGTTGAATAACGAGGTCCGGTGAGGGGCGGGCACCCGGGCGGCGCTTGATGCCCCGCCGCTGCCGACGCTCCGCTGGCGGCTGGCCAAAGGCGGCTTGGCCGGTCTAACCGCCGGGCGCTTGGCGTCCCACTGTGGAATGCGCGGCACCTGGGTCAAGCTACGACAGTGCTGGCACCGGCAATACGTTCCACTGAAGACCTCCTCTAAGAGGAGTTCCCGGCCACAAGATCGACATTTGACCCGTAGCGGCATGTAAACCGCTCCCACAGAATCAACCACCCTGTTCGCGCAGCACGTTAGATCCGAGCGCCAATTACGTCGGCAGGCCGTAGCGGAATTGAAAATCGCTGCAACCTATGAGTTGATAACGCCCTGCCGTAGGGGGCACTCCCACTGCGCTCTCACTCGTCCCTATACCAAATATACATGAACTGCGGGGCCTTTGTCCAGAAAGTGGGCAAATTAATATTGAAAAGATTGATCGTCTGAGGAGCCGGGGAGGGGGTTGCGGCGTACATCGTGGGGCTCCAGGCCAGCGGACGGTGGTACAGCACGGCGTGAGCAGTCTCGATACCGGCACGCTCCTTGGCGATCTCGATGGCCTCCCGGAGGGTGCCGATACGATCGATCAGGCCGACCTCCAGAGCTTGTTGAGCGCTGTAAACTCTTCCGTCAGCAAGAGTTGCGATCTTCTCTACTGTGAGCTTCGGTCGTCCCGAGGCGACCACTTCGAGAAAGTGCTGATAAAACCCGTCCACCAGATCTTGGAAGACCTTTCGCTCCTCTGATCTCATACTGCGGAATGGCGAGCCGGCGTCCTTATACGGACCCGACTTGATGGCCTCCGTCCGCACCCCCAGCTTCGAGAGGGTCCCGGACAGGTCCACGGTCAGCATCACCACCCCTATCGAGCCCGTCACGCTCCCTCGCTGGGCGATGATCTCGTCTGCGGCACAGGCTATCAGATACCCCCCGCTGGCCGCCACATCCTGGAAAAACGCGATCACCGGTTTGCCGGTCTTGGCCCGGAAGGACTTGATCTCTTCGTACAGCGTCTCGCTGGCCGCCACCGTGCCTCCGGGTGAGTTGATCCGCAGGATTACCGCCTTGACCCGCTTGTCCGACGCCGCGGCGTCGAGTTTCTCGACCAGCAGTGAAACCGCGTGCTCTCCCTCGGATAGTAACCCCTGATCTCGAGCGTTCATCAACACGCCCGAAACGTCGATGATCGCGATGCGGTCGCTTACCCAGCCGCGCGCCCGGTGAACGATCCTCTCCCGGAGGCTCTGATCCGCGGGCACCGGCGTGATCTTGAAACCACCGCTGGGAGAGCAGCCGGCCAAGACCATGACTACCAAAGGGGCGACGCGCCCTGCGGCGCCGATCAAGCGGGTGTTTCTCACCTGCAATCCTCCGCTGCAACGCCGCAAGGCCCGCCCGGCGGTAGGTCCGCCAGCTCCAGGCCGCGGCGCCTGGTATTCTCAGGTAAGATCGTCAATTGGGTGGAATGCACGCCAGTGAGTTCGAGCGAGGTGCGCCGCCTGGGCGCCATCCGGAGGCGGTCCGGACGCGGGCCCGCCGCGCCGCCGGCCCGCGGGGAAGGGGAAACGACGAAGGTGAAATCCGTCGTTCGAAATGATTGCCCAGGGAGGCGGTTACCTGGCGCCCCCGACGGCCAACCGGCTCACCTTGCCGTGGCCCCGGCAAGCCGGGCAGGTATCCTGCGTGAAGTAGGAGTAGAGGAACCCCAGGCCGAACACCGGCGGAATGCCGGTCAGGCCCCAGATCAGCGCCGAGCCGGTCCACGGCGACAAGCCCAGAATCGTCGCGGTCTGCCATATGGCCTTGAACAGCGACGGGGCGGGCGGCCATTGGAAGAAGCAGATCATGCCCGAGGCCACCAGGCTGATGCCGTAGAAAAAGTGTTTGGAGTTTCGGGCCAACCCCGTGCCACTACAAGTGGGACACGAGTTGGGGGCATGCTCTTGTTCGGCGCTCATGGTAAATACCCTACCTGGCGAACCAGTGATCGATAACGGCAGATCAGACGACCGGGGCATATATCGCCCCGCCGAATGAGCCGCTTCACATCAGACTCCGGCCATGAATGATGAATCGTCTAAGAGGTGTCCTTATCGGGTCGTGCAAACTGGAGGGTGTCCCGTGATGTACTTGGAGTCGCCCCGGGACCGCGGGCGATATCGGACCGCACGGCGCCCAGCTCCGAACAGCCCGGGGGGCGCCGCCACCGACTTGCCGGAACGCACCTGCGGCCCACTCCTCAGGGCTACGGGCAGGGGCAGGTCACGTCCACGGTGATCAGGCCGCGCTCGCTCTCGGAGAACGACGCCACCTGCACAAAGTAGATCTCGCCGACGGTCAGGTTGGCTACACACACCTCCGACAAGCGACCGCAGGAATCCTCACTGCAACCGATCTCCTCGCCCACGCTGAACGGACAGGAGCCCGCGCTGTCATACACGGCGATCACCGTGTCGGCCACCGGCGGCTGCGAGCTGCAGGTGCTGATCCGGGCCGTGCCCTGGGTGGCCTGAAACTGGAACCACAGCGAGCCCACCCCTTGGGCCTGCCCGCCGAAGTGGCAGGAGAACTCCGGATCGGCCGGATCGGTCACCGCCGACGTGTTGTCCACGGTCACCTGCGTGTTACACAGAATGGGCAGGGCGCTGGGACAATCGTCGTTGGACGGAGGACACGCCGTAGCCGGGCAGGTGGTGTCGTCGCCGGCATAGCTGCCGCCCGTCGCCGGACAGGCCTCGTCCAACAACACCTCACAGCTCCCGTCGCCGAAGCAGCACGCCCCGATCGGGCAGGTGCCCGATTCACACGCCGTCCCGTCGCCTTGATAGAAGCCCCCGGCGCTGGTGCAGTCCGCCGCCCTGAGCACCTGGCATTGCCCATCATCGAAGCAGCAGGCTCCGGTGGGGCACGGGCAGGTCAGATTGACGGTGATCAGCCCGCGGTGATCCTCGTCGAACGAGGCCACCTGGATGTAGTACTCCGTGCCCGGCGTCAGCCCCGTCACACACACCTCGGACAGTCGGTCGCAAGAGCCTCCGGCGTCGTCGTTGCAGGCGATCTCGTCCAACTCTGTCAACGGGCAAGTGCCGGAATACACCGCCAGCAGGGTGTCCTCCACTGGAATGGTCGTGTTGCACAGACTGATCAAGGCGTCGGTCTCCGTGTCGGTCTGGAACTTGAACCACACCGTCCCCACTCCCTGGGCCGGGCCGCCGCTTCGGCAACTGAACGTCGGATCGGAGGGATCGGTCGTCCCCGTGGTGTTGTTCACCGAGACCTGACTGTTGCAGGCGATGTCGATGGCGTCCTGGCAGGTGTCGTTGGCCAGGCCGCACGCCTCTTGGGCCAGCACCTTCCCGATAAACGGGGCAATATCCCGCCCGTCGACCACCAGGTCTCCATCCACATCGGCCTGGCAGATCTGCAACGGGTCCTGAGGGGGAGTCAGCAGCGCCGCCACCAGCAGTGGGCCGTCCAAGACCGTGATGCTGCCGTCACCGTCCAGGTCGCCGGCGCAGCACTCCACTGGTGGCTGAGGACATAGATTGGGGCTGCAGGTTGTGGTCGGGCCCTGGTAAAATCCTCCGGCGGCGCCGCAGACGTCACCTTCCAACTCCTGACAACTACCATCATCGAAACAACAGGCCGCCGGCGGCTGCAAACAGGGGGTCGGGTCGCACACCGTGTCGTCGCCCTGGTATTGGCCGCCCTGGAAGGCGCACGCGCTTCCGGAGAGCACTACGCAAGTGCCGTCGCCCAGGCAGCAGGCCCCCGTGCCGGTCGCCGAACAGACATTGCCGTCCAGAAGCTGCTGGACGAATGCGGCAACGTCGGCCAGGTCGATCACCAGATCTTCGTCGTCGACGTTCGCCCAGCAGAACGGGACCGTGCCGACCAACGGGGGATCGAGCAGTAATTGGACGAAGTAGGGTATGTCCTCGCCGTTGAGCGTGTCATCGCCGTTGGCGTCGCCCGGGCAGCAGATTGCCGGCGGTGGTGGACAGTTAGTTTGGGAGCATGGCTCCGACCAGGCGAAGACATCTCCCGGGGCGGTGCACTGGGTGGACAGCAGCAGCTCACAGGTGAAGTTCTCGTGGCAGCAGGCCCCCGTGTCCGGCGGCAGGCAATTGACCGTCAGGGTGCCGGAGCCCGAAGCGCTTCCCGCCCCGCCCACGCGAATCAGATAGCAAACGCCCGCCGTCACCTGGATATCGACCTCTCCCGGGCCGCCGGGACCGCAGGAGTCATCGTCGCACCCCACCAGCAAGGTCGGCGGGCAAACCAAGCACCCTTCGTACACCGCCAGGGCGGCGTCATACGCCGTATCCAGGCACAGGCTGGCCACCATGGTCCCATCGCAGGTCGCCGTATACGCAAACCACACATCCTGGTTGACTTCGGTGCAGTGCCCCCCCGGTGAGTCGGTTGGGCCGTCGGTATCGGCCCCGCCAGTGTCAAAGGAGTGGCTGCCGTCACTGATCGGAATGGCGTCGCCGCAGAGGTCGTTGGGCGGCGGGCAGGTCAGTGGCGAACAGGGCTCACCGAGGGTAAAGGTCCCGTCGAGGGACCAGCAGGCGACGACCGCCATCAGCTCACAAGTGCCATCCGGCAGACAGCACGCCCCCTGATTCGGGGGCACGCAGCCCAGGATCAGGTTGCCCGGCCCACTGGCCGACCCGATTCCGCCCACCCGAACCTTGTAGCACGCCCCCTCGGTGACATCCCAAACCACTTCGCTGGCCAGGTCGCAGGTGTCGTTGTCGCAGGCCAGCGGCGGCCCGCTCGGCGGGCAGGCGCAATCGCCGTACACCGAGATGGCCGAGTCGAACGTCGTGCCGAAGCACAGGGAGGCGGTCATTGATCCCGTACACGTGGCCGTGTAGTCGAACCAGATGTCCTGGTTGACGCCGACGCAGCCCGGCTCGCCCAGGGGACCGTCCGTCGTGGCCCCCCGCGTGTCGAACATGTGCAAGCCGTCGCCCAGGGCGATCGAGTCCGCGCAGTCGTCGTTCGGAGGTGGGCATGATATCGGCGAACAAGGCTCGCCCAGTGCGAAGACGCCGTCCAGGGCCGTGCAGTCCGCTTCAAACACCACCATGCAATCGCCGTCCGGCAGGCAGCACGATCCCGTGTCTTGGGGGAGGCAGCCGAAGATCAGGTGGCCCGATCCGGTAGCCGACCCGGCGCCGCCGATCCTGATCAGATAGCAGCCGCCGTCCACCACCGGCACGGTGACCTCGCCGGGTCCGTTGACCCCACAGGCGTCGTTGTCGCAGCCGATCTGCGACCCCAGATCGGGCATGCACAGGCAGCCGTCGTAGATAGCCAGGGCCGCGTCATAGTTCGTATCGAAACACAGGCTCGCCGTCAGCGAACCCGTGCAAGGGGCGATGTACTTGAACCACACATCCTGGTTCACCTCGACGCAGTTGCCCCCGGGTGAGTCGGTAGGACCGTCCGTTGTTGCCCCAACGGTATCGAAGGCGATCAGGCCGTCCCCTAAGATGAACCAAGCGTCCGCGCAGTCATCGTTGTCCGGCGGACAATCGAACACGGCGCAGGTCTCCACATGCCACTCACCGCCGGCCTGGGCACACTCCGTCGGCGCCAGGTCCTCACAATCTCGAACCTGGGTCCCGCCGGTCACCTGCACCCCCGCGGCATCGACCAGCCAGCCCACCAAGCTCCGGGTCATCTTCACCGCATAGGGGAAGTTGAGATTGCCGGCCTGCTCGAAGCTATCCTGCGCGGTGTGGTAGTAGGGGTTGTTCCACACCTCACTCTCGATCAGCAGGCAGGCGTCGAAGCCCTCCGCATCGAAGGAGGCGTGGTCGCTCTGGCCGTTCCAGCCGGGATCGAACCAGGCCAGGCCGTTGCCATACGAGTCCACCGCGGCCCCCAGGGCTGCAGCCACCGGACTCGCCGGTTGCTGGTAAATCCGGGCCAGGTTGGTACCGGGGTCATAGGCCACCATGTCGAGCTGCACCATGCCCAGAATGTTGTCCGCAATGTGGGCCGCGACATAGGCGCTGCTGCCCACCAGGCCCTGCTCCTCGCGGTCGAAGCCGATGAAACGGATGGTGTAGTCCGAGTCGTACTGGCTGATGATCCGGGCGGCCTCCAGGACCAGGGCCACCCCGCTGGCATCGTCGTCCGCCCCGGGGTTGTTCACCGAGTCGTAGTGGGCCCCGATGATGTACTCCTGATTCGGGAAGGTTGTGCCTACCTTCGTGCCCACCACGTTGTAGTAGTCTATGCCAAGATGGTCGAAAGACTCCAGCGTCACCGTCAGACCGTAACTGTCCAGGATGAACTCGATGTTGTCCCGGGCCAAGTCGTGCTCCGGGCCGGTTCCCCGGTTGTCGCCGGCATGGGTGAAGAGCCAGTTGTCCATGAAGTCGATGTAGCTGGCCTCGCTGACCTGGTCGGCTCCCGCCTGACCCCCTCCAACAGGGCTCGAAGAGAAGAAACAGCAGGCTCCCACCTCTGTGGTGCCGCACGGTGGGTCTAGGTTCAGGCAATCGTCGACGCCCGGCGCGAATCGCTGGTTCGGCCCCAGGCAGTCGGCAATGCTCACCACGGCGCAAATGCCCGTCGAATCGTCACAGCACGCCCCGGTAATGATCTGACAATCGACGGACGCGCAGGCCGTCCGGGGGTAATAAACTTCGTACTGCCCCAGGCAGTTCGCCGGGTCGCTCACGTCGGTGCACAAGCCGGTGGAGGTGTCGCAGCAGGCCCCGAAGTTGGGCGGCAGCTCCTGGCCAAACAGGATGAACGACAAGTCCTTGTTAGTGCCCGCCGGGGGAGGCTCCTGGGCCGCACAGTTGGAGTGGTTGGCGTTCCCGTCGATCTCCGTCCAGAACATGATTCCGAAGTCAGGGAAACCTCCCTGCCCCGGATAACCCTGTCCTGATTGCTCAGAAATGCACCAGGCGCTCTGCGGCGGCGCGGGAAAGTCAGGTATCAGCGAGAGCCAGTACCTGGTGTTCTTCGCCAGGCTGAAGACGTTGGGGTCCACCGGGATATCGATCTGCCAGCATGGCCGACAGGTGCCCAGCTCCGTTTGAATCTGGTTCTGCAACTGGCTGGCCGGCACGTATTGGGTGGCCACGAAGTTGGGCGGGTTGCCGCTCGCATCCGGAAAGCCGTCCGGAGCGCCAGGCTCGACGTTGGCGTAAACGGTCACAAAAACCCCATCCCAGGTGTCTTTCGGTGTTGCCGTCTCGTGCCCCGCCTGCCAAAAGGCAAACGCCGCCCGAACGGTCGAGATCTGACACGAGGTTTGAGGCGACACGTAATCGACCAGCACGAAATCGTCGGCCGCCCCGGCAATGAACTGCCACAGCGGCGCCGCCGGCTCCTCGCTCAACTGGCTGGCCGGGTCACCGAAATCATCCAGCGGGGCCCCGTTATCGTAGAAGCATGTCTCCTCGCTCCGCGAATCGCCGCCGGCCGGTGGCGTCGTCCAACTGCTGTCCATCGCCGCCCCCCGCCGCCCGGTGGGCTGCAGGCCATCCGGTGTAATGCGCGCAGTGGGACCTTCAACGAGCATGGTCCTGCCGGCGTCATGCTCCGCGGGGCCCGCCGAATCCCCCCGTTTGTCGAAAGACCAGCCGCCGGTCGTGCCCAGTAGGACAGCGCTCAGCACTGCGGCGGCAATCATCGAACTCCTCGCTCCGGCGTGCCCTTCTCTAGCGGCCATCCATCCTGCTCCTTCCGGCAGTATCCGATCGTTGTCCTCGGCATGAATCACAGCCCATGGTCATGAGCTGCAACGTCTAACGTTGTCCCCAGCGGTGCTATCCGTTCGACTCCCCGGGCGTGATGGATGTCTCCCTGCCGCCTCAGCCCCACCAGAGCCGGTCACCACCTCCGGGATGATCCCGGCCGGTGGCCGACCTGCCTGCCGAGGCTCATCGGACTACCGTTATAGCAGGGCCATATCTCTTTCCCGGGGTTGCCTCCGCCCCCTCCAGGTGGGCGTCTCGCCAGTTGCAGGGCTGGCGTTTCCCACTCCGGCCGCCAACGAGCAGCGGACCGCGCGGTGCGGTCGTGCCACCCAAACGGAGCCGCGTGGTTCACGGTGCCGTAGGGCCGCGGCCGGTCCTTTCCCCAGCGGTCAACCCCCCTGCCAAGCCGGCCAGGGGGACACGGGGAGGGCGGTCTACACGAATATACTCTCTCCCTCATCATAATGGTAGGCCAAGTGTCCGCCGGACGTGGATTGCCGATAATACCGCGGGCAGCATTTTCCGGACCCTGGCTCCTGCAGCACCCGCTCCCAGCCCGGGGATACCCCAGGCCAGGCCCTGCGCCATGCTATCGAGATAGCCCCAACGCCCCGATTCACCCCGCCCCAGCCGCCGGATGGATCTGTGGCACCGCCGTCTCGGCGGTGGTTCACAGGCTCTGGCGCCTCTGCCACACCCAATCGTTGCCTGCTCTAGCTGGGTTTGCCGGCCCCTGCCGGCACCGAACGCCCCGCCCCGGCCGCCCCCCGAGGCCGATCGACCTTCGTCGATTCCCTGCGAAGCAGATTCACCAGGATCCCCAGAAGCTTCGTTCCGTGGAAGTAATCGTCCGGCAGTCGCCAATGCAAAGTCCGCCCGTCCGGCACCCGCACCGAGCCGCTGCCGCCGGCGAACAACGGCTCGATCTTCTTCACCTCATCATCGATACCGAAGACCACGTCGGGCTCTTTCTTGATGATCGTCCTGATCTTCCATTGCCCGGCCCGCACCTTGATCTCCGTGAGCGTCAGCAGCGTCTCCACCGTCTCCGGGTAGTTCCCGAAGGCGTCCCGCAAATCTCCCACCAGCAACTCCAGGTCCTCCGGAGTGCGGCAGCCGGCAAACCGCCGATAGCACTCCATCCGCTGGCGGTCCGAGGGTATGTAGCTCTTGGGAATATACGCCTCGACATCCAGCTCCAGGTGGACGCCCGGCCGCTCGGTGTACGGCTCGTTCCGCATCCGCTTGACTGACTTCTCCAGCAACTGGCAATACATCTCATACCCCACCGCGGCAATATGCCCCGATTGCTGGGGTCCCAGGATGTTGCCCGCCCCGCGGATCTCCAAATCCCGCATGGCGATGCGGAAACCGGCACCCAACTCGCTGTACTCCTCGATGGCCTTCAACCGCTTGGCCGCGATGCTGGTCAGCGGCCGGTCCGCGTTCAACAGCAAATAACAATAAGCCCGATGCTTGTATCGCCCCACCCGCCCCCGCAACTGATGCAGGTCCGCCAGCCCGAACATGTCCGCTTGATCGATGAAGATCGTGTTGACGTTGGGAATGTCCAGGCCCGCCTCGATGATCGTGGTGCACACCAGCACGTCCGCCTGATGACGCACGAAGCCCAGCATTACCTCTTCCAGCTCGTCGCCCGACATCTGGCCGTGGCCGACCACCAGCCGGGCCTCGGGCACCAGATCGCCGATCTTCCCGGCGATACCCTGGATGGAATGCACCCTGTTGTGCACGAAGTAGACCTGACCGTCGCGATTCAGCTCCCGGATGATGGCTTCCCGGATCAACTCATCGCTCCACGAGCACACCCGGGTGGCGATCGCCCGGCGGTCCAGCGGGGGCGTCGCCAGGCTGGAAATATCCCGCAACCCCACCATGGCCATGTGTAGCGTCCGCGGAATCGGAGTGGCCGTCAGGGTCAAGACCTCCACCGTCGTCCGCAGGTGCTTGAGCCGCTCCTTCTGCTCCACCCCGAAGCGCTGCTCCTCATCCACGATCACCAGCCCCAAGTCGGCGAAGCCCACGTCCTTCGACAGGATCCGATGGGTGCCCACCAAGATGTCGACTTGCCCCTTCTTCGCCGCGGCGATGATCTCCCGCTGCCGCCGCGGCGCGCGAAACCGGCTCAAACACTCGATGATGAACGGATAATCCGTCATCCGCTCGCCAAACGTGCGATAGTGCTGCTCGGCCAGCACCGTCGTCGGAGCCAGCACCGCCACCTGCTTGCCGAATTCCACCACCTTGAACGCCGCCCGCATGGCCAGTTCCGTCTTCCCGTAGCCGACGTCCCCGCACAGCAGCCGGTCCGTCGGCCGGGCCCGTTCCAGGTCCGCCTTGATCTCTCCCAGCGTCGCGATCTGATCCGGCGTCTCGGTGTACAGAAAGGCCCCTTCGAATTCCTTCTGCCAGCGGGTGTCCTCCGGAAAGGCCACCCCTGGCTGCGAGGCCCGGGCCGCCTGCACCCGCAGCAGCTCGCCCGCCAGATCGGCCACCGCTTCCTCGACTCGGGCCTTGGCCGCCTGCCAGCGCGTGCCCCCCAGCTTCGACAACGTCGGACGCAGCCCCTTGGCCCCCACGTATTTCTGCACCAAGTCGATCTGCGAAACCGGCACGTGGATCGTCGCCTGGTCCGCAAAACGGAGCGTCAAGAATTCCTCACTCTTGCCCGAATCCCCCTTGCTTATCATCTTCATGCCGACATAACGAGCGATGCCGTGCACCGTGTGCACCACGTACTCCCCCTCGCTCAAATCGACAAACGAATCGATCGGCCGACCGGTGGTCACCTTGCGGATGCGCCGCCGCTGGGTGTACCGTCGGAACAACTCATGGTGCGGCAGAACGACCAGCCCCGCCGAGCCCGAAGCCCCGCCGGCCGCCTGGTCCCCGATCCCCTCTCCGACGCTCCTCCAACAAAACCCCCGATGAATAAGCCCGATCCGCGTCTCGATCCTCGGCCGTACGGTCGGCTTCCCGTCCGTCTCCTGCAAGACCTGTTGGATCAGCTCCGCCAGGCGATCCTCCTCCCCCTTGTTATCGCAGTACACCACCACCCGATGCGCTCGGCCCAACTCGACGAGTTGTTGGACCGCGTCGGTCGCCTTGGCCTCGAAGCCGGCCAGGGCCTCGCACTTCAGAGTGAAGGTGTCGGCCTCGGTCACCGTGCCCAGGGGGAATCGGCTCAGGTGCAATTGACCAAAAGACCCTAAGCGTTTCAGAACGGATTCCACGGGATAGTGGCCGGGCGGGTTGCCCAGGCGCTCGAGCACGATCCGGCCGGTCTCGGTGATCTCGACCGGCTCATCCAGGGCCACCACCGTTCCCGCGGGCAGGTAGTCGAGGAAGCTCGTCGAGTCTTTGGCCGCGGCCTTGGCCACATCCGGCGGAAGCGTGATTCGGGTCCTCTCCAGCTTTCGGGCCGAACGCTGCGTGCCCACCTCGAACTGGCGGATCGACTCGATCTGGTTGCCGAAGAACTCGACTCGCACCGGGTCCGTATCGACGCTGGCGAAGATGTCCAGGATGCCGCCGCGCAGAGCGAAGTCGCCCGGCTCCTCGACCTGGTCCAGTCGCTCGAAGCCCCGCTCGATTAGAAAGGCGATGATCCCTTCCGGATCGCGCTGTTCCCCGGTGGCCAGG
>CAZFMS010000119.1:0-11643 GCA_964520125.1 uncultured Planctomycetaceae bacterium
GGGTTCGCCCGAGGCGGCGACCAGGATGTTGCCCGGCTTCAGGTCGCGGTGAATCACCCCTTTTTGGTGGGCGTGCTCGACGGCGGCGCAGACCTTGACCATCAGTTCGAGCCGCTGCCGGGTCCCCAGGCGGTTGGCCTCGGCGTATTGCTTCAGCGTCAGACCCTCCACCAGTTCCATCGCGAAGAAGGGTTGCCGGCCCCGGCCGGCGTCCGCCGTGCCGGCCTCGAATATCTGGGCGATCCCAGGGTGCTGCAAGCGCCCCAGGATCTGGCCCTCGTGCTCGAAGCGCCGCAGCATCTGTCTCGAGGCAAGCCCGGCCCGGATGACTTTCAGGGCGACGGTGCGCCTGGGATTCTCCTGCTCCGCCCGATAGACGATGCCCATGCCCCCGGTCCCCAGAACGCCGCTAATCTGATAGCGTCCGACCCGCTCCGGATGGACAACCTCCGCCTGATCGGAGAATCCTCCCTCCATTGCGGAAGCAGCGGAGCTGCCGCGGGCATCGGCGGCGCCCTCGTTCGTCAGCAGGATGCCCTGCGTAGCATCATCCGCGGCCAGCAGTCGTTCGGCCTCGGCCCGAAGTTCCACGTCGGAGCCGCACACCTCATCGAGGTATCGCCCGCGTCCCTCGGCGTCCCGTTCCACGGCGGCCGAGAAGACCTTCCGCAGTTTCTCATAACGTTCCGGGGTCATCGCTCGCCTTCCTCCAACTCGGTCCGCAGCCAGGCCCGGGCCATCCGCCAATCACCCTTGACCGTCCGCTCGGATAGATCGAGGTACTGCGCGACCTTCTCGCAGGTCAGTCCGCCAAAAAAGCGAAGCTCGACGACCTTGGCCGCCCGCTGGTTCAAGCCCGCCAGCCTGGTGAGGGCTTCGTCCAGGGAAAGTAGATCGACCTCCGGCTGTTCCAGAAAGGCCACTGCCCGGTCGAGGGTAACGCGATGCCACAGGCCGCCCCGCTTCTGGGCTCCCCGTGCCCGGGCGTGGTCGACAAGGACGCAACGCATTGCTACTGCCGCGGCCGCAAAGAAGTGTGTTCGGCACTTGAAGTCGACCGCCTTTGGATCCACCAGACGCAGGTATGCCTCATGTACGACGTCGGTCGGCTGGAGAGTCACGGCCCCCGCGGCCTTTCCTCGAGCCACATACCGGCGAGCGAGTTCTCTAAGCTCGTCGTAGACCAATGGCAGCAAGCGAGCCGCCGCCGCCCCATTGCCTTTCGTGGCCTGCCGGAGAAGTTGTGTTGTTGCTGTCTGCAAGACGAGTACTCCCCGTGCCGCGAGGAATCCCGCAAGATATAGCCCGGCACAAGACCCATTCTAGTTTTTTTGGAGGCTCAGGGCAAGCAGCGTAGGTCCGCGAATGTCCCCTCGCGGCACGCTGCCGACGGCCCGGCGAACTCTCATCGTAACCGATGCCTCGGAAGAGCGCCCGGGGGAGCTGCCCCAGCTGTGATGGGCGCTGATTGGGCCGATTGCCGGTAGGCGAGGTTCTCGAAGTTCATCAACGGATAGGGGCGCTGCTTCCCGTGGCAACGTCTGCAAACGGGGATTCATGCTGCGTTGCGCAGTAAAGCAGAAACCCTGGAAGCCGCGGCGTATTACCAACCGAGAGGAATCACCCGGGAGTATTGCTGGGCCGGGCCAGCGCTCGGCGAGGGCCAGGGCAATCTGACGGGCCGGATTGCCTCGCGCGCATGAGGCCGACGCGGAGCGGGCGCGGAGGCTTTGGCGAAGTACTACGAGCCGACGATCTCGACCTCGGCCAGTCCGTTGCTCTGAAGTTTCTTTCCCAGAAGGTGGCCGGAGACCCCCAGCGATTGGGCCGCTTCCGCAAAGAAGTGGGCGTGGCCCGGTGGGTTGCCCACCCCGACGTTGGTCGCGTGTACAACATCGGAGAGGCTGGTGGGGAGTGCTTCATCACCGTGGAGTACGTGGACGGCGAAGATCTCGCCTCCAATCTTCAACGGATGAGTTGCCCCTCCAAGGCCAGGCCGCGCGGGCTGAAGCCCGCGGCTCTTCTAGGATACACGCAAGCGTGAAATGCTCTAACCCTTTCACTATCGGACGGTTTGGTGACGGGCCCTGCCTGGACGCGCTTCGGCTCTGCCGGATCAGACTGATAGGTCCTCTGAGCGCCCCGCTGATTGCTTTCTTGCAGACTTGTTTCTGCCAAGACAAGCGATTATGCTGAGCATCTGTGTGAGAGTCCCTGGGCTCTCGCTGGTATCGGGCCGGTACCTCGCAACGCCTATTCTGGTAACTCATGGGAAGTCTCCATCCTTTCTGAGGGGAGGCACCACAGGAGAAGAAACATCATGCCGAAAGTTCGTACGTCGTACCCCGCAATGTTCGTGGCCGCGGCTTGCCTGCTACTCGGTCAAACGCTCGTAGAGGGGCAAGTCCGGAGAGAACATCCGACCGAGGCAATCGTAACCGTGACATCGAACGGACTTAGCTGGGCCACAGAGGTGCCCTATACCCGGGCGATCCTGACTGTCACCGGGCCTGACCTGAGTGTCCTCCGAGAGGGTCTCGACCCCGAGCAGGCCCTGGGATTCAATCCAGCCAATTGGCCGGGCGGACCGCTCGAAGATGGCGGCTACCGATATGAGCTGCAACTGCTGCGCCCCGCCACCGTGGAGGAGCTGATCGCCGACGGACGAACCGCTGACGCCTTCGGTCTTCCGGGTGGTCCGGGGGGCGAGGGCGAGGCTGAACGCGTCGTTCTGCGGAAGATCGGGCACTTCAGTCTGGAAGGCGGCGCCATCGTCGACGGCGAAGAAGACGAGGCCATGGCCCTCGATCAAGTGATCAACGACGACTTGATCGTCATCGGTAGCGCGTGCGTCGGATTCGACTGCGTGAACGGCGAGAGCTTCGGCTTCGATACGCTTAGGATCAAGGAGAACAACCTGAGGCTCCACTTCTGGGACACGAGCAACTCGGCCAGTTTCCCGACCAACGACTGGCGGATCGTGGTCAACGATTCCTCCAACGGCGGGGCGAATTACTTCTCGATCGAGGACTCCGATGCCGGCCGGCGGGTGTTCACCGTCGAGGCCGGGGCCCCGAGTAACTCCCTCTACGTAGACAGCAGCGGCCGGGTAGGGATCAAGACTGACAACCCTGTCGTCGAATTCCACATCAGGTCGGGCAACACGCCCACGGTGCGTATGGAGCAGGACGGATCGAGCGGCTTCACCCCTCAAATCTGGGACGTGGCCGGCAACGAGGCGGGCTTCTTCGTCCGCGATGCGACAAACGGTAGCAAGCTACCATTCAGAATTCGGCCGGACGCCCCCGCCAGCAGCATCGACATAAGAGCCAGCGGAGACGTGGGTTTCGGGGAAAGCTCTCCAAAGGCTTCGATCCATGTGCTCCGATCCAACGGAACGGCGAGAATCCTGGTCCAAGAACTCTCTGCCACTGCCGCAAACCGGGAGTTGCTGGCTCTGGAGAACAACGGCCACGCCCAAGTCTCGCTCCGCAACACTGAGACGGGCAACACGTGGAAGCTCGGCGCGAACGAGGTCAACGGCCAGGCCGATGCCTTCACCCTCTCGCGCAAGGGTACCGGCGGGAGCGAGTTTGCGATCCTCCAGAACGGCGAGGTCCGCATGGGGCCGGGGGCGACCACCACGTTCCTGCTCTCGGCAAACGGCAACCTCCAGATCGGCGGCTCCCTGGACCAGACCTCCAGCCGGCATGCCAAGGAGAACATCGAACTCGCCGATCCCCGGGCCGTGCTCGAGCGGCTCGAGCGGATGCCGGTCTCCGTCTGGAGCTACAAGTCGGACGAGTCGGCCGTCCGGCACATGGGGCCCATGGCCGAGGACTTCAGGCAGGCCTTCGGACTGGGGACCGACGAGAGGCACTTGGCCCCGAGTGATGCCGCGGGGGTGGCCTTGGCCGCGATCCAGGGCCTGAACCGGCGGGTCGAGGACAAGGACCGGCAGATTGACGAGCTGTCCGCCCGGGTCGAGCAGTTGGAGTACCTCATTGAGGAATTGGCGTGTGAGCGAGCGCACCGTACGGGTGTCGAGATCAGCCCAGTGGGCAACACGCGGTAGTCGATTTCGCCGGAAATTAATCAGTCAACGACCAGCTCGCTGGTCGAGCTTTGGGAGGAATCCAGATATGCGACGAAGAACGACACAAAACGCCCGGGCCCTCTCTTGCGGCTTCGGGCTGTTGATGGCGGTGGTGGTCGGCTGGACGGCGCCGAGTGCGCTGGCCGCCGCGGCCGGCGAAGACTGCGACGACGCCAACCTGATCGCGGGCGGCACGTTCATGGACTCGGACACCACCACCGGGCGCAACGCTGACTATGACCTCGACGGCGATGCGGCCAACGGCGACTGCGGGTCCGGCCAGACGGTGACTCAAGAGACCGGGCTGGGCCCGGATGCGGTGTACAAGCTCAATACGCCCGATGACTGCGCCGTCACCGTCACCGCCACGCCCATTGTGGCGGCCTGGAACCTGAGCCTCTACTTGCTGTCCGGAAGCTGCAATCCGGGCGGCTTCTCGAATGTCACCTGCCTCGCCCTGGACGACGACCTCGGCGACGGCGAGGCGGAGACAGTGGTCTTTGCCGCAGAGGCCGGCGTAACCTACTTCATCATCGTCGACGGCGTTAACGGCTCCAGCGGTGACTTTGACTTCGAGTTGGATTGCTGCCCCGACGATGACGGCGATCTGGTCTGTAATGCCGTGGATGTCTGTGACGGCGACGACGCGTCAGGGGACACCGATGGGGACGGCATTTGCGATGACCGGGACGTCTGCGACGGCGATGACGCCACCGGGGACACCGATGGCGACGGGGTCTGCGATGACACCGATGTGTGCGACGGTAATGACAGCTCCGGCGATTCCGACGGCGACGGCGTCTGCGATGACTCGGACCCCTGTCCGGCAGACAATCCGAACGACTCGGACGGCGACGGAGTCTGCGACAGCACCGACATCTGCCCGGGCGGCGACGACAACGCCGATGACGATGGCGACGGGGTGCCCGACTTCTGCGAGGAGGATCCGGAACCTCAGCCGACGCCGGATATCAATGCCTGCGGGTGCGGCTCCGGGATCGAGGCCTTGATGGTCGCGTCCATGACCTTCATGGGCATCGGCTGGATGCGGAGGCGCACTTTTCCAGTGAAGTCCGCCCGCTAAGCGCAATCTGATGAGAAGGTCCATCTCCGTGGGATCCAAGAAGCCCTCCAAGCTGATGTTCTGGATGCGTCTGCCGCCTGCCGGACCGTCCGGCGTCTGGATGGCCGTCTGGACGGTCTTCATGATCGGTGGTTCGGCAACCCTGGTCAGGGCCGAGATTGCATTCGTGGACGTTCCGTCCGAGGCCTCGGGCCTCGACTTTGTCGGTTCATACGGTGCTACGTTCGCCGGCCTCACTCCTGCCCAGGCCCGCCTGCAGCGCAACATGGGTAACGGCGTGGCCGTGGGAGATTACGACGGTGACGGCGATCTGGATGTCTATCTGCTCGGCCAATTGGGCCGCCCCAACCGCCTTTTTCGCAACAATCTGGATTTGGGGTGCCAGCGCTTCTCGGAGGATGTCGATGCCCGTCCCGTCGTCGGAGATACTGGTCTGTCGAGGGTCGCCCATTTCGCCGATTTCGATAACGATGGGCAACTCGATTTGGTCTTGCTGAACGACGACGACGGCTCCGGAGACTACCCGTCCAGCAGGCTCTATCGCAACAACGGCAACGCCACGTTCACGGACGTCACCGCAGGCTCCGGCTTCGATCCGGTCGGTTTCCTACGCTGCGGGATGGCCCTCGCCGATTATGATCAAGACGGCCTACTGGATATTTATGTCACCAATTGGAGCTACGAACTCGGCACGGGGACCCCGGGCTTTCCCTTCCAGAACGCACTGTATCGAAACCTGGGGCAGTTCAGGTTTGCAGATGTGACCGACCAAGTGAATCTCGGCGGGCTGGCCCGCGACAGCTTCAGTGCCGTTTTTGCCGACTTCAACAACGACCGTTTTCCTGACCTCTACGTCGCGATTGACCACGTCGCCGACGAGTTCTATTGGAACAACAACGGGGTGTTCGCCAGCGGCGCCGGCGTCCACGTCAACCACGTGGGTAACGATATGGGAGCGGCCTGCGCCGACCTCGATGACGATGGCGATCTGGATATCTACACCACAAACATCACCGACCCCCTCTTGGCGTTTGGCAACGGACTGTACAATTGCCTGTACATGAACCTCGAGGCGTCGCCGGGGGAAAAACCGCCGCCGCTCGGTTTTACCCAGTTCGAGGATGTCGCGTTAGCCCGGGGCGTCGGAGATAGCTACTGGGGATGGGGCGTCGAGTTTGTTGACCTCGAGAACGACGGCGATCTCGATATTGCCGCCGCAACCGGCTTCGATCAGTTTGTGCTCGAGCTTTTCGGCCCTTCCTCTCCGGTCTATAAGACGCCTACGGTGCTCTTGGTGAACGACTCAACGGGTGTCTTCGATCGTGCTCAGGCCCCCGGCCTGGACTACCTCGACGATTCGCGAGCCCTGGTCGCGTTTGACTATGATCGCGACGGTGATGAAGACCTACTGATCACGAATGTGAACCAGCCCGTGAGGCTGCTGGAAAACGTCACGGCGCCTCGAGGCCATTGGCTCGCCGTCCAGCTTGCCCAGGGGGCGGGGCTGAACCGACGTGGGATCGGGGCCAGCATCTTCGCCGTCAACAACGGCGTGACCAAACGCCGCGATCTTATCTGCGGCGACAGCTACTTGGCCGGCACGCCTGCCGAAGCTCACCTGGGGTTGGGAGCGTTGGCCACCATCGAGGAGCTTCGCGTCCGTTGGACCGATGGCAGCGAGTCCGTCTTTCGGGATGTCTCGGCCGATCGTCTGGTCCGGATCAGCAACGTGCCCGGCGACTGCAATGGGAACGGGCTCTTCGAGACCGGGGACGTAGAGGGTTTCCTCGACGTGCTGCTGGGCGTCGCGGACCCACCACTCTGCACCACCGACTTCAACGGGGACGGCGCCACCGATGGAAAGGACGTTGAATTATTCTTGGATCATCTCATTGAGTTCGGCACGGTAGCGGTGCCGGTCGTGGTCCGTTTGCCCGGCCCGTTGGAGTGGGTGGGCTGCCCTTCCAACATCACGGCCACCGTCGAGGCAGCTCGGTGTGAAGCAGTCGTGGCCTGGGACCTTCCCAACGCCGTGGGCACTTGCGCAGAAGTGACCGTCGACAGCACCAACAAGCCGGGGGATGACTTCGAGATGGGGACCACAGTCGTGACCTACACGGCCACGGATACCTCCGGCGCTGCGGCGGAATGCAGCTTCGAGGTTGCCGTCGTCGACGACGAGTCGCCGGTCCTTGAATGTCCGGCTGATTCCACCCTTGAAGGGCACGGTGCGATCGAACCGTCGAATACCGGCGACGCTACGGCAGTCGACAACTGCGATTCGAATCCTGCTGTTACTTCTGAAGACCAGGCGCGCAGCGGCTGCCCGACGGTGATCACCCGGACGTGGACCGCGACCGATTCTTCGGGAAACTCCCAGTCGTGTGATCAACTTATTACCGTCAGTGATACGACACCTCCGGTCATCACCGCCTGTGCCGGGGATCGCATCCTCTCAGCGGATTCGGCTTGCCTGGCCGCCGTGCCCGATCTCTCCGGCGACATCGTGGCCGGCAACGACTCTGGCGACCCGCCAACGATCACCCAAGTCCCCGCCGTCGGCACGCTGATCGGTTTGGGCGATACGGAGGTGACCATCCTCATCAGCGATGAATGCGGCAACACCGCGGAGTGCAGGCCAACCCTCACGGTGGTGGACGACGAGCCGCCGATCATGACCAATTGCCCCGAATCGACGCTGGATGTGCTGCTAGACGCAAGCTGCAACCCGATCGTACCTCTCTTCGAGGCCTTGGATGGTTGCTCAGCCGGCCAAGGCGTCTTGCTGGTCTCGGATCTCGACACCCTGGTCGTCTTCTTTGACGCCGAGGCGAACGCGATCCTGATTGAGTTCGACGGCCAAGTCCGGGCCATCGCCATCGAGAATGTGTCTGCCTCTCAGCCGCTGGATGTCTTTCCGGTGACGGTAACTGCCACGGACCAGGCGGGTAACTCGTCAATCTGCACGATGACCGTGCGGGTCTTTCTTGGTGAGGGTGTGCCCCAAGCATGCCGGGAACCTCCGGCCCCACAGCCGCCTCCGAGGATCAACGCCTGTGGGTGCGGCCCGGGTATAGGGGCCGCGTTGCTCCTGTCCATGACGCTCATGAGTATCGGCCGGATGCGGCTCAGAGCGGTGGCTTTGATCTGGCCTCGAAGAGGGTGGACCGCGGCGGGGAGGTGTTCAGCCTCGGTGGGTACCGGGCCTTGCCCCCGTGTTGGTGCCCGTCGAACATGAACGACGACGGCCGGCGCCATGGCGACGAAATCCAGGCATTCGTCGACTGCGTGCCGGCAGCAGGCTCCATCCCCGCTCCAGCACGGACTCAGATTCGGCATGGCCAGGGCATCCCGTACGGCCCTCCGGCGGCAGGGATCAGGGGATCGGGAATTTGCAATTGACGATTCTGGATTGACGATCGCTCATGGCCGACCCCTTGTGGCTGAATGCCGAAAGCCAACGGCTGATCGCTACTCCAGTTCGCCCCGCTTGAGGGATCGAGGAACCACTTCTTCCCCGCTGGCGATGTCGTCGGCGTCCGGGACGTCGTTGCAGTTGCAGTCGTTGAAGAGGGAGCTGTCCATAGTGCCGCGGCCAAGGGTGCTGAAGTTCCAGTCTATCTGGAGTTGCTCGTGAATGGCGGCGGCTTTGGCTCCTTGGCCCTCGTTCGGCGGACTTCCGGGCAGGTGAATCATGATCCAGTCCATGCGGTAGTGTTTGTCTTCCGCCGTGGAGTCCGGGACCCGAGGGCCCGCGGACGCAATGATGTCCGCCGAGGAGAACGTCGAGATCGGGCCGTAGTAGCGCCCCGGCCTACTCGGTCGGCTAATCAGACACGGCATCGATGAGCGTGAATACGTCTCGGTAGGGACACGTACGAGGACCGATTGAGGTCCGATAACTGTGGCATTGGAGATTGTTGGCCCTTATTGTAGCGAAAGCGGGCGCGGCGGAGGGCGCAGCTCAGAAGAGCATGAATCTGGAAGTACGGCTCGCAATATCTGTTCCAATCGCGATTTATTGAGATTTGGGGCCCGAATGGGCTTGACAGCATGATCTGCATCCTGCTATATTATCACACGTGTTCGGGAAGTGCTGATCGGGGAAGTTTGCAAATGGAGTGCATATCTCCATTATACAGCGTAGCCTTGGAGCTGGCAGCGTTTGGTTCCGAGGGAGAATGTTGTGTAGTGCCGACCCGTATTTGCGATGAGTAAAAAGATGTGATAGGGCCGACCAAACGCTCCATGCGAGTCAGTTTGGCAGAGATCGCCAGTGGGGTCGAGGTGACAATACGATTTGTCTCGAAAAGGGACGTTCGTCAGCGCTGAAGGTGCGGGCGACGCCCGGTGTTGGTTTTGTTCGTTTGGCGTAGATCGGCCAAAGGCGGGCCGTTGCGCGTAACGCCCATCTTCCCTTCTAGGGGAAAGAGGTTTTGGGGAACAAGTTTAGCTAGACCAGGAGGCTTCAATCATGTACCGAGAACCAGGAAAGAATCTTCGAACGGTGCTGGTGCTGGGCGTCACACTCTTGTGTGCTCCGGCATTGGTCATGGCCCAGGCCACGGTCACCACTGATCAGGCCGATTATTCGCCCGGCCAATACGTAGTAATCACCGGCACGGGCTGGGATTCGGGGGAGACGGTTGAACTCGAAATCGTCACCTCCTGCGGCTGCCCGGTGACTTTGCTATATGCCGTGGCCGACGCGGCCGGGAGCATATACAACGACGAGTACCTGATTCTGGACATCCACGTCGGAACGTCCTTCACGCTGACCGCCACCGGGCTGACCTCCGGCCTGACGGCGACGACGACGTTCACGGATTCGTCCGCGGCGAACATCGATCAGGTTCGCAACTGCGGCGCCGACGAGATCGGGCCGCCGACCGATTGTCTGCCTTTAGGAGGGATTGCGCCCTGGGTCAACGGTAACGCCGGTCAACAAACCGCGCACTACGCCGAGGGTCAGTCAATCGCCTATCGCACTCGGATGACGGACGTGCCGCAGGAATGCGAGGTCACGCTGATACTGGGTTACGACATCAAGCACGGCGGCAAGCACGCCATTGACTACCTGACCCACTACGAGTGCCTGGAACCGCACAACTTCCCCACCCACGGCGTGCCGGAGACTATCGATCCGCTCTTCTTCGAGGGACCGGACGATCCAGGCCCGCTCGGCGCCCGCATCACGACGTTTACGATCCCCGCGCCGCCGGTGAACATCCTGGTCGATCCAGATGGCCCAGGCCCCGATCCGTCGGTCCTGCAACCGCTGGCCAGCTACAACGAGGACGATGACCCTCCCTCCTCGTGTCCGCACGTAATGACCCTTTTTGGGGGAGAGATCCTCGACATTCAGTACTTCACCTTTGGCACAGAGGACGACCTGGCCAACGCCGGCCAGTTCGAGTACGAGATCGCCGTGACGTTTATCCTCGAGAGCCTGGAGGGTGACACCACCAGCGCCGTGCTGGCCTGGGGCGGGCACATCGCCAGTCGAAACGATTGGGGCCTGCCCGGCGACCCTCAGTCGGCCGGTGGGCTCAACGGCTCCCCCTACCACATGCGGCTGAAAGATTGGTTCAGCGATGATGAAGTTTGCGACGGCGATCTGACCAACCTGGGCAACCAGGATCGCTCGCTCAACGCCTCCGCCGTCTTGCCGCCGACCGGGGCTTGTTGTCTGCTGGATGGAACCTGCGAAATCCTGTCGCAGGATGACTGCAACCTGGAGTTGGGCGAGTACCAGGGCGACGACACGGAGTGTGATCCGAACCCGTGCGTTGGCGCCTGCTGCCTGGACGGCTTCTGCCAGCAATTGTCGGAGACCGTGTGTGAGGAGGCCGGTGGCTTCGCCTTCCCACCGGGAACGCCTTGCGACGCCTCGGAGGTGGACTGCGGGGGCGCGGGTTGTCAGTGCGTACCACCACCAGACGTCTCTGTCGAGTGCGACGAATCGACAGATCCCGCTAATACCGGCATGGCCACTTGCGTCACCAGCTCGGGTTGCTCGGGGATTTGCGAGTCGTCGTCTAGCGACTCGGTAAGTGGTGCCTGCCCCTCCACTATCACGCGGACCTGGACCTGCGCCTGCTCGGCGGGCGGTCCTTCCGCAAGCTGCGAACAGATCATCACGGTGAACGACACCACCCCGCCGGTGATCACCTGTCCGGCGGATGTCAGCGTCGAGTGTCTGGAGGGCGTTCCGGCCTGCAATCCCGCCGACGCCACGGCGACCGATAACTGCGATCTGGACGTGGAGATCACCTGCGTCCAGGGCCCGCTGGTCGGCGACGCCTGCGCCGGCACCGTGACCAACACCTATACCGCCACCGATGACTGCGGGAACATGGCCACCTGTACGCAGACGATCACCATCAACGACACCACGCCGCCGGCGATCACCTGTCCGCCGGACCTCAGCGTCGAGAGTGTGGATGTCGGTGGGCCCCGCAAC
>CAZFMS010000120.1:0-11615 GCA_964520125.1 uncultured Planctomycetaceae bacterium
AGCGGGGGTCCGTTGCCGCTGGTGCGGTCGTGGCGGTCACCACTCCCTGACGGTCGCGGCTCTGAGTCCGGATGGGCTGCGGGTGCCGGGACGCCCCTGCCCCGGGCTCCTGGGCCCTTGTTGCTTTGGCCGGTCGATGTGCTAGTATACGGGGCTCGGCGGGAATGTGCTGGCCAGCGGTGAGGATTGCTGATGAAAGACAAGATTCATCCTAAATACTATGAGGCGACGGTAACCTGCGGTTGCGGGAGCGTCTTCAAGACCGGCAGATCAGCGTCGAGATCTGCTCCGCCTGCCATCCCTTCTTCACCGGCACGCAGAAGTTCGTCGACACCGCCGGCCGGGTCGAGAAGTTCCAGAAGAAGTTCGGCACCGACTATCTCAAGTCCACCAAGAAGAAAGCAGACGCCAAGTCCTAGCTTGGCCAGCGACATCTCACGCCGTGGGCCAGGGGCGCCAGTACTCGCCCGGCCGCGGCGTGGTTTCTATTTGGGCGGACCGGCCGCGGGAGAATAACTTGATCCGGTGGAGCCGGAGTTTGTAATAGACGCAGCACCCACATCCAGCGCATCGTTTCACCGCTAAGGGACCACAGAGCATCCCAATGAACCGTCGCCGAGCAAAACGTGGGGGCCAATACGCTGGACCAGAGGCGGCCCGGCGTGGTCGCAGAACCAGGGACCAGCCGACCGGCCGGATGGACCGCGCCCCGGCCGCCGGCACCGCCTGGTTGGTCGGGTTGATGATTCTCGCGGCCTTGCTGGTCCTGGCGATCCACTGGCCGGTCCTTTCGGCCCAGGCGCTCTTTCTGGACGACGCCCAATATCTCACCGACAACCCCTTGGTGCAGCAGCCCGGTTGGGCGTCGGCCGGTAGATTCCTGGGTGAAGTCCTGGAGCCCTCGTCGGTGCGGGGCTACTACCAACCGCTGGCAATGATATCTCTGATGGTGGACTACGCCCTGGGGGGTCGGGGCGACGACCTGTTCACCTTTCATCGCACCAACCTGGCCCTGCACATCGCCAACACGGTCTTGGTGATCTTGCTGCTGCAACTGCTATTCAGGCAACCGACGGTCGCCGCACTGGTGGGCATGCTGTACGGGCTTCACCCCACGACCGTGGAATCGATCGCCTGGGTGAGCGAGCGCAAGACGCTGCTCTCCGCGTTCTTTGCCCTGGGTTGCCTGGTGCTGTATGTGCGTTACACGAGCTGGCCCGGGCGCCGGGTGTACGTTGGCTGCCTGGTGATGTACGTCCTGGCCTTGCTGGCCAAGCCGACCAGCACGCCGCTGCCGATCCTGCTGCTGCTGCTGGACTTCTGGCCCCTGGGGCGGCTCAATCGGCGGGCCATCGTCGAGAAGGTGCCTTTTCTGGTGGTCGGCGGCGTCTCGGCGGTCATCACCCTGGTCTCGCAGAGCGCTACCGCAGTGGTAACCATGCCGGCTGAGAATTCCCTTGGCCGAATCATGTTGACCCTTTGCCACAACATCCTCTTTTACCTGCACAAGCTGTTCTGGCCCGCCAACCTGTCGGCGTATTATCCTTTCCCCGAGCCGTTCGACATGTCCCAGCCGATGGTGCTGATCGGAGTGATCGGCACCGTCGTACTGATCCCGGCGTTGCTGCTGTCGATGAGATGGACTCGGGCCCTGCTGGTGGGGTGGTTGTTCTTCTTGGTGGCCATCTTCCCGGCGATGGGAGTCATCGGTTTCACGGATACCATTGCCGCCGACCGGTTCGTGTACCTGCCGGCCGTGGGGTTGTTGCTGACTGCGGCGTGGTTTCTGGGTAAGGTGTGGAACAGCGGGCCGAAACGCTCCGGCCCGACCTGGCGGCGGGTGGCCGTGGTCTTGGCGGTCCTGCTGTTGACCGTCGGTGAGGCCGTCGCGTCTCGCCACGGCCTGAGCCATTGGCAAGACTCCGAGGGCCTTTGCCGCCACGCGCTGACCCACGCCCCCCAGGCTCCGGTCTTGCACTATGTTCTGGCGGACACGCTGCGCCGCAAGGGTCCCCAGCGTCGAGACGAAGCCATCGCCGAGCTGCGCCGGGCCATCGAACTCCGGCCGGCCTACGCCGACGCCCACAACAACCTGGGCAACCTCCTGGCCGAACGGGGCGAACTCGACCAAGCCATCGACCACTGGTCCAAGGCGGTGCAGTCCGACCCCGATTGCTTCCGGGCCCACAACAACCTGGGGATTGCCCTGGCCCGGCGGGGCGAGAACCCACGGGCCCTGGAGCACTTCGCTCAGGCCATTCGGATCGACCCCCACAATGCCGACGCCCACTACAACCGGGGCTACCTGCTGGACCGCCTGGGGCGAATCGACGAGGCCCGGCAGGAGCACAGGGAGGCCCTGCGGATCGACCCCCAACACGCCAAGGCCCGGGCCCGCTTGAGCGAAGACGCCCCGGCCTGGGGGCGAGAGGATCAGCCGCAAGGCCCGGCCCCCCGGCCCAACATCATCTGCCTGATGATCGACACGCTGCGGGCCGATCGGCTGGGGGCGTACGGCCACGCCCGCGGCAACAGCCCGGCCATCGACGCCATCGCCGCCGAGGGAGTGACCTTTGAGCGGACCATAGCCCCGGCGCCCTGGACCCAGCCGTCGATCGCCTCGCTGTTCTGCTCGCGGTATGCGGGGGTACACGGCGTGCTGGATTACCAGCAGGCCGAGAAGCACAGCGCCATCGAACCTGGGGAGAAGGTCGCGGTCTTTGCCGAGTCCTTCGAGACCTTGGCGGAGGTGCTGCAGGCGGACGGGTACGCCACCGCCGCCTTCGTGGCCAATCCGTTCATCCTCCGCAAGTTCGGCTTTGCCCAGGGGTTTGATCATTTTGACGCCGGGTTTGCCCAAAACACCACCCCGGGCAGCGTGGTCAACGACGCGGCGATCCGGTGGCTGGAGCAGCGCCCGACGGACCGGCCGTTCTTCGTTTACCTGCACTACATGGACGTACACGGCCCCTACGACGCCGGGCCGCAATTCCACGCCGCCCTGATCGATGAGGTCGAGCAGATGCCCGACAAACGGCTTCTCTCGGCCGAAGAGACGGAGAAGCTGGACTACCTCCGAAAGCCACCCAAGGACACGCGGGACCTGGATCGAGACGCTCGGCTGGCCCCCTACTGGGAGTACTGGAGCGCCCGCTACGAGTCCGGCGTCCGCCAGGTGGATCATCACCTCGGGGCGTTGCGGGCCAGGCTGAACGAGATGGGGCTGTGGGAGGAGGCCTACGTGATCCTCACCTCTGACCACGGCGAGGCCCTTTGCGAGCATGGTCATTGGGGGCACGGGTTCAGCCTGCACAACCCCGAGTTGCAGGTGCCCCTGATCCTGCGTTGGCCGGGGACCTTGCCCGCCGGAAAGCGAGTTCGAGGTCTCGTGCGGCTGATCGACTTGATGCCCACGGTGCTGGACCAACTGCGCCTGCCCTGGTCGGCCGGGATGCAGGGGGCCTCGCTGGTGGCGGTGATGGAAGATCGCCCGCCGTCGGGACCGGCGGTGGCCTATGCCGAGGGGGTCAAAGTGGGACCCGAGCAACGGGCCGTTTATTTGGACGATTGGAAGCTGCTGACCGTGGTGACGACCGGCCGGCAGAGCCTCTATAATGTAGCCGAAGATCCGCTTGAACAACGTGATCTCTCCGCCGAGCAGCCGGCCAGGCTCCAGGCCCTGGGCGAAGTGCTGCGTGAACAAGCCGACCTCAACGCCGAGCTGTCCACCGGGCGCGGCGTGGAGCGGATTCCCATTGAGGATGAAGAGTATCAGCGGTTGAAATCGCTGGGCTACGTGGATTAAGGCCGCGGCCTGGCCGGCGAATTGAGGATGTGAGACCTACCGATGGAAGACTTGAAGCAAAACCCGGCCTTCCTGGCCAAGCTCGACGAGATGGCCCGGCGGTACGAGGAGATCACCGAGGAGATGAACGACCCGGAGGTCGCCGCCAATGCCGCCCGGATCGTCAAACTGGCCAAGGAGCACGCCGGCCTCAAGCGGATGACCGAACCGTATGGGCAGTACTGCAAGATCCAGAAGGAGATCCGCGAGGCCGAGGAGATTGGCGCCGATGCCGAAGCTGATGCCGAGCTTCGAGGATTGGCCGAGGAGGAGATTCCGGATTTGCGGGCCCGAGCCGACCGGATCATGGACCAACTGATCGACGGTCTGATAGCCGGCGACGATGCCGATGTGGACTCGGTCATCGTGGAGATCCGGGCCGGCATCGGTGGCGACGAGGCCGCCCTCTTCGCCCGCGACCTGTGCGAGATCTACTCCCGTTATGCCGCTGAACACCATTTCAAGGTGGAGGTCCTGGATGTCTCGACCGGCGAGTTGGGTGGCTACAAGGAAGTGATCCTCAACATCAAGGGGCCCGGGGTGTACACCCATTTCGGATACGAAGGCGGGGGTCACCGGGTCCAGCGGGTGCCGGAGACCGAGTCCCAGGGACGCATCCACACCTCGGCGGCCACTGTCGCGGTGCTGCCGGAGGTGGAGGAGACGGAGATCAACATCGACTGGGACAAGGAGGTGATCGAGCACGTCAGTCGGGCGGGGGGGCCCGGCGGCCAGAACGTCAACAAGGTCTCCACCGCCATCAGGCTGGAGCACATTCCCACCGGCATCACCGTATCCATGCAGGACGAGAAGAGCCAACATCGCAACCGGACCAAGGCCCGCCGCGTCCTGGCCAGCCGGGTTCGGCGCCGCCAGGAGGATCTCGAACGGGCCCAGCGGGACTCGACCCGGCGGGCGATGATCGGCTCCGGCGACCGTAGCGAGCGGATTCGCACGTATAATTACCCGCAGAACCGCTGCACCGACCATCGGGTCAAGCAGAGCTACTCGCTGGAGAAGGTGACTGCCGGCCAGATCGAGGAGATCATCGCCGATCTCCGTAAGCTGGACCGGCAGCAGCGGTTACAGGGATCGTAGCAAGCCCCGCCCCCGCCCCGGGGGCCCTTTTGGAGGCCCAGGCGGGCGGAGAGTCGGATCTGCCCGGCTTCTCCGGCGAGACGATCCTGCCTAGTGCTACCTATTGCCGGGCTCGGGGATATACTACAATCTGGTCTACGACATTATTGAGGGTGCTTCCCAGAACCTGTGTGGTTTCACTATGGCGGCCGAGTGGGCTGGACATCGGGGAGAGGATTGGGTTGCCGAGGTCCTGGGACGCATACGACGTGCCATGAGTTCGAGACATTCACGTCATCAGCCGAAGGAGTGCCAGCCTTGTCCGCCCATTCAGTAGAAGATGTCACCGCTCCGTCAGAGCCAGACGCGTCCCGGCGTCACTTGATCACCGTCCAAGAGCATATCATCGGCCAGCAGCGCAGCCACCCGACCGCGACCGGCGGTTTCAGTTGGCTGCTCTCGGGCATCACCCTGGCGGCGAGGATTATCTCGGCCAAGGTTCGCCGGGCGGGCATCTTGGACGTGCTGGGCGAGGCCGGCGAGGCCAATATTCACGGGGAGCAACGACAGAAGCTCGACGTATTGGCCAACAGAACCATCGAGATGTGCCTGGGTTATCGCGGTAACGTGGGGGTCATCGCCTCCGAAGAACTGAACGAACCGAAGATCGTGTCCGGCAGCGGGGCTTCCGGGAAGTACGTAGTGATCTTCGATCCCCTCGATGGGTCCAGCAATATAGACGTCAACGTGTCGGTCGGCACCATCTTCGCGATCTACGAACGCGACACCAGCGGGTTCAACGGCTCGGATCCGGTGGCCGACGTGTTGCAGCCGGGCATCAAGCAGCTCGCCGCCGGCTACATCGTCTACGGTTCCAGTACGGTTATGACCTACACCACCGGCAACGGGGTGCACATGTTCACCCTGGATCCCTCGGTCGGCGCGTTCGTTCTGGCCGACGAGAACATCAAGATGCCGGAGTCGGGCAAGTGGTACAGCGTCAACGAGGCCAACTTCAATTCCTTCCCCGTCGGCTACCAGAAGTACCTCAGTTGGTGCAAGACCGAGGAGGCCGGGCCCTATTCTGCCCGCTACATCGGTTCATTGGTGGCCGATTTTCATCGGACGCTGCTGCGCGGGGGGATCTTCCTCTATCCGCCGACGGCCAAGTCCCCGGGCGGCAAGCTGAGACTGAGCTACGAGGCCAATCCAATTGCCTTCCTCGCCGAACAGGCCGGCGGGGTGGCCCTGGACGGCAAGATGCGCATCCTGGAGAAGATCCCCCAATCCCTGCACGAGCGAACGCCGCTGGTCGTGGGCAGCAAAGCCGAGGTGGCCCGGGTCATGCAGTACATGGAGCAGAACGAGGCCAAAGCCAAGAAGAAGTAAGCCCGAGCCATCCTCGCCCCCGGGCGAGCGGCCCCGTCCGCCTGCCGCCCAACCCCCAGGACCGACAACTCTGATGGCCCAGAGCCGCCCCGAACAAGAATCCGAAGAGGCCTGGAGTGTCGGTCGGCTGCTGACCTGGACCAAGCAGCACCTTCAGTCCCGTCAGGTAGACGAGCCGTTGCTCTCGGCCGAGCTTCTGCTGGCCAAGGCTCTGGACTGCCAGCGAATCGACCTCTATGCCCGGTACGCCGAGGAGCCGACGCCGGACCAACGGACCGCCTTCCGCGACCTGGTCCGAGACGCCGCCGAGCACCAGCCGATTGCCTACCTCATCGGAGAAAGGGAGTTTTACTCGCTGGCCTTCGAGGTCACTGCGGACGTGATGATCCCCCGGCCGGAGACGGAACTCTTGGTCGAGCGGGCCCTGGCCTGGTGTGCGGAACATCAGGCTGAGCGCTATGACCTACTGGACCTCGGCACCGGTTCGGGGTGTGTCGCCGTCACCATCGCCAAGCGGGAGCCGGCCGCCCGAGTGATCGCCAGTGATATCTCCCCGGCGGCGTTGGGCGTCGCGGCCCGAAACGCAACCCGGCACGGCGTGGCGGACCGGGTCCAGGGCGTGTTGGCCGACACGCTGAGTCTGCCGGCGGAGGTTGTTCCGGATGGCGGATTCGACGTGATCGTCTCCAATCCGCCGTATATCGCCGAACACGAGCGGGACAGCCTGCCGGAAAACGTCCGCCGTTATGAACCGCATCAGGCGTTGTTCGGCGGAGGCGACGGCCTCGAGGTCTTCCGACGCATCGCCGGCCAGGTGGGGGACTTCCTCCGCCCCCGCGGCAGGCTCATCCTGGAAGTCGGCTGTGCCCAGGCGGACGCAGTCGAGAAGATCCTGACCGCCGGGGCCCGGCTCCGGCCGGCCGGCCGCTTCAAGGATCTCCGGGGGATCGAACGGGCCCTGGAGTTTACACTACCGGCATGAGCAATCTGGCGGCCACGAACTTCCAGCGCATCTTGATCATCAAGCCCAGTTCTCCGGGCGACATCATCCACGCCCTGCCGGTCCTCCACGGTCTGCGGCAGCGCTATCCCCAGGCCCATCTGGCCTGGCTGGTGGCTACGTCGTTCGTCGATTTGATCGAGGCCGACCCGGCCCTCGACGAGGTCGTCCCCTTCGATCGGAAGCGCTTCGGCAGGTTGGGCCGGAGCATGAGAGTCAGCGGCGAGTTCGCCTCGTTTGTCCGTGGGCTGCGGAGTCGGAAGTACGATTTGGTCGTCGATTTGCAGGGCTTGTTTCGCAGCGGCTTCCTGGCCTTTGCCTCGGGAGCGGCGGTGCGGGTGGGCTTTGCCGCGGCTCGGGAATTGGCCTGGATGTTCTACACCCACAAGGTTCCGTGCCGTGAAGACGACCAACACGCCGCGGACAAGAACTACGGCGTCGGCCGACTACTGGACTTCGCCGAGGGGCCCATGGACTTCACCATCGCCCTGGCCGAGGACGATCGCCGGCAGGTGGCCGGGGCCCTGCAGGAGGCCGGCCTGCCGCCAGACGGGGGGTATGCGGTGCTGGTTCCGGTCACCCGCTGGGAGACCAAGTGCTGGTCGGCGGAGCGCTTCGGACGGCTGGCCCGGATGATCAAAGAGCGTCACGGCCTTGGCACTGCCCTGGTGGGGGGCGGCGCGGATGTCGAGGTCGGAGATGCGGTGGCTGCGGCCTCGGGCGGGGCGGCCCGGAATTTGTGTGGGCGCACGACGTTGCGGCAACTGGCCGCCTTGATCGACCGGGCGTCGATCGTGGTGACCGCCGACTCGACCCCGATGCACATGGCCGCGGCGTTGAAACGCCCCTTGGTGGCTCTGTTCGGCCCGACCAACCCGGCCCGCACCGGGCCGTACGGACGCAGCAAGGACGTAATGCGGGTCGATCTGGATTGCTCGCCGTGCTATTTGCGAAAACTGCGGCAATGTCCCCACCAGCACGCCTGCATGGAGCGGCTGACCATCGAGGCGGTGGCGGCGGCGGTCGACCAGCGCCTGGCTTCCGCTCGAACGACGGCCTGATTGTCCACTGATGGCGGAAACGCGCTCATACCCTGCTTGCAGGGTCTCCGCGCTCTCGGCGTGCTCTGCGGTGAATGATCCGGGTTAGAGCAACTCTTCCCCGGACTTGGCGTAGGCTCGGAAGTCGGCGATGAGCTGCCGGGTGATCGGGCCGGGCTTGCCGTCGGCGATGGCGCGCTTGTCGATCTCCGTGACCGGACAGACTTCGGCTCCGGTCCCGGTGATGAACATCTCGTCGGCGAAGTAGAGGTCCTGTCGAGTGAGGACGGTTTCCTCGACGGGGATGCCGCTGCGCTCGGCGAGCTTGATGATCAGACGACGGGTGATGCCCTCCAGGATCCCGCAGTGAGAATCGGGGGTCTGGAGCTGACCCCGGGTGACGATGAACAGGTTGTCGCCGGTGCACTCGGCCACGTAGCCCTCATGGTTCAACATCACCGCCTCCAGGCAGCCGGCATCGATCGCCTCCAGCTTGGCCAGGATGTTGTTCAGGTAGTTGAGGCTCTTGATCTGGGGCGACATGGCGTTGGGATGGTTGCGGGTGGTCGCCGCGGTGACCACCTTCATCCCCTTCTCGTACATCTCGTCGTCGTACATTTGGATGGTCGCGGCGATGATGAAGACCGATGGTGTGGTGCAGCGGAACGGATGGATGCCCAGGGTCCCGACGCCGCGGGCCGCTACCAGGCGGATGTAGCCGTCCTGGATACCGTTGGCTTCCATGGTCTCCTGCATGGCCTGGACGATCTGATCGCTGGTCCAGGGGATATCCAATCGGATGGCCTTGAGGCTCAGCTGGAAACGACGCATGTGGGCCTTGCACTCGAAGATGCGACCGTGGTAGATCCGGATCCCCTCGAAGACCCCGTCACCATACAGCAGGCCGTGGCTGAAGACGTTGATGTTGGCCTCGCCGACGGGCACGACCCGGCCGTCTAACCAGACTTTCAGGTTTGGGTTGGGGGTGTGTTCCTCGGGCATACGCATGGCCTCCTGATGTTGGTCGAGACGCCTGGCCGATCGGGCCTCGGCGCTGGACTGGGCTCCTGTTGCCTCGGCACCACGGTCGTCCGTCCGGGCCGAGATGGCCGATGCCGTGGCCCAGGCCGCCTTCCCCGCCGACGATTTGAAACGCTAGTCCGCGGGCAGTGAATCTATCTTACCCGACCATCGACCAACTGGACCAGCCGGTCGGCCTCCTTGGCCAGGTCGCGGTCGTGGGTCACCATCACGATCGTCTGCCCGGCCTCGTTTAAGTCCTTTAACAGGCGGAGGATACCGCGTCCGGTGCGTCCGTCCAGATTGCCCGTGGGCTCGTCGGCAAAGAGCACCGCGGGCTCTCGGATCAACGCCCGGGCGATGGCCACCCGCTGGCGCTCGCCTCCGGACAGCTCGTTAGGTCGATGAAGCAGGCGGTCGCTGAGCCCTACTCGTCGTAGCAAGTCGTGTGCCCGGGCGTGGCCGGCGCCGCGCTGGGAGAGCCACCCACCGATGGAATGGCCCACCATTTGCGGCAAGAGGACGTTCTCCAGGACGTCGAATTCGGGCAACAGGTGATAGAACTGAAAAACGAAGCCGAATTCTGAATTGCGCAGTCTATTGCGGAAGCTCTCCAGCATCGGCCGGCCGCCGGTGTCCGCCCGGCGAGCGCCTTTGCGGCCGGCGGCAGCGGTCTTGGGCGGCGCCGCCACCACCTCGGCCGAGGCTCCCTCTCGACCCAGCGGGATCCGCCGCAGGCCCACCGGTTCGAAGATCGGCTGGCCGGCGTAATAGACCTGCCCCTGCTGGGGGACGTCCAGCCCGCCCATCAGGTGCAGCAGGGTGCTCTTCCCGCTGCCGCTGGCCCCGATGATGGCGATGAACTGGCCGCGGCCCACGTTGACGTCCACGCCGCGCAGGACCGGCAGGATCGTGCGGCCCAGCACGTAGCTCTTGTGGATTTGTTCGCAGCGCAGCAGCACGTCGGGCATCACTAGCTTCTCTCGGGTCTCACAGACCAGGCCTCAGGGCGGGTCAATTCAGGGCTTATGCCCAGTTTCCGTTCTCGGCACCGGGGTCGGCGGCTGACCACCAGACGGCGGCCGCACGACCGGAAGTTGGGGGACCGGCACTTATTCATAGCGTAGGGACTCCACCGGCCAAGTGCGGCTGGCCCGGATGGCCGGGAAGGCCGCCCCGGCAATGGAGGCCGTCACCCCCAGGATGCAGATGTAGATTACCTCCGACCATTTCCACACGTCGGGAATCTTGTCGAACGAGTAGGTCTCCGGGCTCCACACCCGCCAGGCGGGATTCAGCCGGGCCAGGAAGTCCTGGACGTCGTTGATGTGTTCCACGAAGGTCATGCCCAGGAGCGAGCCCAACACGCAGCCCACCAGGCCGATGGCCCCGCCGTATACCAAGAAGATCGCCGCCACCCCCTCGGCGCTGCCGCCCACACTCTTGACGATGCCGATGTCTCGGGTCTTCTCCTGGACGATCATGTAGAAGATGCACAGGATCAGGAAGACGGCCACGATGCTGATCACCCCGAACATGATCAGCACCAGGAACTTTTCCTTCTCGATGGCCGAGATGTAGCTCCGCTGCATCTCCTCCCAGGTCTGGATGTCCACCTGGTCCATGAGCTGTACTTCCGTGGCATCCGCCGGCACCTCTTGGCGGAGTCGTTGCCACACGTCCAGGATGAGGGCCTTGCTCTCGTGCAGCTTCTGCCGATCTTCGCCGAGCGACTCCTGGAGCTTGATCTGAACCTGGCTGCACCGCGGGCTGGTAAACCCGCTGCCGTCGGCCCGCTCCTGAGTCTCCATGGAGAGCAGCCGTTGCAGCTCCTTGAAGTCCACGTACACGTTCATCGAATCGATCTCGTGGATGCCGGTCCGCGAGTCATCGACGTAGCGGAAGACCGGTTTGGGCGGCGGCTCGGTGCTGATGTCTCCGGTCCTGGTCAGCGGCAGCACGGTGATGAAGCAAGGCTCGCCCCGGGGGTAGTTCTGGCGGCGTTGGTACTCGCCGGACGGCAAGCGCCGGGCCATGATGTCGCGCCCGATGATCACCCCGGGAAGGGGCCGCCCCTCGAAGCCGGGCTGGGGGTTGATGCCGGAGGCCATCTCGGCGTCGATGCCCGACGCCATGTCGAAGACACCCGGACCGGGATAGAACTCTCCGGGGTTCCGGCGAAACCGCCGGGCCTCCTCGGAGCGCTCCTCCGGCGGGAGGCCCGCCAGGTATCGGGCGTAGTGCT
>CAZFMS010000121.1:0-11611 GCA_964520125.1 uncultured Planctomycetaceae bacterium
CCTCGGCATGGATGACGCTCCCTCCCAGGAACTCGACGATCGAGCCGCGGTCGACGGAGAAGGTCAGGGTCGAGCCGGAGTCAATGGGAAAGACAAGCTCGAAGCCGTCACCGCCGGGGTCCGGCGAGGCGACCTCGAGCCCCAGCCTCTGCAGAGAGTCCCGGTCCAACGAGACGGTGGTGCTTCCCCGGCGCACCGTCCAGATCTCCTCGGCGATGGAGGAGGCGGACAGCCCGAGAAACACGACGGTCACGACGGCCGCCAGCCCAATGGTGCGGCAACATGGCATGATAATTCCCTTCCTCAGCGGTAAGTTGCGGGACCGAGCGGCATCACCCTGACGGCCAAATCCGGGCGCGCGCAGAGCGTGCATGAACGATAGGTGTCCTCCAGGCAGATATGAGCCGACTTTCCCCATTTGCCGGTCCTCAGGCCGCCATCATACCCAGCCGGGCCGCCCGATTCAAGCGAGAACGGCCTTCTACGCCGTGATTCGTGCCTGTCGGGCGGCTCCAACACCCCAATCTTGCTCCAGCCGCCTCCGGAACGGGGTTGCTCACGGTTCCCTCGTAGCATCAGCCTCTGCCCCCGCGAATCGCCAACCTCTCGCCCGGTAGCCGCGTCAGCCACGCCGCACCAGCGGTGGCGGCACACCGAACCACTGGATGCGATCCAGAATCGATGCAAACAACTCACGCGGCACCGCCACCTCGGCCATTGATCTCAACGCCTCAACGGTCGGCAGACCCAATCGAGCCAGGGCCTCCTGCAGGGCCATAGGCCATTGCTGAACATGATCCTCAGCGGCATAAAACCGAGCCGGCGTCGCGGCAGGCCGAGCCATCACCCCGGCAGCGGGGCCGGGCGGAGGAGTTGAAGGCGGTCGGCCATTTGGGTTATACTGATGGTCCAGGCAATCTGTCGATATCGGACACCGCTTCCGATTCGAGTCGGCCCGTGGGGGGGGCGGCTGCTTACCTTCTTTCTTGGCAGGGAGAGATGATGCCTCGATCGCGCTCGGCCGCTTTGACAGCGCTGCTTTGTACACTGGTCTGCTCCACCCCCACGGCCGCCGATTCCTGGACCGACTATGCCGACATCGGCCCGACCCTCCTGGCCCACGAGACCAACTACCCCGACCTGGCCAAGCGTTACGACCTGGGCCTCAGCTATCAGGGCCGCCACCTCTGGGCGATCCGCCTTTCGGACAACGTGCAGGTCGAAGAGGACGAGCCGGAGTTCAAGTACATCGCCACCATGCACGGCGACGAAATCGTGGGCACCAAGATGTGCATGAACCTGATAGACTACCTGCTGGCCAAATACGGCATAGACCCCCAGGCGACCGACATCATCGACGAGGTCGACATGTGGATCGTGCCCCTGATGAATCCCGACGGCTACGTAATCTCGCCGCGCACCCGCCTCAACGCCCAGGGGATCAACCTGAATCGCGACTTCCCCGCCTATGGCGAGCCCAACACCCCGGACGGCCGGGCGACCGAGACCCAGGTGATCATGAACTGGTGCTTCGGCCAGTCGTTCACCGTCTCGGCCAATTTCCACGGCGGGGCCCTGGTGGTCAATTATCCTTTCGACAACGAGGATACCGGCTCCCGCTATTCCCCGGATGACGACCTGTTCATGTACACCAGCGAGGAGTACTCCCAGTACAACCTGCCCATGTGGAACGGCAACTGGTATCACGGAACCACCAATGGCGCCGACTGGTACATGATCTGGGGCGGCATGCAGGACTGGAACTACCTGTTCATGGGCTGCAACGATGTCACCATCGAGTTGAGCAACAACAAGCAGCCCCCCGCGTCACAGATTCCGGCCTTCTGGAACGACAACCGCGAATCGATGATGGCCTACATCGAGACCGCCCTGATCGGCGTGCGCGGAGTGGTGACCGACGTGGACTCCGGGGCCCCCTTGGTCGCCACCGTCGTGGTGGCCGGCCGGGACCACGACCTCCAGACCGACCCGGATGTCGGCGATTACCATCGGATGTTGCTCCCCGGCACCTACGACCTGACTTTCGAGGCGTCGGTTTACGAAGACCGGTCCTTCACCAACGTCGTAGTCGCCCAGGGTGACGCCACCCGGCTGGACGTGACCATGAGTCTCCCCGCCCAGGTCACCTCGCCCAACGGCGGGGAGGAGCTGACGGTGGGCGAGGAGGCCGTCGTCACCTGGACGGGCCACCCCGATGCCCGGTTCCAGGTGCAATACACCTCGAACTCGGGCGCTACCGAGGCCATCACCGACGACTTCGAGAGCGGAACACTCGATCCGGCCTTCACCACCGGCGGGGACGCTACCTGGTTCCCGACGCGGTCTGATGCTCATACCGGCACCATGTCCATTATGGCGGGCGATATCCTGGATGATGAAGTTGCCTGGTTGACGCGGGCGGCGGTGGGTGGTGACTTGAGCTTCTGGTACCGGGTCAGTTCCCAGGCCGGCGGCGACTTCTTCAGTTTCTACATCGACGAGAACATGGAGATTCACGCCTCGGGCACCAGCGGGGTGTGGACCTATTACTCGACCACCCTGCCGGCCGGCAGCCATGAGCTGCGCTGGGAGTACGCCAAGGACGGCAGCTCGGTCGATGGGGATGACACGGCCTGGGTAGACGACTTGGAGATGGTCCAGGATGGGGCCGTCTGGGTCGATATCCTCGCCTTGACCGACCCGGGGGCGACTTCCACACCTTGGGTCCCGGCCGAGTCCGGCGAGGCGTTCAAGGTCCGCGTGCGGTCCTACTACGAGGAAAGCGGCTACGGCGCCTGGGACGAGAGCGATGCGACCTTTGCGGTTAGCGATGCGCAGTGCGTGGCCGGCGACACCGATGAGGATTCCGAGTTGACCGTCCAGGATGATGTGCCGGTCTTTGTCGAGCTTCTGCTGGGCACCCTGGGGGGCAGTGACTATCAACGCTGCGCCGCCGATGTCAACGCCGATGGGACAATCGACGGCCGAGACGCCCAAGACTTTGTCAACTTGTTTACGCCCTAGTGAGAGCAGTCATGAGGAGCATAGCAATACCCTTAGTCATCGTGGGGACGATGGTCTGCTTCACTTCGCCCGGCCAGGCCGACGAGGTGAAGGACTTCTGCGGGGCCGTGCAGGCCGGGGATCTCGCCCGGGTCAGGTCCATGCTGGCCGTCTCGCCGGGGCTGATCGATGCCCAGATCAAAGGTAGTCGGCGCACCCCGCTGCATTCGGCGGTTCTGGCTCGCGACGCGGCCGTGGTCGCGTTTCTGCTGGCCAACGGTGCCGAGGTCAACGCCGCGGACCATCGAGGCGTCACCCCGCTGCACGTCGCCGCCGCCGCCCTGCGCCAGGACGCCGCCGAGTTGCTCATGGCCGGCGGGGCCCGGGCCCAGGCCGCGGATCACCGCGGGGCGACTCCCCTCCACGTGCTGGCCTTTGCCGGAGCGGTGTCCAAGGATGCCGCGTCGTTGCGTGGAGCGATCACCTCCCTGCTCTTGGACAATGGGGCCGACGCGGCCTCCAAGGAAGAGCGGGGCATGACCGCCCTGCATCTCGCGGCCATGAAGGGGCGCCTCGAGATGTTCGACGCCTTGCTGGCCAACAAGGCCGACGTCGCCGCGAAGGACTTGGCAGGCCGCGCCCCGCTCCATCACGCCGCCATGAATGATCACCCCGAGTTCATTGACCGGCTGTTGGCCAAGGGAGCCAAGGTGAACGCCGCCGACCAACAGGGTCAAACGCCGCTCCACGGTGCCGCCCGGCGATTCCGCAGGCGGGCCGCGGCCCGGCTCATCGCCGCCGGCGCCGATGTCCAGGCCCGGGATCGGCTTGGGGCCACCCCGCTGCACCTCGCGGCCTCCCAAGGTGCCCAAGAGAAGGAGATCGATCTCCTGGCCGCCCAGGTGGCCGAAGTCCTGCTGGACCAGGGCGCCGAGGTCAACGCCAAGGACAATAGCGGTAATACCCCATTGCACTGCGCTCTGCAGAAACATCGTCAGATCTTGGCACGTCTCCTTCGCGACCGTGGCGGACTGGAGTGACACCTCCTCCCGAGCAACTGTCTTGTCCGTTGTGGTGAGCCGGCGACCTCGATGCCGATTCGAGACCGTAGATACTACTCAGAACGCAAGACGATTAACACCGCCAGTGCTGATGGGTGCTGATGAGTGCTGATGGGTGGGTGCTGATGAGTGCTGATGGGTGAGTGCTGATGAGTGCTGATGGGTGCTGATCGGTGGGTGCTGATGAGTGCTGATGGGTGGATGCTGATGGGTGCCACTGGCGGCTTGTCCGCCAGTGTCTTGCTTGACGGAAGCACTGGCAACAAACTGCCCGCAGCACCCAAGATGATCAGCGCTTAACTCTCGTGGGAATACGTCAGGCTACTTGCCGGATGGCAGACTCCGCCGAGGGTGGGAGCGGCGGCCGTGTATCGCGGGGGTTTTCGTAGCTGAACCAGGCGAGGACGGTTCTCTCTCTTCAACGGTGCGCTCATCTCCAGTGCCGCGGCCCGGACACGGCGTTGAACTGAGCAAGAGATTTGCGAAGGTCGCTATATCGCCCGGGCCCACGGACCCGTCACCGTCGGTGTCCACACACTCACGGCCCGGGCCGGGCGGCTGGCCGAACAGTGAGCCGATCAGGTGAGCCACGAAGCCCTGGATGTCATCGCCGTCCCGACGGCCGTCATAGTTGACGTCGCCCGGGCAGGTGCAGTGGGGCCACTCCCAGGTCTCGGCGTTGTTGTCGCCGTCCACCCCGCCGAATAGCACGGCTACACCCCGGGCGCTGTCGTAGGCCATGGCGTGGTCCGCTCGCGGGCTGGGGCCGATGGTGGTCCGCAGGGTCCAGCTACTGCCATCCCACTCCCAAGTCTCGCCGCTTAGTCCATCATTGTCGGCCCCGCCGAACAGAACGACTACGCCGCGGGCCTCATCGTAGGCCAGGGCATGGTGCATCCGCGCCCAGGGGACAGCCGTCGTTCGCAGGGTCCACTCACTGCCGTTCCACTCCCACGTTTCACCGTCAAAGGTGCCGTCGTATCCCCCGAAGAGCACGGTCACTCCACGGGCGCTATCGTAGGCCATAGCGTGTTCATAACGTGGGCTGGGGCCGGTTGTTGCCCGCTGGGTCCAGGCCGTCCCGTTCCACTCCCAAGTCTCGCCATTCAGCCCGCCGGCATCTGCGCCGCCGAACAGTACGGTTACGCCGCGGTCCGCATCGTAGGCCACCTTGTGTTCCCGGCGGGGGCTGGGCCCGGTGGTGGCCCGCAGTGACCACGAGTTGCCATCCCACTCCCAGGTCTCACCGTTGTAGGTCTCGTCGTAGCCCCCGAAGAGCACCGTCACCTCCCGGACGCTGTCGTAGGCCATGGCGTGCTCAAAGCGCGGGCTGGGCCCGCCGGTGGACCCCAGGGTCCAGACGCTGCCTCCCCATTCCCAGGTCTCGCCGCGATACTGGCCTGAGTCGGTCCCCCCGAAGTACACGGTCACTCCGCGGGCACTGTCGTAGGCGATGGCATGGTCGGAACAGGCCCCGGGACCGGGAGATGTTACGTTCATCCACTCCACGGGCTGGCCCACCGCCCACCGCGCGGACAGACAAACCAGCACGGCAATCGTCGTTCCCACGAGATGGCCGCGGTGGCCGAGGGCCGACCGGTGGGAGAGCATGGATGATCTCCAAGCATGCGACATAGGGACCGTGTTTTTCGTGTTTCCCGTTTGCACTGCCCACTAATGAGTGTCAACCCAGGCGCCCGCCGTCTGGGCGTACGTAGCTGGATCGGCTATCCACGTTTCGAGGTCAGGCACAATCTGATGGGGGGGGGCGGCGATCCAAGGCCGTACACACGGGCATCGGGCGCCTTGCTTTCGAGAATGGGGGGAGTTCGCCCGATATCAATAGGGGTAATCGCCGACCGGCCGGGGCCCTCCGGCCCTGAGGACGGCGGGGGCGACATTTGGTACTGGGGCTCGGCCATGTCGAGCCCACTGGGGGGATCAAGGATGACGTATCGACGTCACATCAGCGTCCGTAATAACTCGGCACGTACCGAGGGGTCTTCTCGCCTCGTTGCCGCCGGCGGGGATGGTTCCTGGTGAAGCCGAGCGCGCCGAATTGGACGGGCCTTATCGGACGACGGTAGCGCACCTTCCACAGGGCGCTGTGTAGTGTGTGATTCTAGGCCTCTATGGTGTTGCCAAAGTTCAAGAAGCAAGAACAGAAAAGCCGGAAGCCGAGCAAATCAGCGGATGCCTTGATCCGCGTGGCGGAAAACAGTACCATGCATTTGTATTCTAGGCCGCAAGGGCAACAAATCACAAGAGCCTTCTGGAGGGCGGCGTTCGGGGGCATGTACCCTGAGCGCCGAGAAGCGACGCAGGAGAGGAAGGAGCAATCCCGTGGGAAATCTGCGATTTACGGCGATGGTGGGCGCTGCCGCCCTATGTGGGACATTATCGGTCGGCGCCGCTCGAGCCCAGGACTGCAGTGACCTGTACAATCCCAATCAGGTCCTCACCTTCAACATCACCATGAGCCCGGCCGACTGGGAGACCTTGCGCACCTCTTGCCCCAATGGGAAATGTCCGCCTGCTCCCCACACCTACTACCAGGCAACCCTGGAGTGCGGCTCGATCGGACCAATCCTGGTGGGGATCCGGCGTAAGAGTGACCTGGCCGAGCCATCCGAGACCGACCCGCAGAAGGTCTCGCTGAAGCTGGACATCAACGAGTTCATTCCCGGGCAGGAGTTCGCCGGCAAGACCAAGCTCAGCCTGGAGAACGGCAGCGAGGGCAAGCTGATTAGTGAGGGCCTGAGCTGGCAGATGTATCAGGCCTCCGGTGGCTTCATCTGCGGCCGGTGCGCCTGGGTGGACGTCTACGTCAACGGGGACCACAAGGGCCTCTACTCCAACGTCGAGCAGGTCGACAAGATGTTTCTCACCGACAACGGCCTGGATAACGATGGGTGGCTCTTCAAACAGACAGACCAACGGACCAGAGAGAACCCCCTCGAGTTGAACGCCTTCGCCTTCAACTGGTATCCCTTCGATCACATGGACACCCTGGTCTATCCCGTAACGCCCACCCCGCCGGACTGGCGCGACCAGGTCCTCTGGCGGGTCAACATGCCCGGCCTGCTCAGCCTCGGGGCGGTCGAGAACTTCACGGCCAACGTTGACGCGGTCGTCAACAAGATGACCAACTACTTCTACTATGATTGGTCGATCCTGCCCGGCGACGATCCGGCCGGCCAGCAGCAGCGACTTTACTTCCCCTGGGACATGGACACCTCGATGAGGAGCCAGGACGTCAATCTGAGTATCTTCGACTCGGGCCCCGGCCATCTCGAACAGGGGCTGATCGAAGAGCTGGACGAATTGGGCGAGCCGTATGCCGCCCCCACCTTCCGGGCCGACTACTTCACTATCTACAAGGCCAGGCTCAACGGGCCGCTGGCCCTATCACAGACGATGGCCCTGATCGACGGCCTCGAGCCTATCATCGGCCCGCACTTGGATGCCGATCCTTACACGCAGACCGGTGGGGCGGGCGCCGCCTTTGGACAGGTCCGCCAGTTCATCCAAGGCCGGACGAACTCGATCGTCGCCCAAATGAGCGTCCTGGGTGAGGGGCACTCGCTACAAACCCCCGTCGTGGGCAACGGCACCGTCTTCCGCGACCCGGACAAGCCCACCATCTACGACGCTGGCGAGGTGGTCGAGCTGACCGCGGTGCCCGATCCCGGCTCGCACTTCGTGACTTGGTCCAACGGCGTCAAGAGCAACAATAACCCCCTGCTGCTCACCATGGACGCCCCCAAGTCGGTGGCCGCTTTCTTCGCCCAGGCCGGAGAGACGGTCGAGGTTTACGATTTCACTGCCGGCGGCGGCCTCGCCCACTTCGCCTATGGCACCTATACCGATTCCTGGGCCCAGGACCTGGAGGGTACCCGGCGGAAGTGTCCTGAGGTCTGCACCGAGGTAACCGCCGTCTCCGCCAACGCCTACAGCCGCCTGGCCCAGTCCGACGCCATAGGCGGCGATTCCGACCCCAACCGATACATCAACCCCGACGAAGCCTCGCAGGACGAGTCCACCCTGATCGTCGAGTTCAACATCACCGAAGATCCCGCGGACGTCCTGGGGATCCACGCGATGTGGGAAGGCTACGGAGACCGCCGCCATCACATCGAACTCTACATCTGGAACTACGCCCAGGGCAACTGGGGCGACGGCGCGGGCTCGTTCGGCGAAAACAACTTCATGGATGACGGCAGCGGCGACGCCGACTTCACCCTCAGCGGATCGGTAACCAGCAATGTCAGCGAGTACGTCTCACCGGCTGGGCAGATCACCCTCCTGATCTACGATGACGCCCACAGCGAAGACTCGTTCCACGACTTCGTGCGCGTGGCGGTCATTGCCGTCGCCGGAGAGTGCACCGTGGATGGCGATTGTGACGACGGTGTCGCCTGCACCGACGACGCCTGTGTGTCCGGAGCCTGCGTCTTCACCACCAACGACGGCAACTGTGATGACGGCCTGTTCTGCAACGGAGCCGAGACCTGCGACGCCCTGGCCGATTGCCTTCCCGGCGGCAACCCCTGCCAACCGTCCGAAACCTGCAACGAGATCACCGACACCTGCGATCAATGCCAGGTAGACGCCGACTGCGACGACGGAGTCGGCTGCACCGACGACACCTGCGTGGCCGGGGCCTGCGTCTTCACGACCAACGATGGCAACTGTGATGACGGCCTCTTCTGCAACGGGGCCGAGACCTGCGACGCCCTGGCCGATTGCGTTCCTGGCGGCGACCCCTGCCAGCCGTCCGAGATCTGCAACGAGACCACCGACACCTGCGTCCTGTGCCAGGTGGACGCCGACTGTGACGACGGGGTCGGCTGCACCGACGACGCCTGTGTCGCCGGGACCTGCGTCTTCACCACCAACGATGGCAACTGTGATGACGGCCTGTTCTGCAACGGGGCCGAGACCTGCGACGCCCTGGCCGATTGCGTTCCTGGCGGCGACCCCTGCCAGCCGTCCGAGATCTGCAACGAGACCACCGACACCTGCGTCCTGTGCCAGGTGGACGCCGACTGTGACGACGGGGTCGGCTGCACCGACGACGCCTGCGTAGCCGGGGCCTGCGCCTTCACCCCCAACGCCGGCAACTGCGACGACGGCCTGTACTGCAACGGGTCCGAAACCTGCGACGCGGCCCTGGATTGTCAGGCCGGCACTCCGCCCGACTGCGACGACGGCGTGGCCTGCACCGACGACTGGTGTGACGAAATCGGCGACACCTGCTTGAACTCGGCCGAAGACTCCAACTGCGACGACGGACTGTGGTGCAACGGCGCCGAGACCTGCGACGCCCTGGCCGACTGCCTGGCCGGTGCGGATCCCTGCCCGGGCCAGAGTTGTGACGAGGTCGGAGACCAATGCGTGACGCAGACCTGTAACGACAACGGAGTGTGCGAGGCCGGCGAGGACTGCAACAATTGCCCGAGCGACTGCTTCACCGGCAGTGGGCCGGGTTGCGGCAACGGGGTCTGCGAGACTTCCCTCGGCGAGGACTGTGTCTCCTGCCCGCAGGACTGCAACGGCAAGCAGGACGGCAACCCCAACAGCCGCTACTGCTGCGGCGACGGCGACGGAATCAGCCCGGTAGGCTGCGAGGACGGCCGCTGCACCGCCGACGGCAACACCTGCAGCGATCTGCCGGTCTCCCCATCCTGCTGCGGCGACGGCTACTGCGAGGGAACCGAGGATAGCTACAACTGCGAGATCGACTGCGGCGCGCCAAGCTACTGCGATGACGGCACCTGCGATCCCGACGAGGATGCGTGCAACTGTCCGCAGGATTGCGGAACCCCGCCGCTGATCGAGCTGGATTGCGCCGACGGCCTGGACGACGACTGCGACAGTGCGACCGACTGCGCCGACACCGACTGCGCCGCTGATCCCGCCTGTGACTGTCTGCCCAGGGGAGATCCCTGCAGCGCAGATGGCGAGTGCTGCTCCAACAAGTGCCGCGGAGGAACCTGCAAGTAGCGAGGCAGCGTGGATCGTCGGACCAGCGGCGGGTAGTCAGTCAGTGAGTCTCCTCAGCGAGACCCGCCAGGGTCAGCACGCGCGTTAAGCTACAGAACCAGCGCAAACCGCCATGGTCAACTTCAACGGCTGGACCAACGGCTTACTCTGCGGGGCGGGCTGCGCTCTCTTCTTCATCAGTGGAAAGCCTGCCGGGCCGGGCAAAGCCCAGCCAGGGAACCGCCACCCCGGGCAAGGACCAGATGATCTGGATCAACCGCGTGCCGAAGGTCAGGGCGACCATCTGCTCGTTGGTGCACCATCCCCCCTCCACCAGGACCCGGTAGAAGATCAGCTCCATCTGGCCGATGCCCTGGATGCTGATGGGCACGGCCGAAAATAGAAAACCGACCGAGGCGGCCAGCAGGCAGGCCAGATACAAGTCGCCCTCGGTCTGGTCGCCGCGGGGGCCGATGCCCAGGCCGCGGGCCAGAAAATAGATCGACGTAATTATGAGGAAATGGTTGACCAGCGTGCCCAGCAGGGAGGCCAGCGTGCTCCCCGGGTGATACCGGAAGTTCAGGACCGTCTCATCGACGCGGCGGAGCTTGTCCGCCAGCGGCAGCCTGCGGAGCAGGGCCTCGTAGCGAATCCAGCGGCGCACCCGGAGTGAGAAAAACAGGGCCGCCCCGACGACGAAGGCGATCATGAAGTAGCCCACCCACCTGCCGTAGAGGCCGATCATCGGCTTGTCCATCAAGGTGAGGAACAGGATGGTCCCGGTGGCCAGCAAGAGGAAGCTGATCAGGCCGATGATCCGGTCGACCAGCACGACGGTGACCCCTTCGGCCCGTTTACTGGTGCGTCGGGCGATGTGGTAGGCCTTGTAGAGGTCGCCGCCGGTCGTGCCCAGGACGAAAAAGTTCAGGAAATTGCCCGCGAACGTCAGCAGGGTGGCGTCGCGATAGGTGATCGGGATCTGCTGGGTGGCCAGCAGGAGGCGAATCCGCCAGCCCATGATGAAGACGCTCGGCCCCATGGCCAGCAGGGCCCAGGCCGACCAGGTCCAGTCGGCCCGACGGACGATGGACTCCAGGCCCAGCTCAATGCCCTGCCGTCCCTCAGGGAGTTGGTCGGCCGTCGCCAGGGCGCTGCGCGGGACTTGGCGCTGCTGACCGGAGCGGGCATCGCGGATCAACAGCGTGTCGCCGGTCTCTTCGAGCAGGACATGGGCCTGCTCGGGAGCTTCGGCCAGTCGTACCCGATCGTTGAGGGCGACGATGCTGCTGAGGTACCACAGCGCGCCGCCGCAGACGACCAGCTTGACCAGCCTCGAAATCCATTTCTTGCTTGCCGGTGCCACGGGCGCTCCGCAGACCCTGGTGCCTCGTCAGAATACCCCCGATCAGGCGAACGCGGTTCAGGGGATGCCGGGTCCACCCGCCGGGGGCCAATCAGCCGGCGGTAGAGTAGCGTCCGACCGCCGGGTTGACAATTCCGTTTCGGCCCTAGAGCATGTTAAGATTGAAACGTCGTAGTTGCCGATGTTCTTCTTATGAGCA
>CAZFMS010000122.1:0-11560 GCA_964520125.1 uncultured Planctomycetaceae bacterium
CACGTTGATCGCCAGCTTCATGCCTTGGGAGGCCCCGCTGGTCAGGGCGTCGATGAGGCTATCGGTCTCGCGCTCCAGGACCACCTCGGAGACCCCGCCGGCCTGGACCCGTTCGCGCTCGGGGATCATCACTTTGGCCATGACGAACGCCGCCGGGGCGGACATCAAACAGGCCGTCAGCAGGTGTCGAGCGGCCAACCGCATCTGCACCGCGTCCCCCTGGCCCAGCAGATCGACATAGACGGCCATCACCCCCGCCGCCGCGGTGGCAAAGCCGCCGGTCATCAGGGCCATTAGCTCCGAGCGGGTCATCTTGGAGATGTAGGGCCTCACCAGCAGCGGGGCCTCGGTCTGACCAAAGAAGACGTTGGCCGCCCCGGAAAGGCTCTCCGCCCCGCTGACCCCCATGGTTCGGGTCATCACCCAGGCCATGGCCGCGACTACCCGCTGGAGGATGCCGTAGTGGTAGCCGATCGCCGAGATGGTGGCCACGATGATGATGGTGGTCATGATCTTGATGCCCACGATGGCCGACCAGGCCACCGCCGGATGATCCCCGGCCAACGGTCCGAAGATGAACTTGGCCCCCTGGTCGGCCCCGTAGAGGACGGTGGTCACCACGCCGCCGATCCCGTCGAAGAAGGCCTGCCCCGCCGCGGTCCGCAGCACCAGCAGGGCCAGGACCCATTGCAGGGCCAGCCCGACAATCACGATCTTCCAGGGGAACCGCCGGCGGTCCGACGAAAGCAGCCAGGCCACCGCCACCAGAACGCCAATGCCCAACAAGCCGCGTGCCACCATCATGTCACTGTGGTTCCCGAAATCGCTGGCCCATCAACGTTGCTCCGGCGGGCCGGGCAAGGGAGTGAAGTGCTCGGCGCAGCGGGGCTCGTAGTCGTCCAGCCCGCCGACCATGTGCAGGGTGTTCACCGCGCTCATCCGCTGGGTGAACGGGGCCGGCTCCCCGCATACCCGGCAGGGTGCCCGGCAGATGACCTCGTCGTCGGCCATCTCCGCCAGTTGGGGCATAGGCTCGAAGGGTCGGCCCCAGGCGTCGTGGCTGATCCCGGCGACGATCACCGTCGCCCCCCGCTCGAGGAGTTCCTGCACGACCGGGATCAGGCCCTTCTTGAAGAAGTGCCCCTCGTCGATGGCCACTATGTCCGCCCCCGCGCAGTGTTCGAGGATCGCCTCGGCGTGGGGGACCCGCCGGGCGTCGTAGTGATCATCCCGATGGGTCACCAGATGGTCGGGATCGTAGCGATCGTCGATGGCGTGCTTGAAAGCCCGCACGTCCCGACCCGCAGCCTGCTCCTGCCGCAGCCGGGCGATCATGTGCTCCGTCTTGCCGGAGAACATCGACCCATGCACTACCTCCAGCCGTCCGGTGGTTTGTTTGGCCGTCATGACCACGATTGTGCAGACTCCGCCCCGTTTAGCAAGCCGGCCGGGATGGTGAATTCCCCTCCAGATTCAGGATTCGCCATTCGCTATTCGCTATTCACAATTGGCTCCGCCGCCGCCTCCAGCACACGTCCAAGCTGCCGGCCGTGGATCTCGTGGAGTTCCTGGAACCAGAAGGTGAACTCCGCCCCGCTGCTGCCCGGGCGGGCGAATTCCTGCTGCCGGCCCAGATGCTCGACCTGGGTCGGGGTGAACCGGCCCCGCGGCACGTGCAGATCCACGCGCAGGGCCCCGCCTTTGTTGGTGATGATCTTACCCATGCGCCGGCCGTTCGGTGCGGTCAGCTCGACGAAGGCCTTGCGATCCCAGAGGGCCTCGACCTTCGGGGTGGTCTTGCGAACCATGCCCAGGAAGGTCGCCAGGGCCATGGGCTTCCACAACTTCGGTTCGCGCGGGGGAATCGACTTCTGCGACAGATGCCAGGCCTTGCCGTCGGTCTTCCACGGCTCGGGGTCGGCCTCGTCACCGGCCAGCCCCGCCACGTGGGCCAAGTACGCCCGCAACGCCTTGGACAGAAACGCCCGAAACGCCGGGGTGGCAATCTCCCGACGGTCATGCACCAACACGCGCACCTGGTCCATCGGACCCAGGGCCCGTCGGAGCTGCACTCGGCTAGTTTGTCCATAGGCCTCGAGGTCGTCGCGCTCGTCCAGGGTCTTCAACTTCAGCTTTTCCAGGAGGCGGTGCTGCTCGGTGAAAGTCCCGCGGGGGACGCGAAACAGAAAATCGATCAGCCAGCGCCCACCGGTCAGGGCGTGACAGAACCAGGGCACGGCGCTCTTGGCCAAACCCTGGGCCGCTTTCGCCTTGACCTCCACTCGCCCACGGTCGTTCCAATCGGTGGGCAGCAGCTTGTCGGCGCCCAGTCGCTCGATCTGTTCGATGACGTATTGCAGGGCGCGGCCTTCCCATTGGACCGGCTTGCCGTCCCGACCGGCCTTCGTCTTGGTGTGCCAGCCTCGCCCGTCGCGCTCCCAGGGCATCTTCACCCGCGGGCCGGCCGACGCCAATTCGCCGGCCGTCACTACCGCAGTACCGACCGCCGCAGCCGCCGCCCGGTGGGCATCGAACACCTCGCGTGGCCGTCGCGGACCGGCCGCCAACACCTTGGCCAGTATCCGGCCGGTATGCGAAGCCGCAATGCCGGCGACCGTCTCCGGCGAACCGGCCGCCACCACCCGGCCACCTTCGTCGCCCGCCTCCGGTCCGAGGTCGATGATCCAGTCGGCGGTCTTGATCACGTCCAGGTTGTGCTCGATGCAGATCACCGTGTTGCCCAAATCAACGAGCCGGTGCAGGACGTCGAGCAGCCTTCGCAGGTCGTCGAAGTGCAGACCGGTGGTAGGCTCGTCCAGGATATAGAGCGTCTGGCCGGTGTTCGGCCGACCCAACTCCCCGGCCAGCTTCACCCGTTGGGCCTCACCACCTGACAGCGTCGGGGCACTTTGCCCCAAGGGCAGATAGCCCAAGCCAACATCCTGGAGGGTCTGCAACAGCCGCCGCAGCTTGGGCACGTTGGCAAAATGCTCCAAGGCCTCGGACACCTGCAGGGCCAGGACTTCGGCGATGTTCCGGCCCTTGTAGCGAACCTCCAAGGTCTCCCGCTGATAGCGGGCCCCGCCGCAGGTCTCGCAGGGAACCCATACGTCCGGCAGGAAGTGCATCTCGTGACAGACCTGGCCCAGGCCGTCGCAGTCGTCGCAGCGCCCGCCGGGCCGGTTGAAGCTGAACCGGTTGACCGTGTAGCCCCGGATGCGGCTGTCGGGGAGCCGGGCAAAGACCTCGCGGATCACGTCGAATATGCCGGTATAGGTCGCCGGATTGGACAGCGGGGAGTTGCCGATGGGCTGTTGATTTACGTTGATGACCTTGTCCACGTGGTCCACGCCGATCAGTCGATCGTGGGCCCCGGGTCGCATGCGGGCCCGATGAATCCGCGAGGCCAGAGCGGGGTGCAGGATCTCCGAGACCAGCGACGACTTGCCGGAGCCCGACACGCCGGTGACGCAGGTGAACCGACCCAAGGGAAACGCGGCGTCGATCGATCGCAGGTTGTTCTGCCGGGCGCCTTTGACTATCAGCCAACGCTCTTCTTCTCGAGAGCCCCCGACTTCTGGATCACTGAAGGAGTTCTCGATCATTCCGTCACTCGAGGAGCCCCTGAGTTTACTCGAGGGGCGGCGGTGGCTCCGCTGGGGGGCTACCCCCCGACCAAGGTCGGGGGCTCTTGCGAAGGAGGCTCGTGTTGGGGGGGGGCTTGTCGGGGGGGCTGCTGTTGGGAGGCCGACGACTTCGCGTCGGTTGGTCGGCACGCCAATGGCCAGATCTCCGGCTAGATACCGCCCGGTCAACGATTCGAATCCGCCGCCTTCGGAACTGCCCACTTCTCGACGATCCGCCGCATCGGCGTCTTGACTTTTTGACTTTTTTACTTTTCGACGTTTTGACTTTTCTGGCTCTTGACTTTTCTTGAGCTGCGCTGGCGAGCCGGTGGCGACCACGTGTCCTCCGCCGGTGCCGGCGCCGGGGCCGAAATCGATGATCTGGTCCGCCGCCTCGAGGACGTCCCGGTCGTGCTCCACCATCAATAGGGTGTTGCCCAGGTCGCGGAGTTTGTGGAGGGCGGCGATCAGCCGGCGGTTGTCGCGGGGGTGCAGACCGATGGTCGGCTCGTCGAGGACGTAGAGCACGCCGGTGAGCCCGCTACCGATCTGGGAGGCCAGGCGAATTCGCTGTGACTCGCCGCCGGAGAGGGTCGGTGCCGCTCGGCCCAGGGCCAGGTATCCCAGGCCCACGTCGATGAGGAACCTGAGGCGAGACTTGATCTCGTGCAGCAGTTCGCCGGCAATTCGGGCCTGCCGCCGATCCAGTCGCAGGGACTTGAAGAACTGCGCCGCCTCGGCCAGGGACATGGCGCACACATCTACGATCGATGCCCCAGCCGCGGCATTTTCCTTCGCGAACCTGGCGGAGCTGGGCCGACTCCGCCCGCCGGCATCTCGACTGTTTGACGTTTCGACGTTTTGACTTTTCGACGTTTCGACGTTTCGACGCTGCCCGTTTCCGCCGAGCCGGACGGCCCGCGACTCTGGCCTTATCCGTCCCCCGCCGCAGGTCTGACAATCCACCTCGGTGGCCAGGTCTTGCAGGCCGGCCCGGTACTCCCAGGAGATCCTGGTGGCCTCGTCAACAGCCGGCATAAACCCTTTCCACTGAAACCGCAGGGGCGGCCCATCGCCGGCGGGGGCGACGGACGGTCTCCCACGGCCCCGAGAACTCTTGCTGTGTTTCCCCACCTCGATCCATCGATCTCCCAGGCCGAAGAGTAGGGCCCGGCGCTGCTCGGCCTCAAGGGTCGAGCAGGGCGCCTGCGGATCAAAGCCGATCGCCTCGGCCAGGGCGACCAACATGTCACGCAGGAGTGGCCGGTGATCGACATCCTCCCATCCGGCGATCGCCCCGGAGAGGATGGACTCCTCGGGGCGGACGATGACCGATTCGACGCTGGTTCCGCGCTGCACGCCGAGGCCTTCACAGCTCGGGCACCACCCCAATCGCGAGTTGAAGCTGAAGTGATGCGGGGTCAGCTCGTCATAGCTGGTCCCGCATATGTCGCAGGCCAGATGCTGCGAGAACCTGGTCACCCGATCGCCCGGCCCGCCGGCCGCCGACGGGGACTTCTTCTTTGGTTTCGACTTTCGACTTTCGGTTTTCGACTTTCCCGCGTCTCGGCGGCCCGGCGTCTCGACCGCCACGGTCACTACTACCCCGCGGCCCAGGGCCAGGCAGTGCTCGACCGAGTCGGCTATCCGCGAACGTGACGAGGGCCGCACGACCACGCGGTCCACGACCAGCTCGACGACGTGCCTTCGCCGGGCGTCGATGTCCGGGGGCGCAGACAGCTCGAACACCTTGCCGTCCACCCGGACCCGCACGTAGCCCTGAGAGCGACATCGTTCAAGCAGGGCCTGCCAGGTCTCGCCGGGACCGCGCTCGATAGGGGCGCACAACATCAGGCCGATGCCCGGCGAGAAGCCCATGACCTGGGTGACGATCTCCTCGCTGCTCTGGGTGCCGATCGGCACGTTACAGCGCGGACAATGGGGCCGCCCCACCCGGGCCCAGAGCACGCGGATGTAGTCGTAGATTTCGGTCACCGTTCCGACGGTCGATCGCGGGCTCTTGCCGGCCGACTTCTGCTCGATGGCGATGGCCGGGGAGAGGCCGTAGACGTGGTCCACCTTGGGCTTCTGCAATTGGCCGAGGAATTGCCGGGCATAGGCGGAGAGTGATTCGACGTACCGGCGTTGCCCCTCGGTATAGACGGTGTCCAGGGCGAAACTGGTCTTGCCACTGCCGGAGACTCCGGAGCAGACGGTCATCCGTCCGCGGGGCACACGGACGGTCACATCTTTGAGATTGTGCTCCCGGGCCCCGACCACCAGGATATCATTTTGACTTTTTGACTTGTCGATTTTTTGTTTTCGACGTTTCGTCTTTTCGACTTTTCGACTTTTCTCCACCCTCAGCACTTCGGCCAGGACCGCACCGGTATACGAATCTCGACAGGCGGCGACGGTCTCCGGGGTCCCGGCGGCGACCACCCATCCGCCTTGGTCGCCACCTTCCGGGCCCAGGTCGATCACCCAGTCGGCGGTCTTGATCACCTCCAGGTTGTGCTCGATGACCATGACGGTGTTGCCGGTGTCCACGAAGCCGTGCAGTACGGTGAGCAGACGGCGGATGTCGTCGAAATGCAGGCCGGTGGTCGGCTCGTCGAGTAGATAGAGGGTCCGCCCGGTGGAGCGTTTGACCAGCTCTCGTCCCAGCTTGACCCGCTGGGCCTCCCCGCCGGATAGGGTGGTGCTCGATTGCCCCAGCTTGATGTAGTCCAGGCCCACGTCGTGCAGGGTCATCAGCATGGCATGGACTTTCGGGATGGCCGCGAAGTGCTCGAGGGCCTCCTGGATGTCCATATTCAATACGTCGTGGATGCTCTTTCCTCGGTAGGAGACTCGCAGCGTTTCGTGGTTGAAGCGCCTCCCTTCGCACACCGGGCAGGGCACCCAGACGTCGGCCAGGAAGTCCATCTCGACGCGGTTGGCCCCGTTGCCCTCGCAGGCCTCGCAGCGCCCGCCGCCCTTTTCGCCGGTGGCCACGTTGAAGCTGAACCGCCCGGGCCGGTATCCGCGCAGGCGGCTGTCGGGCAGCTTGGCGTACAACTGCCGAATTTCGTCGAAGATCTTGACGTATGTTGCGGGGTTGCTGCGGGGTGTCCGGCCGATCGGCGATTGGTCGATGTCGATGACCTTGTCGAGGTGGTCGGTCCCGAGGATCGCATCATGGGCCCCGGGACGGGCCTTGTCCACGCCGTTGAGATCGCGGGCGAGCTGTTCTCGAATGATATCGTTGACCAGCGAACTCTTGCCCGACCCGCTCACGCCGGTGACACACACAAACCGGCCCAGGGGAATCTCCACGTCCATCTGCTTGAGGTTGTTGTGCCGGGCCCCCTTGACCACCAGCCATTCCACATCGCCTGATGGACCCCCACCGTCATTGCCCTCGGCGTCGGACCCTCCGATCTTGGCCGGGGGATGCTTCCGGGACGAACGGCGACCCTCGCTGCCCGTGGCTTTGCCCTTACCCGGCCGGGCTGCGCCACCGCGCGAAGTCCCGTCAGCGGACCGAGCCCGCTCTTGGCGCCGCTGGTCTTTTCCCCTGCCCGTTGCCATACTTAGATGCCGGCCGCTTTCTGCAAGGACTGTAAATCCGAGGCCAGCTCGAGACGCTGACCCCATTCCCTCATGTATGCCCAATCAAGTCGAGGGCCCTGTTGCCGAACTACGGACAGGGCGTTGTCCCACTGCTTCTGGGATCGCGAATCCTTCCGCCACAGGAGCTTCATTACGACGATATCTTCGGCAGAGACCGTCCAGAAGGCCGGCCCACTCGGGTGATACTCGATCTTCTGTCGGCGTCTGAGGATCTCATCGAAATAGGGTTCATCGGGCAGCACGCTCAGGTCCGCCTTCAGGCCCGTCTCGAGATCGATCAGGTTGGCGATCCCCCGCTGCCGGGCTGCCTGAGCCAGGGCTTCCGCACTTCGATAGAAGCGCGGCGGCAGCGAGGCGGCCAGGGCCGCAGCCTGGGCGGGCGTCATCCGGAGACATACATCCACGTCCATGCTGGTGTAGGGCTCGCCGTAGATGCTGCTGACCACCGAACCGGTGAGGGCGTACTTCAGCCCCGCCGCTTCCAACTCGCCGCACAAGACGTTCAATAATCCGAGAAAAGGGGCTTCATCCATCACGGACTTCCTTCAGCGCCGCACTGTTGGCGATTACAAAATCCATCAACGCTACCAACGCACGGAAGTTTTCCGCGGGCGTTTTGGCTTGGGCGAGGAACTGCTGGATCAGCCGGTCACGCTGGGCCGGCGACTGGCTCCTGATCCTCTCGTCCATCATGTCGCAGAGCTTCTTGGCTCGGCGCACGGTATCATCCACGACCTTTGCTCCTCTTTTGGCGCTTGCGGGGCGGGGCGATTGGCCGACGCTCTTTGGGCACTTCTATCATGCAATCGCCTCTCAGGTACCGGCCGGTCAGCGACGATTGGGTCCGCTCGAGGTCCGCCAGCGTCCCCGAGGCCACCACCGCCCCGCCGCGGACGCCGGGGCCGGGCCCGAAATCGACCAGGTGATCCGCCGCCCGCATGGTGGCCTCGTCGTGCTCGACGACGATGACCGTGTTGCCCAGGTCCCGGAGCCTCTCCAGGCTGTCGAGCAGCCGCCGGTTGTCTCGGGCATGCAGGCCGATGGAGGGTTCGTCCAGGATGTAGAGCACGCCCACGAGGCCGGAACCGATCTGCCCGGCCAGCCGGATTCGCTGCATCTCTCCCCCGCTCAAGGTCGGGGCGGTCCGTTCCAGGGTCAGGTATTCCAGCCCCACGTCTTGCAGAAACTCCAGCCGGGCCCGGACCTCCTTCAACACTTCTTCGGCGATGATTTCCTGGATAGGGGTAAGCCCCAACAGGCCGATCGTCTCGGCGGCCTGGGCCACCGACATGGCACACAGCTCCCGGATGCTCGGCCCGTAAACGCCAGGTTCGACGTTTCGACGTTTCGACGCTTGGACTTTTTGACTTTTCGACGTTTCGACGTTTTGACTTTTCGACTTTTTGACTTTTGCTTCACCGATCGGCAGGCGCACGGCCAGGGCTTGCTCGTTCAGGCGCCCCCCGGCGCAATCGGGGCACGGCCCGCGGCGCATGAACTTCTCGTAGTAGGCCCGCACGAACGCAGACTTGGCCTTGCGGTACTTGTCGCGGAGTTCGGCGATTATCCCCTCGAAGGTGCCCCCGTGTTTCCAGACGCCGCCCGACCATCGCCAGGCGTAGGTGATGTGGCGCTCCCCGGTGCCGTTGAGCAATGCATCCCGGGCCTTCTGGGGCAGCTTCTTCCACGGCAGATCGAGGTCGAAGCCCACCGCCCGGGCCACGCCCCCATAAATGTGCCGCCGCCACCGGCCGATCCTGGTCCGCATCGGGGCGATGCACGGGGCCCAGAAGTTCTGCGAAGGATCCGGCACCAGGAGGGCCGGGTCGAAATCCGACAACTCCCCCAGCCCATCGCAGGTAAGACACATCCCGGTCGGCGAATTGAACGAAAACAACTGCGGGCTGGGCGGCTGAAAAGAAATGCCGCAATGGGGACACGCATACTTCGAGGAAAACACCCTCTCGACAGACCCGCTATCCTCTTCTCTTGACCTTTTGACGTTTTGACGTTTTGACGTTTTGACTTCTCGACGTTTCGACGTTTCGACGTTTTGACTTTTTGATGCGGCTACGGGGGCCACGATGAGCGTTCCTTGGCCCAGGCGCAAGGCCGCCTCGACGGCCTCGGCCAGACGCGAGCGCCCTGACGTGTTCAGCACCAGCCGGTCGATGACCACCTCGATGTCGTGCCGCTGGTTTTTCTCCAGGGCCAGGTCCTCGCTCAGCTCGACCAACTCCCCGTCCACCCGGGCCCGCACGTAGCCGGCCCGGAGCAGGTCATCGAACAGGTCGCGGAATTCTCCCTTCTGCCCCCGGGCCACCGGCGCCAGGATCAACACGGAGGTGCCGAGACCGGGGTGGCCTGGGTCAACTGGTTGGCCCGCGGTTCTCCCGCTGGGGTGATCATTTTTCCTCGCACGCCTCCGCGCGGGAGTCCCTTCCGGCCCGACCATCTCGCGGTCCACGGCCTCGCTTGCCGGGCCCCCTTCACGGAAGGCCCGCAGAATCCCCTCGACGATCTGCTCTCGCGACTGGGCGGCGATCTTCCGGCCGCAGGTCGTGCAGTGCTGGGTCCCCACCCGGGCGTACAAGACCCGCAGGTAATCGTGGATGCCGGTGATGGTGCCGACCGTCGAACGCGGATTCCAGCCGGTGGCCTTCTGTTGGATGGCGATGGCCGGCGAGAGGCCGGTGATCAGGTCGCAGTCCGGCTTCTGCATCTGGCCCATGAACTGGCGGGCATAGGACGAGAGCGACTCGATGTAGCGGCGTTGGCCCTCGGCATAGAGGGTGTCGAAGGCCAGGGAACTCTTGCCGCTGCCGGAGACGCCGGTGAAGACGATCAGGGCGTTTCGCGGCAGGGACAGGGAGACGGCCTGGAGGTTGTGCTCCCGGGCGTTCTTGATCTCGATCGTCTCGGGTTCCACGGTGTCGCCGCCTCCATCCCGGGCAATGATGCAGGTGCAGCATGCCCCCTGATCCCATCGCGTGTCAGACCAGAGTGGATTCTATCGCCCAGCCTCACCCCACGGCAACGCGAGCCCGGGGGCCGGCCGGGCGGCTGGTTGGCTGGTGGTGGTGCAGCACGGGCAAACGAGTTTGCCCATGCCTCCCCGGAGGCGTTTGGGCAGATGGGGTTGTTCGGGCCACGACGCACGAGCACGGGCAAACGAGTTTGCCCGTGGCACCCCGGCAGTGGCACCCCGGGGTGGCTCTCGGGTCGTTGGGAGCAGCCAATCGGCCAGCGGCCGGAGAGCGGTTACTAGAGGGCGGTTACTTCCTTGACCTTGGCGGTCATCAGGTCTTCGAGGACGGATTCGTACTTCTTGGTCAGCTTGTCCATGGTGTCGTGGGCGCGTTTGGCGTCGTCTTCGGGGAGGTCGCCGGCCTTTTTCTCGGCGTCGATCTGGTGGATGGCATCGCGACGGGCGTTGCGGAGGACTACCTTTTGGGACTCGGCCATCTTCTTGACCTGGGAGGCGATCTGCTCGCGGCGTTCGCCGGACAGCGGGGGTACGGGAAGGCGGATCACCTTGCCGTCGCTCTGGGGGTTGATGCCGAGTTCGGCCTCCTGCAGGGCCCGTTCGATGTCCTTGAGGGTGTTGGGATCGAAGGGCTTGACCAGGAGCATGGTGGCGTCCGGGGTGGTCACGGTGGCCAGAGACTTGAGATCCACGGGGGCATCACCGTAGGCCGGCACCTTGACTTTGATGTGGTCCAACAGCCCGGGCGAGGCTCGACCGGTCCGCACTCCTCGGTATTCCTTCTTCAGGAACTCGACCGCCTTCTCCATGGCCTCCTCGGCCTCGAACTCGATCTCGTCAGTGGGCATGGCAATGTCCTCCAGTATCTATGCGGCCGATATTCTATCCGCCGGGCGGGACTATACAATCCCCGTCCTTCCCACAGCGCCGGAGTCCTTCAATCCGCAGGAATACCCCATTTGCCTTTCCGCGGGGTGAATCGTAGCTTTGCTTTCGAGAGTTGAACGGCACTCCGGGCTCCGCTCCTCGCACCGGCCGGCTCGGGAAAGGAATCTGAAACCAGAAGAGACGAGGAAAGGAGCAAACCCCATGGGTAAGCGATTCTCCAGGAAGAAAAAGGCCCTCTCCGCGGTAATGTCGGTCATGTTGGTAGCCACCGCCTTCAATCCCGGCGGCTGCTTTCTGAAGATCGACGACGCCACCATGCAAGTCGCTCGCGCCGTGGAAGAGACGGCGTGACCTGCACATGTATAACCCTCGACCCCACCGACCCCTGCAAGTCCTGCACGCGCACCCTCGCGCGGTGGTCCGCACTCGACTTCACAGGCTGCGG
>CAZFMS010000123.1:0-11452 GCA_964520125.1 uncultured Planctomycetaceae bacterium
GGACACCTGCCCTTCCGACACCTGCCCGGCCAACGGCGCCACGTCCTCCGCCAGCGTCTTGCCCTTGTCCCGTCCCGGGAAGCGCCTGTCGTTGAGCGCCAGGGCAGCGAGGTATTCCTGAAAGGTCAGGTGTCGAAACTCATACACCGGCTCTTCTGTCCCGTCCGCACGCTGGAGCGCGCCAGCGCGAATCAAAATGCTGGAGCGCTCCTCGATGCGCTTGAGAAACTCGGCCGGCGAATGGGTCCTCATGGCCCGGACGCTGGGGTATTCGTCGCGAACCTGTTCCAACAGGTCGAGTACCTCCTGCTCGCCGAGGCGCGGGACACCGCGGCGGCACATCTCGTAGGCCACGTACTCCAGTTGCGGGATGGCCTCTCGCTTGTCGATGGTCTCATATACTTCGGGGTTCCAGTTCAGCAGCACCTGCACCGCCTCTTCGTACAGATCGATCCGCCGATTGGGCAGCTTGCCCACCTTGCGCTTCACCAGGGCCAGGGTGGTGAGCAGCATGGGGTTGCCGGTCAGCCGCTTGATGCGGTCTGAACTATTGAAGGCCTCGATCAGCTCTCTCGCCTTCTTTTTCTTGTCGCCGAGTTCCGTCACGTCGCACCAGCGCCAGGCGAAGTCCTCCTTGTCCTCCTCGGTGAGTTCGGCGATGGTGGTGTGTTCGAAGGCGGTTCCCATGCGGTAGGGCATGTCCCGGTAGCCGACGATCCGTGAAGTGGTGATGATCCTGGTTTCGGGATAGGCCTCGGCTATCCGCTCTATCTGCCGGCAGAATCGCGATCGCAGCCGGGGATCGCTGATTTCGTCCAGCCCGTCGATCAGCAGCAGGACGTTTCCCTTGGCGACCTGCTCCATCACCACCGCCCGGACGACGTTGAAGTGTTCGCCCAGTTCCAGGTTGCGCAGCGTCTGCGGTAGGAAGTCCTCCAGCGATCGGCTCAGGGTGTCCGCGTCCAGCTCACGGCAGCGGATCAGCACGGGGATCCAGGGCTGATCCGGCAAGGTCTCCACGTCGGGCAGGGCCTCCCTCTCAGTGTCCTTCAACCGACCCAGCAGATAGGCGGTGGCCATCCAACGGTTGAGGGTGGTCTTGCCCGCCCCGGGATCGCCGAGCACTACCAGCCGCCGGGCCGCTTCGAGTCGTACACCAACCGGTACGCGCGACAGCTTGGCCCCGCCGTCGCCGGAGGCATCCTCGACCTCACTTGAGTCGGTGAATCGTCCCGCCTCGTACTGCCGCCTGCGGTCGCGGCGTTTCTCCATCTTGGCCAAGGATTGTTCGCTCCTGTCCACGCCGTGCTCGGCCTCGACGTTGACCCGCAAGGGCATGTAGAGTTGGCGGAGCATGAGCCGCTGGGTGGCCATCTGGATGTCTCGTTCCGGCAGATTGCTGAGGTCGATGATGTCCCATTCCTTCAGGGCCCGCTGACAATAGTGGGTTAGTGCCTGGTCGCGCTTCTCTTGGTCGTATTTGCCAGCGTTCTCCTCGGCGAGTCGGCGGAGCATGGCCACCTGCTCACGGAGGTGCCGCAGACAGAGAGACTGCCGCCAGTGGGTCAGGCGCTCGTTGCCGAAGAGGACGTTGTCCACCAGGCGGAAGTAGTCGTTCTTGAATCGTTCGACTTGGGCCGGCGCCGCGCCGCCTTCTTGCAGTGTGGCCGACATCTTGTCAGTCAGCCGCTGTTTGGCCTGTTCCTCTTCTTCGCTCTCCAGATTGGTGAGCCAATCGGCGAAGTCGTCTTGAAACACGGGATCGTTCACCAGCCGGTACAGGTCGTTCCGCGCAGGCTCTACTCCACGGGCGTCTGCGAGCCGCGCGACTCCCTGAGCAACCTTGCCGATCTCTTTACGCAGCGATTGGGCATCCCGAATGCGGTCCAAGTCCCGGCGATGCCCCTCCAATTGCGCGGCCAATTCCTCGCCCAAGGCCTTGGCATCCGATTCGGTCAAGGCATCTAAGGCGAAGTTCGCTGCCAGACTGATGGCGAAGTTCAGAATCGCGGTGATCGGGTCCATTTGTTGCCCCTTTGCGGTCGAGCCCGCCGTGCTTACCGCGGCTTTGCCGAGTTGACACGGTGCCATGCCGATTGGATGCGGCCACCAGCCGCACAGGACAGTCTAAATCGTAATGTCGCCAGAACCAATGAGCAAGGCAGGTGGGTGGGTCACGATCGCCGAAGACGTGACGGTGCGGGCGTTGTACCGCCGGGCGGCAGCGGAGCCGGCGATCGGTGGGCGGCTCGTACCCGTATCGCGGGGCCCCTGATGCGGCACAGCGATAGGCCGCAGGTCACGACCGACGGTCTGGGCAAACAGGTGGCCCTTTGGGGCTCACAGCTTGACTCCGAACAACCTCCTGGCAAAAGCGACGATAAGGAAGGCTTCCAACACGTAGACCAAGGCCGTGGCTGTCGCGGCGCCGATGATGCCCAGTACGGGGATGAGCATCGCGTTCAAGAGAATATTGGCGCCGACCACGAGGAGGACCAGGAGGGTGTGCATGCCGGGTCGTCCCCCCTGGAGCAGGATTCCGAGAAACGGCCGGAAACCGGAGTTTAGAACGATGCCCGCCAGGAGGATGGCGAAGACCGCCCAGCTAGCCGCAAACTCCGATCCAGGAATGAACAGCGTGAGAACCAGCGGGTAGGCCAGGACCGCGGTCAAACCGATCGCACCCATGAGGCAATAAACGACCTTCTTGACTTTGGAGGCCATGCGTCTGATGCGGGCTTGGTCATGCTCGGCGAAGCACTGCCCGAGAAGCGGATCCAGATTCCTGCGCACCACCAGGGGAAGTTGGCAGATACCCTCAGCCACTATCGCCGCAAAGCTGTAGATTCCCACCACGGCATCATGGCAGAAGAACCCCAGCATCAAGACGTCGACGCGGGTGTTCATCTCCGAAAGCACCCCGCTGAAGAAACCCAGGAACCCGAATGACAGGTGGTTGGCGAACCAATTCCGAACTCCCGCGGATACGCGGAGCGGAAGGACCCGGCAATGGACGTACACAATGAGTAGCAGGAAGAGAAGAACCTCAGAGGCAGTCAGCGAGAAGGCGAGGTTCTCCCTGGGGGAGTCGATGGCCAGCAGGGCGATCACGGCCAAGAGGATGAAGATAAAGCGGAGGGCTTGGAAGACGGCGAAGGCCTTCATGCTGCGGACCGCGTTCAGGACGTTGAGAAGTATCTTGTTCAGGGAGAAGAAGAGCAATCCGGGTGCGGCCAGGGCCAGGCCTGCAGATACTCCCGGGCTTTCCAGAACGGCGCCGGCCAAGTCACTTAGGAAGTAAGTCGCCGCAGACACGATGCCGGCGAGGATCAAGGCCAGGATGAGGGCGGACGAGGCGATATCTGTACAATTCCGGCGATCCCGTTCATGGTGGGAGATGTTCTTGAGCACGGAGAAGTGCAGTCCGCCAACGGATATCTGTGAAAGCATTATGTATATGGCGAAGACCTGGTTGAAGATACCTAGTGCTTCGGCGCCCAGATACGCGGCGATGAGGATATTGATGACGATACCGGATACACCGAGTACCACCAGGCTGCCGACATTCCATAGAACATCGACGTTGAATTTTTCTCTGAGGGATAATGAAGCTATGAACTGAGGTAGGTGCATCATACGGGATACAGCTTGGGAACGGAGTTGATGGTCGATATAATGTCCTCGAAGTCATTGCCCAAGCCAACCGTATCCAGATACCACTGAATCGTTTCCCATCTCGGCTGGTTATCTCTGGCGATCAGCTCGAGGGCCTCCGTTCTATTCAATGCTCCCTGTCGAATCTGGTTGCTTCTGAAGGTGTCGTTCTCCGTAAAGCCGGCCACGGTATAATAGATGTAGTTATAGAATGCCGCGGTTCCGTCACCGATACGCCAGGTGGACTTGGTATCTGTGGCCAGCTCCCAGTCGTATTCGTCAATCAGTACTGAATTGACTTGGCGCTCGTCCCATTCAATATACCTGTACAAGTTCAAGTAGTCGCGACTTATCAGATAATAGCACGCATAGGCGAAGAGAGTGTCGGGCACCGAGGCATTGAGATAGGCAGGATTGGAGAGGTATTGACGCCCGTAGTAAGCAGCTAGTTTGAGTTTATTCAGCAGAGAGATGGTATAGACATGATCATCGTCGGTGTTGGCCGGCTCCAGGCCGGAGAAGCCGGCTTTGAAGTCCGTGCGTTCGAGCATATTCTCGCATAGTATGATCCAAGGCACGGCGGCCTGTTTCTTCAGTTTCTTGGCATAGTAGAAATACTGCTTGTCGCCGGCCATGAACAAGGGGATCATCCCGAGGTCGGGTTTCTTCAACCAGGCCAGCAGATTCTTACGAATGAAGCGTCTCTTCTTTTCGATGTCGGCGGAGACCAGGATGTGTTCAACGCCCAGCTTGCCGCAGATACGGGATATATTGCGTCTGGCCAGGTCGGTTATCATGCCCCAATCGTAGGTAAAAGCAATGGGGTTCATGTTCAGCGCGGTCTTGATGTAGTGCAGTCCATAGGTGCTGTCTCGGCCGCCGCTCAGCCCGACCAGGGAGTCGGGACGTTGGCGAGATGTGCCGGTAGGGCGAAGGGCCTGTCGCAGAGCATCGATGCCCCGGAAAGTCAGCCTCTTGAAAGAGTGGCAGTAGTTGCAGATTCCGTTGTCATCGAAGTGGATGAGGGGCATGGTCTGGGGCAAGATGCACTTCTTGCAACGTCGCAACAAGTCAATGGCGGACTGTGCAGGAACCGGCAGCGAGTGGAGTGTAGAAGTAAGTATGCGGTGTCGGGCGCCAGAAGGCCTTGCTTGTGTCGGGGGCCGGCACTCCGGCGGCTTAATGTTGACTAGTCGCCGGGCCGGAGCATTGGGCGGAGTTGGTGGATGCCCGTTGGGACGTTGATCGAGGGTCAAAGTCTGGTTGCTGAGGTCGTGGACATTTACCAGGCAGGCATGTCGGGGAGGCAGTTGGAGTATTTCACAGTCGGCCAGGGCTTTGTTAATCGGGCGCTTCTTGATGAGAGAGTGAAGGATGTGTCGTTCGGAGGCGAATACGAATACCTTGGCCTGGGGGCTATGACATGTGTAGAGGGAGCCATTGTTGGTGGCCAGTACCAGGTGATCGAGATCGTTGAAAAGAACGGCGATAGAGGCGGCCCCTTGGAGAAGATTGAAGGTTTCCGTAAGGGCCTGGCTGAGGGAGCGACTATGGCCCAGGAAGTGGCGAATCAGGCCCAGAATGACCTCCGAATCTACTTGGGCGTGGCGCTGCATCGTCGGAAAGGTCCTCCAGAGGGCGTGATCGTTGACAATGATGCCGTTGTGAACGCCAACGGCTCCAGAGTTGAGCACTGGCTGATTATTGAGGTGATTGTGCTGTGCGCCGGTGGTTACCAGGCGCGAGTGGCCGATGATTGTGGCATAGTGATTGAGTGTTGGGCCAGCGTATGAGGCTGCGTTGAGAGTGCGATCGAAGAGTTCGGTGTATTGGCGGCGTCGTATCATGGTGGAAGCGGCGACGGCTTCCTTGTAGACGTGGATGGCCTCTTCGGTCAGGATGGCCAGGCCGGCAGCTTCTTTGCCGCGAGATTCGGATAGTCGGAAGAGGTGATCCACCGTGGCCCGGAGGGCCGTGGGGGAGAGGTCCGAGCATTGCGTTACTGATACACCGAAGATACCACACATTACATCAGGCCGGTACGAGGTTGTTCAGCAGTCAGTTATCACATAGGTCATTTGTGTATTTCTCGACGGATAGCGGAAACTTGTTCACAGATGATCCCAAGCATGAAGATCAAAACACCGGTGATAAATAGCATCACCATCGAGGCGGTGATGTGTACTCTTACGAGGATTGAATAACCTATGAAGTAGCCCAGGCTGCCCAGCATTAGTAGAAAGGCCAAGGGTATAAACACTCTCATGGGATTGAACAGTACGGTGAGGTTCAGAATCAGCATAATGACCCGGAAACCGTCCCGGAAGATCTGAACAGTGCTCTTTCTTCCGTCTCTTTGATGGACATCGATGGGTACGTAGTGAACGGAATGGCCCATTCTGAGCATGGCGATACTGCTGGTTGTCGAAAAGGAGAAGCCGTCGGGCATGAGATGGATGTATTTCTCGATGGTCGAAAGTCGGAAGGACCGCATTCCTGAATTGAGATCAGGGATGCGCTTATCGGTCAGAATGTCGGCAAACCACTGCAGAACGATTTTTCCTGGCAGGCGCATCCAATCTCTGCGGGCGCCTTTGCGCCTGACTCCGACGACCATGTCGTGGTTTCCAATTTGGCGGGCTATTTGGAGAACATCGTCGAGGCGATGTTGACCGTCGCCGTCTGCGCAGATGAGGAAGTCGGTGTTGACGGCTTGGATACCAGTCTTCAAGGCCGCCCCATATCCCCGGTTAGAGGCATGAGATATGGTCCGGGCGCCGTGTTGCCGGGCCACGTCGGCGGTATCGTCGGTGGAGCCGTCATCGACGACGATGATCTCGCGGCAGCCCGCGGGTTGGCCGAATTCCTGTAATACGCGTCCGAGGACGTCGGCCTCGTTGTAGGCGGGGATGAGGATGGTGTATTCGACCATTACGAGTGTGCCTCCGGGATCGGTTTGGACGCCACCGCATATTGGATGTCGGCACTGGGAACGTAGATTGACAGTTTTCCAAGCAGGGGGCGGCGCAGGAGATTCACGGCCGCACGGGGGATGAATTGGGGGAAGTTCCGCTTGAGCTTGTAGGCCAGGAAGGCCAGATTGACCCACTTGCCTCTGGTGTTCCAGGTCATGAGCTTCATCTGCAGGCGCTGTTGCAGAAGGAATGCCAAGCTGGTTCGACTGCAAAACCCCAAGTGCTCGGGCACGGTCATGAACGCCCAGTACCGGCCCATTAAGCGGGCCATCAAAGAGCCGATATTCGGGGTGGAGAGAAACAGGTGTCCTCCCGGCTTGAGGGCCTGGAGGAGTTTCCGGCAGGTCTCCACGGGCTTCCAGAGGTGCTCAAGGACGTCCCACATGAGGATGGCGTCGAAGAAGGCCGCCGGGTAGGTGTGGTCTTCGAGGAAGCCGGCGGAGATCTGCGAAGCGATGTCGGGATTGCGTTGTTGGGCCTGGCGGACGGCGAATTCGGAAACGTCCAGCCCCCACATGTCGTACATGGGGCGGGCACAGCCGAGGAAGTCGCCGGTGGCGCAGCCGACGTCGAGTATTCGAGCCCCATGCTCGATCCGCCGGCCCTTGATGAGGGCCATTCTTCTTTGGTTCTCTTTCTTCAGGGAGAAGGAATCTGTGTACTTGCCGTGGTCGAAGTAAGTCGGGGAATAGAGATCTACCAGGTCTTCCTGCCGGGGCATGTCGGCCACCTGCACAAAGCCGCAACCGCCACATTCCTGAACCGTCACGCCGGAGACCTGGTGCATGATCCGCAGATCGGGGGAATTGCAGAGGCGACAGGTGTTCATGACCGGTTGCCGTGGCGGGATGGTCGGATTCCGTCGGTGCTGACGGGATCGACCTGGTTCTTCCGCATCGCGGATGGCTCAGACCGTCTGGGCCCGGCGTGGGCATCCACGCTGCTCGACCGGAGTTCTATATCGACGAACTCAGCCAATGCGTTGAGCCCGGTCATCAGGCCGGCGCAGGGAGGCGACTGCCAGCAGTGTATCCGCGGTCGGTAGCGGGGCGTTCCCCATGACGGAGGGGTCCCCGGAGCAGAAAGGTCTATCTGCCGGGAGACGCGGCGGTCGGAGAGCCGGACGCGGTGGCATCGAATCAACTGCGCGGTCAAGCCCTCTGCTGCAGGCATCCGGGGGTTATGGGTCGGGGCGGGAGGAAGGCGGGTGGTGTATCGGGCGTTGGCCGGTGCAGGTTCTTTCGGGGGGGCGGGGTGAGAGGACGGCCCAGCCATGCGATACTCCCAGGAGCCACAGGCCTTCCGAGCCCGGGCAATGGCGGCATTGGCTCGGACCGGGCAGTCAATGTTGACTGGGCCGAGGCTGGTGTCAAGCCTTGGAAACGGTCGCCAAAGGCGGGGAGGGGGGCGTAACGGACCGGCCGGGTTGGCAGACGGCCCCCCGGCGACAGAAGGCGGCGGGGTTCGGGCAAGCCGGAAGTCAGGTGGGTCATCAGCCGGGCCTGACAAATGCACGGGGCGATGGCGGGTCAAGGTCCGGGAAGTCTCCCCGTGGGGGTACGCCGCCAGGTGTGCGGCGTGCTGCTCGAAGGGCAGTTGAGAGACGCCGGGCCGGGAGTTTCAGGGCACGCACGTTGTTGCGGTCGGGTCCGGTTGGTCAGGCTCCTCGGCCGGCCACGATGGGGCGTTGGGGGCGATCATCCCAGGTTTCGGGACGGGGCTTTGACCCGGATGATTTCGGCCGTGCCGGGTGGGGCGGTCCGGAAGAGGCAGTCCTGGAGTCGGACCAGGTTTAATCGGAGTGCGGGTGTCTGCTAGAGGGGCGGCGGCGTGAAGGTGACGCGGCCCAAGTTCTTGCAGAATCTGCGGGCGTCCTATATTGGCAAACATGGTCTCTTGGTCGCAGCGTTCGACGGCACGAAAAGAAAGTCCGGGTTCGGTTTCCGCTCCGAGAACAGGATCGAAAGTGAGACACGAGCTGCGTTACGGCCTGCCAGAGACGCGTAGTTATGGGTAGGTGTGTGGCAATGTCGGGGCGCAATCACGTCCGATAAGCATAGGGCCGATGCCCCCCCGATTGGCGATGGGCCGGTTGATATTGACAATAAGCTTCGATACACTGGTTTAACTGGCGGGGTGTGGCACGGGCGGCCCCGACCTATCTCGCCATCGATGGGCCTTGCGAGGGAGAGCATTGCGTAGCGATGGGGGCCCGGCGCCTTAACGACGCCGAGCCGGACGAGGGTGTGGAGGCTCCGTTAGGGGTGTAGAGAACTAGCCGCCTCGTGGGGAGCCTTTGCCAAGGGAAAGAGGCGTAGGATGCGGGGGATCCTCGGTTCGGAAATCACAGCCCTGTGTGGGCAGCGCTGCGGGGGGCGTGCGCGCCTGTCGGTCGGTGCCAACACGACCGGTCTTCCTCGCGTATACCATCTATTCATTAATGACGTCAACTTGCGGCTTGGTTATCGCGAGCATGGCGATCGATCATCCGGACTTGCTGGGAAGCGCTGCGAGAATGGTCCGCACGCAGGCGGAAGACCATCGGCTTACCGATGTGTCTATCGAGTGGAGGCATTGCCCTCTCGACGGGAGTGAGCGTTCATCGATTTGTTGATCGAGTTCGCTCGGATGTGGGGATTGGAGCGAGCAAGACGGCCGGCAGCTATGCAGGTGATGGCAGTTGAGTCAGGTGCTTCGGCCGACGGGTGTCCCAGCGCCGGCCGATCGGTGAAGAGTGTAGGGAGAAGGGGGAGCGAAACAGTGGCGAAGTCATGGTTGGTTGCGCTGATCTGCGTGCTGACGGTCTCGCCGGGAGCTGTGGCAACCGTGTTCATCAACGAGGTGTTCATCAATCCGCCGGGAAGTACGGACAGCAGTCGGGAGTTCATCGAGCTGATGGGCACTCCCGGGCGGAAGTTGGACGGCTACGCGATCGCGCTCACCAACGGCACGGTGGAGAAGCTCTACCTGCTGGGCAGCATTCCGCCGGTGCCGATTCCGGCCCCCGAGATAGACGAGTTCTTCAGCCTGGACGGCCTGGAACTGGGGCCTAACGGCCTACTGGTGCTGGGAATCGAGGAGGGCTCCACGTTCTGGTATCCGGCGCTGCTTCCGGACGCGAACTTCGCCAGGTGGACAATGCTCTGGAATGGCGGGCTCGACGTTCCCGGCCAACTGGGCAACAACGGCTCGGCCACGCTTACCTTGGTCCGTAATCGACCGGGGCAGACCGAAGCTGATCCGGCGAACCCGGCCGGCCTGCGCTGGGGCAAGGATATCGCCCACGACGCCGAATTAATCACCCCGGTCTTGGATCCGGCCGATGGACTTTGGAAGGATCAGTGGGGCGACGGCAATATAGACCTCGGCCAGCCCAACGGAATGGGCAGCGACACCCTGGATATGGGTGGGGCCGCCACGGTCGGCGATATCTCGGATGATCTCGAGATAGTCGACGAGGTGAGCTTCGAGGACGGTCGCGGCTGGGAGTATGACACCGACGGCCGGCATGTCGATAACGGGAGCAGTTCCCCGGCCTTGCCCAGACGTCATGTCCACGCCCTGGACGATCCCGCGGGCTTTAATCCGGACGGTTTCTCCAGAGTTGATTATCGCGCCAAAGGCGACGGCTGGCTTCCGTCGGGGGGCGGCACGGGGGAAATGGGCAACGGCAACAACTGGCAGGACACCGCCACCGAGCAGTGGATTCGCGGGGAGAGCACAGCCGCTTCCATTCCCGAGGAGTCCCGCATCGGGTTCTTTTACTTGAACGAACCGAACATCGATCCCGAGGCGCTGCAGCCCTACATGACCAATGTGCCCTTGTGGCTCGATGACGGATCCGCTCCGGACTATGACTTCGGCGATCCGCCGCTCTACGAACCGACCTACGAACTGGCGCCCGGCAGAATCAATGACCTGGCCATTCCCTTCATCCCCGGCGATAGCGATCGCGACGGGGATTGCGATGCCGATGACATCTCGAAATTAACCGCCGTCTTCGGCGACGCCGACTGGATCTTCAGCAATGGTTATCCGGGCTCGCCGGAGGGAGACGAGGAGGACCCCGCCCTGCAGACCAAGCCCTGGGACGTCGACGCCACCGGAGACAACGGCATAGAAGCCGGCGATCTGCAATGGGCCCTCAACTTCCAGGGCGACACCACCGGGCAGATCGTGGGGATTCAATACGACAGCCTCACCCCGGCCGCAACCGGCGTGGTGCTCAACAGCAACAGCGGCCTGGCCTGCACCGTGACGGCGTGGGTCAACGTCCCTAGTGGACGCCCCCTGACGAAACTACTGGTGGACGATGTGGTCGAGATAATCGTCAGTGCCCAGGTCACCTCGGGAGCCAACACCGCCGGCGGCGAGGAGAACGGCATCATGCAGCTTGCCCACGATGTGGCCATCAGCGTCCCCGGAGTTGTCAAGGTGGCTGCGGTGGAGCCGATGTGCTCCTTCAGCACTACGCGGGCCTCTCTGCAGACTCTACAGGGCACCGATGGCGACGCGGGGATGAGTCTGATCAACAGTTTCACTACCAGCTTCACCGAGGGGCTCGGCGGCCCGGCGTTCCTCTATCTCCTCACGCTGCAGGCCATCGGCCCGGGCAGTGCCGAGGTCGTGGTCGTCCCTGCCACCGCGCCCGGGTTTGCGGCCGGCACGCCGCACGGCTTGAAGGTCGGCCATACCGACTCCCAGGGAAATCCCGGTTCCTCGTCGTATCCCGAGGCGGTGGCCTTGACGGCCACGCTTCGCGGCGACACCGATGCCGACGGCGACGTGGACTTCGACGATCTCGGTGCCCTGGTTGCGGTGCT
>CAZFMS010000124.1:0-11427 GCA_964520125.1 uncultured Planctomycetaceae bacterium
AGTGACTTGAGTACATCGTTGATCTGGTCGGCGCGGAACTCCAGTTCCGCGGTGGTGGTGCCCTCGACGGTCATGGCGGATTCGAAGTAGCCGACGCCGGAAGTGAATAGGGTGATCTGCGTCGTCTTGACCTCTTCGGCCGCGGTGGACCCGCACAGCAGCGCCAGTAGTACTGTGGTGACAATTACTCGACACATCGCTATATCCTCCGAAACTGCTGAAGGGGGTGAACCGAATCGTGCTCCCGCACGCCAATCTTCAACCATTGTACCTCTGGGATTCGCTTTGGTCGCGTCGAGAGGCCTTCGCCGTGCACTCGGCCAGACCAAACAGCCGAAGTACCAGGGTAAGTCAGCCCACCGCCCTGACCGACCGATACTCCCACTACGCGGCTTGGTGCCGGGGTAGGTGAGAGCAGATGGACTTCGAAGCAGTTCGGTATTTCTATCTACGCCGGGTGGTCGCCACCGCCCTGGGGGCCCTGGGCCTCGAGGCCACCCGAGCATTGGCCGGACGGTTGGCCTGCGGGGTCTTCGACTTCAACACTGCCGGCCGACAGCGGGCCGAGGCCCGGCTGCGTGAGGCCCTGGATGGAACTGCCAACCAGCGAGATATCTCCGCGACAGTCCGGGCGATGTACGACCACTTGGCCCGCTTCTGGACCGAGGTCCTCTTCGCCAAACGCCTGCTCCGCGACTCGTCCTGGCGGCGCTTTGTTCGGCTCGATGGCGAGGATGTCCTACGGTCGATGGCTCGGGACCGGCGCGGCTGCGTGTTGGCCACCGCCTACTACGGCAATCCCGCAGTTGGGGCCTATGCCCTGGGCCAGATCTTCCGACCGCTGCACGTGATCGTGGATTCTCTCGCCCAACCGCAGCTTCGCTCCTGGCAGCAGGAGCTGTATTCCCAACGCTGGATCAAACCGATCGATCGCAGGTCCGCGGCCCAGGCATTGCCGGCGGTCTTGGGCAGCGGTGGGGCGGTAATGATGATCGGCGAGCACCAGCGACCTCGCGGCCGGGCCGTGTCCACGCGATTCCTGGGTCGTACTATGAACTGCTACCCGACCCTCGGTCGGCTGGCCCGCTGGTTCGACGTGCCCATTGGCGTCTTCACCTGTCGCCGCCGGGGCGACGACGCCTTCTCATTCACCTTGAACCTGCACGCCACCCTCGAACACCATGCCGCCGGTTCGGACGACGCCCTGGTCGATCAGGTGATGGCCGCGCTTCAACAGTCCGTGATGACTTGTCCGGAGCAGTACCACTGGGCCATGCCCGCCGACGGCCTGGTGCCAGCCATCGCGTCACCACCATCGCTCCCGGCGACGGAGCCGGCTCCGGCTACTACTGATAGGGGAATCGGATCGGCGCCGTGCCGAACCACAGGTCGAACAGGGTCGGCGTCGCGAAGGCCGTCAGCGGTGGGCAGTATGCCGGAAAATCAGGCGGCGGCAACTGCGCTTGGGCCCACGGGGTGAGGCCGAGCACCGCCAGCCCGGCCATGGTGACTATCCGCCGCCAGTAACACCCTACCCTCCGGAAAGCCCGTCCCTGGTATTCTGGCAAGCTCTTCATGGTCCTTGTAGCGGGCGGATATGGGTCGGACTGAACATATCATCCGCCATCCAGCGCCGGCATTCTCGGCTCCCACGAGCGCTTTCCCTGAAAAACCAGTTATGATGGGACCTCGCCAAATCGGCCGGATCGGGCTAAGCTGTTCGGCGATTCTTTGTTAGATTCCCGAAGGATTCTTCGTACCGGGAGAAACCCACTAATGTCTCGAGCACCCGCCAACGCCTTCGACGCTGGGCCCGCCGCATCCAACGCCCAGAAGACCTTGTTCGGCCACCCCCTGGGGCTTTATGTCCTGTTCTTCACCGAGATGTGGGAGCGCTTCAGCTTCTACGGCATGAAGGCCCTGCTCATGCTGTACATGATCAATCACTTCTTCTGGTCGCAAGCGGATGCGTCTTACCTGCTCGCCGTATACACCTTCCTGGCCTACGCCACACCGGTGCTGGGCGGCCTTGTTGCCGACCACTTGCTCGGCTCCAAGCGATCCGTCCTGCTCGGCGGCATTCTGCTGTCGATGGGTCACATCGTGATGGCCTTTGAGGTGACTTGGTGCTTCTATACGGCCCTGGCGCTCATCATTGCCGGGGTCGGCCTGTTGAAGCCGAATGTCTCCACCCAGGTCGGCAGCCTCTACAAGCCGGATGATCCGAGGCGGGATGGAGCCTTTACGGTCTTCTACATGGGCATCAACCTCGGCGCCCTCTTCGGCCCCCTGCTCTGTGGTTGGCTTCAGCTGCACTATGGCTACGGCTACGGGTTTGGGGCGGCCGGCGTCGGTATGATCTTCGGTTTGATCGTCTACATGGTCGGCCAACGCTCACTGGTGGAATTCAAGCAGGGCGTTCTCCAAGGTGAGGATCAGAATGGCGAGAAAACCAAGGCAACAACCGCCGTATCGCCCAAACCCGAAGGCGTGCCGTCTCACGTCGCTCGTGATCGCATCATCGTTCTGTTGGTCGTCTTCGCCTTCGTCCTGATCTTCTGGACGGCCTTTGAACAAAGCTACAACGCCATGCTCGTTTGGGCCGACAAGCACACCAACCTCCTGTTCACCTCCCTCGAACCGACGCCGGTGACCCTGGATAGCGCGGCGGCGGAGACTGACCCGGATGTCCAAGTCTCCTTCATGACCAAAGCCAAGGACTGGTTCGCCGCGCCGGGCTTGAATTCGATACAGACCCAGTCGATCAACCCGTTCTTCATCATCACCCTCGCGCCGATCTTTGCCTGGTTCTGGATATGGTTGCACAAGCGCAAGCTCCAGCCATCCACGCCGACCAAGATGGTGTTCGGCCTGGCCATGGTTGCCGTCGCCTTCGGAGTGATGTTGCCGGCGGCCCAGAGGGAGGCCGGACCGAGTCAAGCGCCGCTCGCCGCACTGCCGGACGCATTCGGCGTGGACCAGGACGGCCGCATCTTCACCACCGATTCGAAGAACGGGGAACAGGTCTTCTACGGCGCGACCCGTCTTCGCTACGACGCCGATGACCCGTTGCTGCGCATGAGCGGCGTCCTGCCCGACCTGGACCGCCTCAAGATTCTCTCCGAGACCGCCCCGGACGACTTCAGAAAGGCGATCAAGGCGATCGTGGAGAAGTCTGCAGCTTTGAAGAAGGGTGCTGAACTGACCGAGGTCCTGGCGAACGCCCCGGCGGGCTTTGCTATCGTGGGCGACGAAGCACAAAAAATCACCGCCTGGGATCCCGAAACGAAGACCCTCGCCGTGTCCGCACAGATCGGCGCCCGAGCCGAAGTCGAACTCCTCGCCGCCACCGCCGATCCGCTCCTCAAGGCCGCAGTGGATGGTGTCTACGTTGACTCTGCCAAGCACCGCGTGACCATCTGGTGGCTCATTCTCTTCTTCATGTGTCTGACCATGGGCGAACTCTGCCTCTCGCCGGTCGGCCTGTCGCTGGTGACCAAGCTCGCCCCACCGAAGCATGTCGGCGTGTTCATGGGTGGATGGTTCCTCGCCACCGCTATCGCCGAATTCGCGGCCAACATGTTCGGCGCCTATTGGGGCAAGATGGTGCCTTGGAAGTACTTCCTGATCTTCATCGTCATGTGCAGCGCCGGGGCCCTGCTAATGGCCTTGTTGATCCGACCGATGAAACGAATGATGCACGGCGTCCACTAGAGTTCTGTCATCGTTGATTCGAGGGTCCGAGTGAGCCGGGCCGTCCTCGGCCCGGTCTGCCCCGGGTGCCACCGGCGGCTTGCCCGCGTGGGTGCCACCGGCGGCTTGCCCGCCAGTGCCTGCACGATTACCCGGCTCATCGAGAGGCCCCCTCTGCGGACTCCGCGTTCTCCGCGGTGAACTGCCCCCGCCTCCCCTACGCGTTCATGTCCTTCCACTTCTTGGCCATCTGCCCGAAGATCGCCAAGGCAATGGCGGCCAGGACGCCGATGACGGCGAAGGGGATCCAGACCTTGTACTGTGGTTGGTATTCGTCCCACAGCAGCCTGGTGGTGGTCAGGGGGGATTGATTGATCTCCGCGGCCAGCATGGCCCGGGCCTCGAAGGGGTTGATGCCCAGCAGTTGGGCCGCCTGCTCAGGTGATCGTTTCCAGTCTTTCGCCGCCAGCGCCGCCCGGACGTAGTCCTGATTCTCGGCCAGCACGGCATAGTCCAGATCACCGCCTAGTAATTTGCTGGCCAGCGCTCGAGCCTGGGGATCAGATTCGATCATCTCGCCCAAGGCGGAGACATCCCGCGTCCAGTCCTTACGGGCCACCGCGTTGAAACGATGGTGGACCAAACCCGCCAGATGGGCGGCGGCCCGGTCTCCGCCGGAGGAACTCTCCACCCCGGACTCGTCCAGCACGGCGTCTACCGCTTCCTCGCTGGCCCCCCGGGCGATGCTCAAGGCGGCGAAGGACTTGGTTCGGCCTATCCCCACGCGCTCCTCCATTTCCTCGACCGGGTCCTCGAAGCGAACCCCGGCCACCGCCTCCCGAAGCAGCGCCGTGTTTTGGGCGAGGTATTCCAGGGCCAGGTTGTTCAGGGTCTGGGGATCCTCCCCGAACTGCTCCCACAGGAGGGCGACCACCGCGGCGTCTTCCTTCTGCTGGTCCGGGGAGAGGCCCCGGCTCATCCGGTCGCGGACGATGGCGAATACCTCGGGGCGCTTTCGATCGATCGCCTTGGGCAGCAGATGCACGAACCTGGCCACCCCGATCTCGTCCAGCCGCACCGTGTCCGCGGCCAGTTGCTCGCCCAGGGACTTCGTCTCCGCGTCGGAGTCGCCTTCCTGCAGGGCCCGAGCCAGTCTGGCCGTCGTCTCGGCCAAGTCGTCCTCCTGCAACGCCAGATATTGCAGGCCGAGGTTGATGATCTGGCCCTGATCGTGCCCAAAAGCCCGACGGAGGGTGTCGGCGGTCGTAGCTGGGTCTTGACCGAGGTCTTGTCGGGCCAGGTCGAAGGCCTCGGAGCGGTCCATGCCGGTCAGCTCCGGTATCTTGTCAAGTGAGTCGCTCCAGTCAGCCGACTGGACGGCCCGAGCGATCAACTGGGGATTCGCCCCGAGGTACTTCAGCGCCAGCGTGGCCTTTTCGCCGTAGTTGTCGTACACCACCCCGGCGATCATGGAGCCGATGCCCACCCCGATGCCGATGGGGATGTTCACGTAGCCTAGATAAAGACCTTTCTTGCCGGGGGGGGCGATCAGGGCTAGGTATTGGTTCTTCTTGGGCCCGGTGAGCATCTCGCCCAGGGAGAAGAACACCACCCCCAGGAGAAAGACCCAGCCGCTGGTGGTCAGGCCGGCAACCAGGATGCCGATGGTGGCCACCGACATGCCGATCAGCATGGCTTCCAAGGTCCGCATCTTGCGGACCAGCCAGGAGATGGGCACCACCAGCAGGATGATCAGAAAGGCATTCAGGTTCAGCAGGATCTGCTGGGGAACGCGCATGAGCCCGCGGTCGCCGTACTCCTGCCACCCGGTCGGGGCGTGCGCGGCGACCATCGAGCTGTCGATCCAGTCTTCGATGAAGTTGGGGTGCAGATCCCAGAGCTGGTACATCATCATCCAGAAGGCCGACATGATCAGCAGGAAGGCCGGCAGGCGAAGCTGCCAGGTGAATGTGCCTCCTTCCAGCCAGGCGGACAAACACCCGCCGAGAAGCAGGAGACTGACCCCGACGTACCAGAACTCGGTCTTGAGGATCACCACCGCCAGACCGACCAGAACCATGATGATCCCCACCGGGCCGCGCACGGCGTGATGGACGCCGCCCTTGAACCAGAAGGGCCAGATGTTCTCGATGGTCTCGGCGAAGACCTTGGCCAAACTCCTGGTCTTGTCCGCCCCCGAGGGCACGTCCTTGAAGGTCAGCAACAGCAGCAGATTTGCCGAGGTGAAGATAGCCGAGGCGATGAACAGGTTGCGCCAGCCTTCGGCACTGTGGGGTTTACCCAGGATGATGGTCGCCAGGATCGGGGCCATGAAGGCCCCGACGTTCACCACCCAGTAGAACAAGCCCCAGCCCATCGAGGAGTTTTCCTTGTTCATGCTTTGGGCCAGTGATCCTTGCAGAGCGGGCTTGAAGAAGGCCGTCCCGGTGGCCAGGAGGAGGATGCCGGCGAAGAAGCCGTAGTAGCTGTGGAAGCCGGCCATGATCAGATAGCCCACCACATTGGCACTGATGGCCCCGGCCAGGATCTTCTTGTAGCCGTATCGATCGGCGATGCCGCCGGTGAACATCGGCAGCCAGGACTGCAGGATGGCCCACCACATGTAGACCCATCCCTTGTGGATGGCGGTCATGTGCAGCCCGCCGGGCTCGGTGGCCTGCATGATGTAAATGGGCACCACTGCCCGGATCCCGAAGTACGCCAACCGCTCGAACATCTCGATGCTGTTCAGCATCCAGAACGTGTGCCCAAAAGCGCCGCCCGACCGCTGAAGATCCAACTCGTCGGTCCGACCCACCTTCCGCCCAGTCTCGACGGCATCTTCGCCGCCCTGGCCATCGTCTTTCTCGTTGTGTCCCGGCTTGCTACTCATGCCCTGCCATCTCCTGAATACGAAACAACATGGAGTCCCGGCCCGTTGGCCCACCCGCCGGAGGTTCGAGGTGCAGGCGCCGACCCAGTAGTTCGTCCGCCTACGCCGTGCCTCGCTGCCCACTCACGCTTCCCTCCCTGACCGGGCGGGGAGCGTCATTGTACAGCAAGACACCTGTGAGGCGAGACCGTTAGGGTGCCGGGCCACCACGATGTTGTTCGCGGCTAGGTGGCGGCCTGCGAATCTCGTTTCTTGTCGGCCTCCAGCCAGAAATGGTAGCCGATCATGCCCAGAGTAGACATCAGGCCGATGCCGATGCAGCCGTAGAAGAAGTACTGGGGATTGTACTCCGTCCACAGGAGTTGAGTTACCGCCCGTTCCGAGGAATTCAAGGCCTGGACCAGTGCCGGCATCACTTGACCGCGGGTCATCTCGCCGACCGCAGTCGCGTCCGCTCCCAGTTGGGAAATAAGATAGTCCCGTGCCAGGGCGATCTTGTCCGAGGTTCGCTGATAAACGGGTCCGCCGATGAAGTTCGCCCCGGCCCAGCCGATGGCGAAGGGAATGTTGGAATACCCCATATAGAGGGCCTTCTTCTCCGGCGGAGCCATCAGCCCGATGTACTCGCTGAACTTGGGGCTGCAGATCATCTCGCCGATCGCAAAAACGAAGATGCCCACCACGCAAAACCACCCGGTCGATGCCGACCCGGCGATAATCAGCCCGCCACAGGCGATAAACATGCCCACGATCATTGAACTGATGTGGCGGAAGAAGCCGGAGATGTAGGTCACCAGAACAACCAGAATGATGATCGCCCCGGAATCAACGTTGACGATCCACTCGGGATTAAACTGCCCGCCGTCGCTGGCCAGGTTCTTGAAGAACTCCAGGCCGGTCAGGTTGGCGAAGAAGACCGCGACATCGTTGGTGTCCACCCACTGGTCGATGAAGATCGAAAGCTGATCGAACAGCTGCATGAACATGAACCAGAACCCGGAGAAAATAGCTAGGAACACTATGAACTTCTTGTCCCGGAGGGTGGTCAGGGCCTCGGTCAACGTCTCTAACGGGCCCTTCTTGGGCCCGCCCTCCTTCCCCGCCTGGGCACCCTTGGAATAGTCCTCGAGGAACAGCCCGGTCACCACGATGTTCACTACGATGATGCCCGCAGAGGCTAAGAACGCGTAGCGCCACTCGAGCAGGCGCAGCATGCCGGCCACGATCGGACCGAGGAAACCCCCGATGTTGACCACCTGATAGAAGATCCCCCAGCCCACCGAAGAGTTCGACTCGTTTACGCAGTGAGCAAGTGTGCCGTGCAGGGGAGGCTTGAAGATCGCCGTGCCGGTGGCCACCAGGCAGCAGGCCAGCATGAATCCCCACCAACTGTCTGCATAGGCCATCATTCCGTAGCCGACCATGTTGATGGCATAGGCCAGCATCAAGGAGATTCGGTAGCCGTAGCGGTCGGAAAACCCGCCGGTGACCATCGGCAGCAGACATTGAATCAGCGACCATACGCCGAAGAAGATGCCCTTGTCGGTGTTGTCGAGTCCCAGGCCGCCCTCTTCGGCCGCTTCAACGATGTAGAGCGCCGAGATGACCCGCACGCCGTAGAATGAAAAACGCTCCACCAACTCGATGACATTCGCCACCCAAAACGCCGCCGGAAAGCTGGTCAGTTGTTGGTAGAATCCGAGCTTGGCCGGCGGCGCTTTTGGAGTGTCACTCACGTTCTGCGGCTCCTATAAGGGTTGGCGCAAGATTGAGCGCCGGCCTACAAACACGATAAGGCGAAACAGACTGGAATCCCCGGCCCGCGTCAGCCGATCTCTGCCTCCCCCAACTCCACCTTCGCCCGCCGGCAGTCGAAGTACACGAACACGCACAGGGCCAGAAACAGGACCAGGCCGAGCCAGTTCTCGGTGCGGGCCAGGGCTTCCGGGTTTACGCCACTGTCGATCAGCCGGCCGCCGCAATCCAGGAACGGCATGATCTTCCCGACCACCTCCTCGCCGCTGCCCACCCAGGTCTTGACCCCCAGAAAGAGGTCATCCAGGGCCGCCGTGAAGTTGACCAGCACCTCCATGATGGCCCCGCCGGCGATCAGGCCGGAGGCGATCAGGATGCCCTTGTTGCTCCGGGCCTTGGAGAGCTTCTCGTCCTTGGAACTCTTCTTGACCAACGCGGCGACAACGGCGCCTATCAGGATCGGGGTGTTGATATACATGGGCAGGTACATGCCCAGCCCAAAGGCCAACGCCGAGATCCCGATCAACTCGATCAGCAGGGCGATCACCACGCCTACCCCGTACAGCAGCCAGGGTACTTCCCCGGTGCCCAGGAAGCTCTCCAAGGCGCTGGCCATCATGTTGGCCTGCGGGGCGGGCAAGGCACTCTCGCCCGTGTATCCCGGCTGATAGTTCAGCACCATGATCGTCCCGCAGACGAACACTGCGGAGACCACTGCCCCGGCCAGGGCACACCAGGCGATCTTCCGGGGGCTGGCCCCCAACCAATAGCCCAGCTTGAAGTTGGTGATTAGACCACCGGCCATCGACAAGGCCGTGGCCACCACCCCGCCGACCAGCAGCGTGGCCAGCATCCCGCCGTCACCCTTGGGAAGCCCCGCCACCGACAACAAGACCGCCGTAATAATGATCGTGGTGACCGTCATACCGGAAATCGGCGTTACCGAAATCATGGCGATCGCCCAGGCCGACACGGTGATGAACAAGAAGGCGATGACCAACGCCAAGACCACCGAGACAAACGTCAGCCAGGAAGCGCCGGCCATGTCGGCAAAAACAACAAAGCGGAAGAACACCGCCATGACCGCGATGGTCAGAAAACCCATGATCATCATCGTGGGATAGCTGATGTCCTCGTCGGTCCGCAACAGGCTGGGCCCTGTGCCATCCTTTCTACTCAACAGGCTGCCCAGCGCCTTGCGCAAGGCCATCACGATGACGCTGCTCATCTTCAAAATGGACAACAGGCCGGCCGTGAAGATAGCCCCGATCCCGATGTTCTTCGGAATCTTCCCGAAGATGTCGTTCGCGCTGGCTTCCCGGGCGTGGACCGCGATTTGGTCTGCCCCGGGGTCCGCCCGAAGCACGTAGGTCTGATACTTGTCCTTGAGGTGCCACAAGCTGCCCGCTTCCTTCACCGTGACGGTGACGGATTCCTTCGCGAACGGATGTTCGTTTTGGGCGAACTCGGCTCCGATCTGCTGGCGAAGCTTGGCCCTTTGGTCGAATTCGTTCAGCTTGCCGCCGAAGGTCGCGGCAATGGTGAATATCGGCTCCTCCGCCCGGCCCTCGTGCACGGCGATGTCGGTTTCGGTCGCCTTGAGCACGTAAACCTGTTCTCCGCTGGTGACCTCCCACCGTTTACCGAACTTCCTGGTGGAAATCCGCGCGTCGCCCACCAGCGTGACGCCCTGCCCCGAAAAGGCCGCGCCCAACTCCGCGTAATACCCCTGGACCACGACCGACAACTTCTCCGCCGGCGGCACGCCGAATTCGTCCAGCGTGTCGGCCAGGGCCATCGGCATGGCGAACCGCGCAGTCTCTTCTTCCGGCCCATTATGAGCCACACATGCCGAGTTCAGCTTCCGCAGATCATCCAGGTCGAGTTGGGCCAGCACCGGTATGATTGCGAAGCAGGACAAAAACGAACCCGCGCAGATGATCGATGCGTAACGCAACCCGATGATGAAACCCAGCCCCAGGTAGTAGGCTCCCGCCCCCATCGCCAAGACCGCCTTGACCTTGTTGGTCAACATCACCAACAGGTCCGACCGAAACGCCAGCGTCTCGACCACTTCCCTGCCGGCCGCCTCAAGTCGCGCCGTTCCCGTGGTAAACGTGTCGCTGAACAGCTTGAGCCCGGTGGCGATGAAGGTGTAAACCGCCGAAAGTACGAAGGAGTAGATCAGGATCCACGCCTGACGCGTGCTTCCCGAAGCCCCGGTCACCAGAATCTCGTTTGTCGCGGTGGCCTCGGGGAAGGGCAGCTTGCCGTGCATATCCTTGACGAAATAACGCCGGAAGGGGATCAGAAAAACTACCCCCAGGATCGCCCCCAGCAACGGCACCAGTGTAATCTTCAGGAAAAGCGAAAAGTTGCTCATCTCCAGGTTGGTATGCAGCGACAGGATGTAGATCGCCGGCATGGTGAAGCACGTCCCGCCCGCGATGTACCCGCTCGTCGTGCTTATCGCTAGTACGTAGACGTTCTCCAGGATCGAACTGGCCCGCTTCCCCGCCTTCAGCAGAAAGCCGGACATGCCGATCGCCAGAATCGAGATCGGGATCGCCGTCTCGATCCCCTGCCCGGCCTTCAACGCCAAAAACGTCGCCGCCACCGAGAAGATGACGTTCATGATCAGGCCGAAGACGATCGCCCGAGTGGTCAGCTCCGGCGCGCTCACATCCGGCGGGATCATGGACACGAATTCCTCCCCCGGCTTGAGTTCGCGATAGGCATTCTCGGGAAACTTGTAAGGGCTCTGCGGCTGACCTGCCATGGGCTCGTCCTTTCTGCGATACAACGGCGATCTAAAAAATCGCCTGCCACCCGATCCCCGCGCCGCGGACCGGCCAACAGACCAAGAGCCCGTAGCCTACCACCTCCCCTATCCCACGGAAAGCCTCGTCTCATCCCCGACCACCGTCGCCATAAACGCCGCTTCTTCGCCGTTATTCGCCCTCCCCAAACGCATGGAATGCGAATCCGACTCAGCGGAAAGGGAGCAATCCGGCCCGCCCCTGCCCCCAGGACCCACCGGATGAATCCGCCGAGGCTCCGCCGCTCAAGCCGTGCACCGGGAGAAC
>CAZFMS010000125.1:0-11406 GCA_964520125.1 uncultured Planctomycetaceae bacterium
ATCAACGGCCTATCCGCCGAGGGAATGTGGAACAACCCCCACAACATGTGGGGCAACACCGCCCTGGAGGTCGTTTATAACGGAAACTGGTTCGGCAAGTGGATCAACAAGATCGACCGGGCCAGCGGCCAGATCCTGGACAGCATCACCGTCGGCGAGGCCCCCACCCACATCATCACCATTCCCACGCAATGCTCTGCCCAGCGCGGCACCCTGACCATCCCGCTCAGCGCCGAAAACAACATGGTCAAGGTCGAGGACGGCCCGGATGGACTCCAGGTGGTGGAGAGCAGGTCGACCGGTGACGGGCGTAATCACCCTCACGGTCATTGGGTCACGTGCGGTCGCGGCGACTTCACCGTCATACCGAACGTGTTCAAGGGACTCGGCCTGGCCGGGTCAATCAGCATAGTTGATACTGAAAGCGGTGAGGTCATCGAGGAACTCACCCACGATGCCGAGGACCCGCTCCGTTCCGCCCTGCTGATGCCCATCGCGGTCGGTGAGTGCCACGTCCACGTCGATGGCGGACACCTCCACAAGGCCTACGTGGCCAACGTGGTCACCGGCCTGGTTACGGTGGTAGATGTAGAGAATCAGTTCATCATCACCAACATCCCGGTCACCTTGGCTCCGGATGGGCAGTTGGGGCTCGACATCCTCCATACTCTGCAGGTTCCTATCCAGACTCCGGTCAGCCCGGATGGCAGATTCGTGGTCACCGCGGTGTTCTCCCTGACCAAGGTAGATCGCCCATCGACCGGTGAGGCGGACCACGTTGCGGTCATCGACACGCGGACTGATGAGGTGGTGGCGTTTCTGGGGACTCCGGCCGGCACGCATGGCGTCAACTGGGGCGCGAAACTCGGCGGAGGCTTCTACGCCTACGTGAGCAACCAGCACGCCAACGTGCTGACGGTGATCGATCCCGACCCCGACGGCGATGGACAGGCCACCGACGCCGCCATCGTCGGCACCGTACTGCTGGCGAATGGCAGCACCGGCGCGGGCGTGACCGACGGCACCGGGGGGCAAGGCGTCAAACCCCTGCCCATTATCCATGATGGATGGATCCAGCCGTCGGTGGCCTTGATCGGCACCGGCACGCTATCTGCGGAAGTCGAGGGTTGGCTCATGCAACTGACGGCCGATCAACAAGATCCGGAAGGCGAGCCGCTGCGACCAGGCGACCTGAACTGCGACTGCCTGGTGGACCACCTGGATGTGGACGCGTTCGTTCTGGCCCTGTTGGACCACAACGGGTACCAGACCGCTTTCCCCGATTGTGACATTCAGGACGCGGATCTGAACGAGGACGGCTTGGCCAACGCGCTCGATGTGGCGCCGTTCATAAATGCACTGCTGGGCGGATGATGGTTCTTCCCTCATCAAGGAGCCTTCGATCAGCTCTCGAGCAGTCCATAGTGATCTGCATCAGGGGAACGCGAGTGGCGCCCCGGCGATGAATCGACCAGCACTCTCAGGAGGAGACAGCATCATGCGAGACAAACGAAATCACACCTACCTACTCCTGGCGGCGATCGTCGTCGCCCTCGGGTCCACCACGACCGTGGCCCGGGCGCAGTTCAACTTCGATGCCTCTGTTGAATACGGCCTGTTGCTGAGCCCGAGCGGCATGACCAGTGGCGACTTCGACGGAGACGGTGACATGGACCTGGCTACGACGGCGGGCGACCCCGATCGGGTCATCGTGTTTCTCAACGCCGGGGATGGAACATTCGCCACCACGGTGGACTCCCTGCTGCCCTCCGGCTCGAGCCCCCAGGATCTGATCGCGGGAGATCTCGACGGAGACACCGACGTCGACCTGGCGGTGGCTCTGCGAAGCGACCCGGACGGCGCTGTTCGGCTGATGCTGAACAACGGCGCCGCCTCGTTCTCCATGGGGGCCAGTATTGCCGTGGGGGAGCGCCCGCAGGGGCTGAGCATCGGCGACCTGGAGGCCGACGGCGACATGGATCTGGCCGTTGCCAACCGGCTCTCGGACACGGTCAGCATTCTGGTCAACGACGGATTCGGGGCCTTCACGGCCACGCAGGTCACCGCCGGCGCGGAACCCCGGGACACGACCATCGGCGACCTCCTCGGCGATGCCGCCCTGGAGGTTGCGGTAACCAATCACGACGACCGGACCTTTTCGATCCTGTCGGACAGTGGCGGGTCTTTCGTGTCGGTCATGACCATGCTGGTTGGCGACCCGATCCGACCGGACGGGATTGTGGCCGCTGATCTCGATGGCGACGGCCTTGATGACCTGGCCATGGCGACGACGCACTTTGCCGGCCCGGGGGACAACGCCAACTTGGCCACCGTGTTCATCAACAACGGTGCCGGCTTCGATGGGCCGATTGATTACGACACCGGAGGCACTACCAGCACGGAGATCATCGCCGCGGATGTGGATTGCGACGGCAGTCTGGATCTGGTGGTCTCCAACACCGATTCCAATGATCTTTCCCTGCTGCCCAACAACGGAGATGGAACCTTCGGCGAAGGGCAGCGCTTGCCGACCGGCAGCGGTCCCAGCAAGGCCGCCTCCGCGGACCTGGACGGCGACGAGTCCCCTGATCTGGCGGTGGCGAACTCCGTCTCCGGCGACGTCTCGGTGTTGATGAACCGCACCTGTCTCACCGGCGACATAAACCGCGACGGCGTGGTGGACATGGACGATGTGCCGGTGTTCGTTGCCGTGCTGGCGGGCGTGGACACTGATCCAAACCACGTAGCAGCGTCGGATATGAACAACGACGGCGGCGCCGACGGACTGGACGTGCGACCATTCGTGGCCGCGATGATTCCATAGGCGTCGGCAGGAAGAAGGACAGGCGTTGTTGTACCAAGAGTTGAGGACCTGCCGATGGGTTGCTGCCTGCCGGTCGAACGATGCCCCGGCGATGAATTCGTCGCGTTAGCGCGACATGAAAGAAAGGAAAACTCCATGCGAATCGCAACGGTCTTTTCGTGGTGCGGAACAATCCTGGGGCCTGATTCGCGACTCGATCCGGCTGTATTGTTCTCCGACCCTCTCTTTCATAGAGGTACCCCGGTAACCGCCCCCATTCGCTTTTGCTTGTGCGTCCTGGGATTGTTCGGTTCGGTGAGTGGGTTCAGTCAGTCGGTGAACGCTCAACAACCGTGGGAGGTGCAGAGTGCCCGTCCCACGGAATGGCATCTGGGGGGAGTCGCCTTCATCACGCCTCAGCACGGGTTCGTGTGCGGAGGCGACCGGGTGCTCATGGAGACCACGAACGGCGGACAATCGTGGGCGCAGACGGCCTCGGTGCCCCGGAACGACGCATTGTCTGAAAGCCCCTTCAATCGGATCAAGTTCTTCGACGCCCTGCATGGATATGCGATCGGAAACTCGCCGCATTACCGCACGAGTGACGGGGGGCAGACCTGGCAACCCTTCACGGATCCCTGCTGCTCGATGTACGACCTGCAATTCGTGGGACCACTGACGGGGTTTGTGTGGAGCAATTTCTCAGCCTGGAAAACCACCGACGGGGGAGACACTTGGACTGTCGCCTGGGCGGGATATCCCCTCATGAACCGCATCCATGACATGGACTGGTTCGATGATCAGGTCGGCGTCAGTTACGGCGAGTTGAACGGGGTGGATGGGATGTACCGTACGACCGATGCGGGTGGATCGTGGGAACTCGCCGCCACGGGCCGATTCATGAATGTCCGGTTTCTCAATGCGACGACGCTGATTGCAAACGACATGACGACCGTGCTTCGTTCGACCGATTTCGGTTCGACCTGGACGGCGGTTTTTTCCGACCTGGATGGGTTCTTCACCGACATGGTGGATATTGATGTGCTCGGCGCCGACTCGATCGTCATTCTGGGGAATGACCTGCGGATCTGGGTGAGCGACGATGGGGGATCGACCTTCACCCGGACGCAGGAATTCAAGGGGTATTGGGGGGGATTAGAAATCAACTTTCTCGACAACCAGCATGGCTATGTGGCGGGTTGGTACGGCCTGATGTATGAAACCCACGACGGTGGTCACACCTGGAACCAGATGAGCCGCGGGATGGGGGTGAGCCCGGCGGATCTGGTGATGACTCCCGCCGGCTTGGGATTCACCGTGGGTGAGATCGGAACGATCATGCGGACGGATGATTTCGGGGCTTCATGGATTGCAATGCAAGTTCTGAACGCCTCCAATACGCCCCCGAACTATCTGCGGGACATTGAGATCATCGATGCGGATTCATTCGCCATCGCCGCCAGTGATGGCATCTCGTATCGGAGCGACGATGCGGGGCAGACCTGGACCCTCCCGACGGGAGGCATTAATAGTTATTATGACTACCACGCCGTGGAATTTGTCAGCGACCAGGAGGGTTGGATGTTCGGCCGGGGAGCGCTGGTTTACACGGGAGTCATCATGCACACCACGGATGGGGGACAGACCTGGCTGCGTCAGAATCCTCCCTCCAGCATCTCAGCCATCTTCCGAGCGCAGATGCTCGACGCACAGAACGGATGGGCGATCAGCACCGGCGTGATGTACCACACCACGGACGGCTGGGAGTCCTGGACCGCGATCCCGGAGCCGAACGGCAATGATGTCCTCAACGCTTTCCAGTTTGCCGACCTCAACACCGGCTGGGTGGGCGGGTTTTACGGTTCGATGATGAAGACCGAGAACGGGGGGCAGTCCTGGACGGCGCAGACCTTGCCGGGGATTGTCTTCGGCGAACATTACATCGCGGAAATCGAGGCGGTGAGTCCGAGTGAGGCGTACGCCGTAACCGGATCGGAGGGTTGGGTGTATCACACGACAGATGGGGGGTCGAATTGGACGCAGATTGACACGGGTTTCACGAGTTTCCTGGGGGCGAATCTGGTCGCCCTGGAGGTGTTGCCGGAAGGACAGATGTGGGTGGCGGGGTATAGGGGACTCGTGCTGGCGAGTGCTTCGGATCTAACGGTGCTGATCCCCGGCGACATCAACGACGACGGGGTTGCGAATATGGACGACGTGCCGGTGTTCGCCGCCGTGCTGTCGGGGGCCGACACCGATCCAAGCCACGTAGCGGCTTCGGACATGAACAACGACGGCGGCGCGGACGGACTGGACGTGCGACCATTCCTGGACGCGATGATTCCATAGGCGCTGCACGCAAGAAGGATAATAGCGACATCGCCCCGTTCACCGCCGTTCTCTTGGGATCGTCCCTGGACTTGGCCCATATTGCCCGGGCGGACATGAATGCGGATGGAGAGGCGAACGGGCTGGACGTTGCACCGTTCACTAACGCCCTACTGGGAGGATGATGGGCATAAGCTCATTAGAAGGAGACTGGACATGCTACCGAGCGATAGGCGACACGATAGTAATTCTGTCATTGGCAGGCTGCCGGCGGTTCTGACTGTTTGTTTGCTGGCGGCCTCCGCTGCCATCGCACAGCCCACCGGCGGGCGCGTACGCTGGCGGTTCCAGATGGATTCGAGGCATGGAGGTCAGTTCGCAACCGTGGCGCCCGACGGCACGGTCTACGCTTCGGACTCAACCAAGCTCTATGCCCTGACTCCGGACGGTGATCTGCTGTGGGTCGCCTCGGGGGCGGGTGGTAGCAGACCCATCAGCGTCGGTGCCGACGGGACCATCTACGCGGCGGGCAGCCTGATCAAGGCATTCAATCCCGACGGCACGTTGAAGTGGCAGTTCGCCAATCAATACCCCGGTCTTGGGCTGCTGGCGGGTCCGAACGTCGGTCCGGACGGCAACATCTACGCCGTGCAGGACACATTGTTCGGCGGCGGCGGCGGGCTCGGCGCGTTCTCGCTGGACCCGAATGGCAACCTGCTCTGGGCGGATGAGGGCGATTCGGATACCGGCAGCACAGAGGGCAGCAACTCGGCGATCGTGTTCGGGGCGGATCGGTTCTTCATGGGGATCAAGTCGACCAACAACATCCCCACCCTGTGGTCCTTCGGGCTCGACGGAGCCCTTATCTGGCATGGTGGCAACTCCGACCTGGGCCTGGGTTCACAGAACTTCCCGGTGCTCGACCCGTCGGGGAGAGTCATCACCCGCTGGGGCCAGACCGGGATGATGGCCATCAGACCCGATGGCAACGTCGACTGGATCGTTCTGCCTCCGATTAGCGACAACCTTCTGTCCATGCCCGGCATCGATGCCGATGGCGTGATCTATACCGCAGGTTGGCTGGGCCTCAGACTGTGGGCGATCAATCCCGACGGCAGCACCCGATGGCAGTTGCCCAGTTCCGGAGGCATTCTCGACACCCTCAACGTCCCCCCCGACGGCTCCATCATCCTGGCCGGCGGCATCGACGCCTTCGGCCAGCCCGGCTGGGTGAGGGCCTATGACACCGCCGACGGGGCGTTCCTCTGGCAGGTCGATCTCGCCGCGGAAGGCGGCATCAACCAGTACGTTTGCTCGCAGCAGCCGACCTTCGCGCCCGACAGCCAGACCGCCTACGTCACCACATGTTTCCCGAGCGACGTGGGGTTCAGTTACCTCTACGCTATGGACCTTTCCCTCGACCTGGATATCGACGGCGACGGCATTCCCGACATCCAGGACAACTGCCCGCAGGTGTTCAATCCCGACCAAGCCGACGGCGACGCCGACGGAATAGGCGACGCCTGCGACACTATCTCCGATTTTTGTACCGCGGCCATCGAGCTCTGTCCGGGCACCGTGGTGGGATCCACCGAGGGCATGACCAATGATGGATCATCCAGTTGCAGCGATTTCCCGAACTTGAATCGGGACGTGTGGTACACCTACACACCTGCCACCGACGGCATCGTGACCGTCGACACCTGCGACACACTCGGAACCAACACGATCGTGTCTGTGCACACCGGGTGTCCCGGCACGATCGCCAACGAGTTGGTCTGCGACGGCGACACCTGCTCGTTCATCTACGGAGTGGTCTCGTTCAACGCCACCGCCGGTCAGACCTATCTGATCCGCTTGACCGCATGGTCCTATAGCGAAGGCGATTACATATTGACCTTGTCCGGGCCATCGTGCGCTCTTGGCTACCCCGTTCCCGGCGACATCAACGGCGACGGGGTTGCGGATACGAGCGACATCGGCCCTTTGACCGCCGTTCTCCTGGGAGTGCCCCAGGACCCTGCCCATGTCGGCCGGGCGGACTTGAACGGCGACGGAACTTCGGATGGACTGGACCTACAGCTCTTCGCGGAGGCCCTGACGGAGTAGCTGGAAACCGGCCCGGCCGCCGAGCGGGCGACCTGTGACCGGTTGCCGCTGAGGCCTTCGAGGTGCCGGCAGAAGCGGCCTTGGTGCGGCGCATCGTTGACCGTCAGGCCCGGCGATGGACGATCCAGGGTCGTCTCGGCGGATTATGTGGAACTCCAGGCCGGTCCGGGATACAATAGGGTTAGCTGTTTTGGCCGATCCAACGCCTCGCCGGATCTTCCGAGGAGGCAGTCGATTCAAGTGGAGAGACGCGTGACATCACGGTTGCTGGTTTCCATCGCCGTCGCGTTGCCGGTCATGGGGCTGGTCCCCGCCGAGCTGCAGGCGGAGATCCTCTTCGATCCGGCGGCGGCCTACCTGGTTGATTTCACTCCGACTTCCGTGGCTTCGGCACATCTGGACAACGACGAATACCTTGACCTCGCAGTGACCAACGCGGATTCCAATACCGTGTCCGTCTTGTTGAACAACGGAGACGGCACCTTTGCCGTAGCGGTCAGCTATGCGACCGGTCTGGGACCCTTTACCCTGGACTGCGGAGACCTGAACGGAGACGGCAGCATGGATCTCGCTGTTGCCAACGAGGATGATGACACCGTTTCCATCCTGCTGAACAATGGCGACGGCACTCTGGTCAGCGGAGCGATCCTGCCCGTCGGCGTTGCGCCCCGCTCTCTGATCGCCGCCGATCTGGACCACGACGAGGATATTGATCTAGCGGTTGCCAACCGGATTTCCAACACCGTCTCCCTGCTCATCAACCTCGGAGGCGGTATCTATGCACCCGCCGTCGATTACCCTCTGGGCCAGGACCTGCGTCAGATCGTGGCCGGCAACCTCAACGGAGACACCCACGTCGACCTGGCGGTGGCCAGCCATGCCACATCCTCGGTGCTGATCATGCTGGGCAATGGGGACGGCACGTTCGTTACCGGCCCCACCGTCGCCGTCGGCAAAGGGGGCCACCCCGACGCCATGGCTCTGGGAGATCTGGATAACGACTCTGACCTGGACCTGGCGGTGACCTCCGCCGAAACCGGCCAAGGTAGTGTGTGGCTCCTGGCAAATGACGGAAGCGGTTCGTTCACCCCCCTGACCAACTTGCCGGCCGGGACCGATCCCGCCGCGATCCAGATTGGAGACCTGGACGGAGACCTCTTGCTCGACCTCGTGGTGGCCAACCGCGATGCCAGCAGCATCTCCGCCTATCAGAACGCCGGCGCGGGCCTCTTCGATCCCCCGGTCACCTTCGGGATCAATCCCGATCCCTACTACATCGGTCTCGGCGATTTCACCGGAAACCGCTGGCTGGACATTGCCGCGCCGAATTCGACTGCCGGTCAACTCTCGGTGCTGATCAACAAGTCCATGCCATCGCCGGGCGACGTCGACCACAACGGCGTAGTGGACCTGGGCGACCTCGGGCCTTTTGTCGGCGTGTTGCTGGATCCTGCCGCCGCCACGCCCGCCGCCCTCTGCGCCGCGGATGTAACCGGCGATGATGCCGCCGATGGCCGCGATATTTCAGCGTTCCTTGAACTTCTTCAGCAGCCGTAGCCCTTGCGAATTCGGAATCGACCGGCCACCGGGCGGTTTATGCGCGCCCCATTCTTCATCGGGGGAAACGGGCCGGGATGGTTGTCTGGGCCGGTCTGAGCTGGGATTCTACGCACTGCCGCAGGCATGGGAGGAGGTCCGGACCATGGTGCCGCCCTTCCGGCGTTGGCCTTTGATGCGCGGGCAGTCTTGGTGCCGGTTGCCGCACGAACATGGCTCGGTCATGAGTCGCGGGTAGGGCGGGATTGGTGGTATGTGCTTCAGGGGGTCAGGTCGGCGGGGACCCTGACCTGGAGCGGTGCTACCGTGGGGGGAATCGTTCGAGCATTCGCCGCACTGCTTCGTTGACCCTGCGGTCCTTCTCCTGTTCGCTGGCGGAAACTACGATCCTGGCCTGGGCGGAGGCCCGCCAGAGGATGCGCGTCGCTCCAGGGTCGACGAGGTCGAGTACCAAGGAACCTTGGGCGAAGCCCGGGCCGCTACTCTGCGGGAGCTGCCGGTGGGGACCGAAACTCCACTGACCGTCGGGGCCATATCCCCAAGAATGGTAGTTCTGGTTGACCGTAGCGGCGGTTAACTCTCCTTCTATGGCAACGTGATAGGCCACCAGGAAATCGGGATTGTTGTCCGAGGCCAGTTTGTATCCCTTGGTCGCCAGTTGGGATTGGACGGCTTTCCTTATCCGGGCATCCAAGCTGGCGCGGTCCACGCGGGGATCGTCCGGGAGATTCTGCGGTCCGGCGACCCAGCCGAAGCTGCCGGTCTCGGGGAACCTGGCGAAGGGATCGTGAGATGATCGAATCGTCATCGAAGAGCAACCGCTCGAGAGGACGGCGATTCCCGATATCATGAGCAAGGCCAAGCGGATCATTTGACAAACCTCCTATCGTTCGTCATTTTGCCGGACATGCGGCAGTGGTCAGGCCGTTACCAGGCAGTGGGCCTTCTCGGGTGAGGATCTCCACCCATAGTACCCACAGGGTCGTCAGAACTCGACGTTGTAGCGGTTGGTCATTTCTTTGCGGATGGAGATGGTCAAGTTCCTGATTCCGTCGATGATTTCGCGGGCCGCCACGGTCCCCTTGGACAGTTCCTCTGTTCTGATCCGCTTTCGCTCGTTGATCCTCTTGATGCGATCCGCGGTTACTTGCTGCTGCCTATCCCTATTCTGCTGCCTGGCATCGGCGGCGTCGGAGTGGTACCCTCCGCGCCGACTACCGTAAGTGCGAGCGAACCGTCGTCCACCGTAGTACTTGCCGCCGCCGCTGACTCCTGCGGCCCGCGCCTTGGCTTCCTGGCGATGACCTTCGATGACATCGACCGCTTGAAGAAGGCGGGCGGCCACCTCGGCACCGTACTCTTGCAAGTCTTCGTCCACATTCAAGATGGGAAGCCGGTAGACCTTGCGTGCGTATCTTCCGATCCAGAGGCCATCTGTATGGCCGAGAGTGGTTCCTTCTCTTCTCTCCCTCAGATCGGCAAGCAGGGCCGATACTGCCTTGAAGTACTTTCTCGAGGCCTCGGCTCGGAGGGCGCCGGGCGACGTTGCTTTCGCGTCCCCCCTCTCTTCTCCAGCGCTATCCGACGGCATTGGCAATTCCGCCAGGCTCAACAATCTCCTCATTCCATGGGTAGTTAGCTCTCCCTCGAGGGTGATGGTCTTGCCCGTGGATGACACGGTGGCCTTCCAGTCAGCGATGTCATCAATCATTGCGCCGTTGCGGGCTAGGGCCTCCAGGAACATCGGCCTGGCGACGTCCTCGAGCGGTGAAGCATCGTCATTGAAATGGATGGTTACTTTGCCATGCGGGCTATCCCCGACATCCACCCGTAGCGTGATGCCCCTGATGTTGGCCAAGACTCCACAAAACGCTTCGAGCTGGTCTTCCTTTCCCGCAACGGCATCAAAACTCTCGATTCTGCGGCCCACATCCCGTGCACTCGTCGCATGTTCGAGGTCCAGGACCATGACGATGTCGGCTCCCTTGTCGGCGAAAGCGGCGCCATACTCCAGGTACGGGCTCAGGGAGCCCCCTTTTGCGGTTTTGCCCTGTTTGATCCATCTGGAGGCGCGTTGCCGGTCCGCCGGAAAGATGGCACCGACCAAGTGGTCGGAGAACTTGACGAAGTAGGTGTTCATAGGGGTCCAGGCGGCCTGCAGCCCGCTCAGGCGATCAATGTATCCGCCGTCGATGCGTGTAACCACCTTCATGGAGGGCGCCTTCTTCATGTCCACAACGGCGAATTCCCAAACCGGCTCCATCGAGGCCAGGTTTAGCTGAGTGCCCACCACGAGCCGGCGGGTCCCCCGTGGCACGATCAACGGCTGGTCGGCAGATGCTGCCGACAATCCCATCTTCCAGCCCAGGTTAGTAGCCAGTGGACTGGTGAAGACCTTATCGGCACGGATCAACACCAGGGCGTTGGCCTCACCGGGGATTCGCTGCAGCAGGTCGCCGAAGTCGGCGTAGACAGAATCGGCCAACAGGATCAAGCTGATCGTCAAGAGAAGAAGAACTCGCACAACTTTTTGCCATCGCATAGTTGTCCTCCAATCAGACTGACGCTCTTTCTTGCGATTCCCAAGGAATCTCGGAGCAACGCAGCTC
>CAZFMS010000126.1:0-11342 GCA_964520125.1 uncultured Planctomycetaceae bacterium
CATGGTGGCGGCCTTTGCGGCGCTGGACCAAATGCCGGCCACGGGACGCAAGGTGTTGGTCCTGGGTGACATGCTGGAACTAGGGGAGTCGGCGGTGCGCTGCCATCAGGCGGTGGGTCGGGAGGCGGGGCGGTCCGGGGCCCAGGTGGTCATCGCCGCGGGCTCCTATGCCCGGGTGGTGGCCGACGGGGCGACCGTCACGGCCGGGTTGACCAAGCGGATATACTCGTTCCCGACCGCAGAAATCCTGGGGGAGAAGATCGGCCGCCTGCTCGAACCTGGAGATATCGTCTTGCTCAAGGCGTCACGGGCCATTGGTCTGGAGCGGCTGATGGACCAAATGAAGGAGTGGGCCCCTTCCCGGCCGGTTGGCGGAACTCGGCGGAAGCGGAAGATTGCGGCCGGTCGGCCTCGGGAAAGCCGATGACTATCGTACGGTAAGAATGTAGGGGAGAGGTAAATCGGAGTGCATTAAAGAAGAACAGGCCGGCTCGACGACGGCCGGGCCCGTTGCGGGGACGTTGACACAGTGCTGTACCACCTGCTGGATTATCTGCTGGAAGGCCGCTACTACGCCCATCAGAACCCGCTGTTTCGGGCCACGGTGGCGATTGTGGTGGCCTTCCTGGTGGTTTGGGCGTTGGGGCCGGTGGTCATCCGATACCTGATTCGCAAGCGGCTGGGGGACGTACCGGATTTCGATCACCGGGAGCTGAACGAGCTGACCCAACACAAGACTGACATCCCCTCGATGGGTGGGATCCTGATCTTGTTCGCCGTGGCCAGCGCGGTTCTGCTGCTGGCCGACCTGAGGGTTTTCTACATCCATCTGGCCTTCTTCTGCATGGTCTGGCTGGGCACGCTGGGCACCGTGGACGATCTGCTCAAGCTCTTGTCCAAGGGCAAGGAGGGCACCCGGGACGGGCTGAAGCTCTATCAGAAGCTGTTGTTTCAGGTGGGCCTGGGGACCATGTTGGCCGTGTTCGTTTACTGGCGGGGGCAGGAGACGTTTGAGGGGGTTTCATCGCAAACCTATCGGATTCTGACGCTGCCGTTCGTCAAGGGGGACCTGGCCGACCCCATCCTGCTGCCGATGTGGGCGTTCGTGATCAGTACCATCCTGGTGGTCGCGGGCACGTCCAACGCGGTCAATCTGACCGATGGAATGGACGGTCTGGCCAGCGGCTGCGTGGCCGTGTGTTGTGCGGTGTTCATGCTGCTGGCCTGGGCGGTGGGTGACACGCGGGTGGCGGCGTATCTGCTGATCCCTCACATCCCCGAGGTTGGGGAACTATCGGTGCTGTGCGGGGCCATGATGGGGGCCTGTCTGGGTTTCCTGTGGTACAACTGCCATCCGGCGCAGGTATTCATGGGCGATGCGGGCTCCCTGCCGTTGGGGGGGCTGATCGGATTCGTGGCCATTGTCATCCGGCAGGAGCTGATGCTGTTGATCGTGGGCGGCGTATTCGTGATCGAGGCCCTGTCGGTGATCCTCCAGGTGGGTTACTACAAGGCCTCCAGGGGCAAGCGGATCTTCCTGGTGGCCCCTATTCACCACCACTTTCATCTGAAGGGCTGGACGGAATCGCAGGTGGTGACTCGGTTCTGGCTGCTGTCAGCCTTGTTCGCGGTGTTGGCCCTGGCAACGACGAAACTGCGCTAGCCTCGGACGCCGATGTAGGATGTAGACAGAGTCGAATCCTCGGGGCGAGTCTCGGCGTGGCTGCCTCGAGGTTCTGATCATCGGGTGATGCGGGCACCGCTCCCTGACGGTCGCGGCTCTGATTGTGCATTGATGCGGGGACCGCTCGCCCGATCGCGACCATGATCGTTCACTGATGCGGGTACCGCTCCCCGACGGTCGCGGCTCTGATCATCGAGCTGGGGCCGTACGGGCCGAATCCCGCGGCTCTTGGTCCTCAGTATTCGTTTGCATGGAGGCAGGCGATGTTTCGGCTGGAGAGCAGACCTACTTCTTGCAGCACCACCATCATTATCGTGGCGGCGGCCCTGCTGGGCATTGGCGTGGTGATGGTCTTCTCGGCCAGCGCCAGCCTGGCGCCGCCGCGGGCGGCCGAAGACCTGTTGCAAGACCTCTCGCTGCGCCAGGCGCTGTATACGACCGCGGCATTGGCCGCCCTGCTGGTGGTGGGCTTCTGCCCTTACACACTATGGCGTATCCGCAAGGGGGCGGTGATTCAGCCGGCCATCTTCCTGCTCGTTCTGTCGGTGGGGCTGTTGGCTGCGGTGCTGCTCTTTGGTGAAGAGCGTAATGGGGCCAAGCGCTGGCTTTCGCTGGGGCCGATGGTCGGCGGATTGAGTTTCCAGCCGTCGGAGGTTGCCAAGCTGGCCGTGGTGGTGTTCCTGGCCGCGTATTGCAGCTCCCTGGGCCAGGGCCTCCGACTGTTCTGGTCGGGCCTGGTGCCGGCGGCCTTGATCCTGGTTCTGGTGGTCGGGCTAGTCGGGGTGGAGGACTTGGGCACCGGGGTGCTGCTGGCGGTGGTGGGCGGCTGCGTCCTACTGGTCGGCGGGGCCAGATTCTGGCACCTGGCGGTGTTGGGCCTGCCGGCAATCGGCGGCCTGGCCTATTTGGTGATCTCGCAGCCATACAGGCTGCGGCGGATATTCTCCTACCTGGATCCGTACGCGGACCCGCAAGGCAGCGGCTACCATCAGATCCAATCCCTAATCACTATCGTCTCGGGAGGATGGTGGGGCCGGGGCCTGGGGGCCGGCATCCAAAAGTACGGATATCTGCCGGAGGGGCGGAGCGACTTCATCTTCGCGGTGATATGTGAGGAGCTGGGGATCATCGGCGGGGCGGCGGTGATCGCCATGTTCGTGATCCTATTGTGGCAGGGCCGGCGGGCCATGCTGGCGGCCCCGACGGATCTGGGACGGCTGCTGGCCCTGGGAGCGACGCTGATGATCGGCTGCCAGGCGGCCATGAACATTGCGGTGGTCACCGTGTCTTTGCCGACCAAGGGGATCGGGCTGCCGCTGATCTCCGCCGGCGGGACGGGGGTGGTCCTGCTGAGCATTCTGGTCGGCCTGCTGGTGAACGTAGCGCGGGATCGACGGTCGTTGGCCACGCTGAGCAGCACGGCGGCCGCTGAAGGTGCGTCTGTGGCCGGCACGGCGCTGCGCGAGGAAGGCGATGTGCGGGTCCGGACCACCGCATCAGCGGCCGGCTAATCCAGCACGGTCCGGGCAGCGGAGTGACTATGGGCGTTAGCAGGCCGTGGTTTGTCATTGCCGGGGGCGGCACGGGGGGTCATCTGTATCCTGGGCTGGCGGTGGCGGAGGTTCTGCGGGCCCTGCAGCCGGACATCGAGATCAGCGTGTTCGGCACGCCTCGGCCGATAGACCGGAAGCTGACCGACGCCCGGGACTACGAACTGGTCTCGCAGGAGGTGCTTCCTTTCCCCAGCAGACCCTGGCAATGGCCGAGGTTCGTCTCGGCGTGGCGTCGTTCGGTCAAGCTGGCCCGGTCCCGTTTCGAGGAGCGGAGCCCCGTGGCGGTGCTGGGATTGGGTGGCTACGCGGCCGGTCCGGCGGTGGTCGCGGCGGCGAAGATGGGCATCCCCACGGCGCTGTTCAACCCGGATGCCATACCCGGCCGGGCCAACGCCCGTCTGGCCGGGCTGGTGGACCAGGTCTTCGTGCAGTGGGAGGCGACGGTGGAGCGTTTCAGAGGCGCCCGGCAGGTGCAATGCACGGGTTGTCCGATCCGGGCGGCGTTCTCCCTGGCCACGGCGGAAAAGGGCTATCGAGCCTTGCGGCTGGACCCGGACAAGCACACGCTGTTGATCACCGGGGCCTCTCAGGGGGCCCGATCGATCAATGCGGCGGCCTTGGAGCTGTCGGACCTGTGGCAGGTGGCCAAGGACTGGCAGATCCTCCATCTGACCGGGCCGGCGGACCTGGAGAGGTGCCGGGCCAAGTACCAGGCCTGCGGCATCCCCGCCCGGACCCTGGCCTTTACCGAGCACATGTCCTACTGCCTGGCGGTGGCCGACCTGGTCATCTCGCGGGCCGGAGCTTCGACTCTGGCGGAGATCACCGCGATGAGCCGGCCATCGGTGCTGCTGCCGTATCCATTTGATAGGAAGAAGCACCAGGTCGCCAACGCGATGGTGCTGGTCGATAATCGGGCGGCGGTGCTGGTTGAAGATCGCAACCATCCGGTGGCCAACGCGGCCCGGCTGCGGGAGGAGCTGCGTGATCTGATGCGATCTGAGCAGCGCCGTAGCCACATGGCCCGCAGTGCCGGTGCCCTGGGCCGGTACGACTCGGCCGAGATCATCGCCAACGAGTTGTTCGAGATGGCCCGGCGGAGCGGTTGAACCCGGCCCGGGCGGGGCCCCGTTCGGAACAGCGACGGGTCGGTCATCCAGGCTCAGGGCCGTAGCTCGGGGCCTCCGAAAGGCCTGGCTGGTGGTGGGCCTCGGCCTGTTCAAGCGATCAGGGGCCGGGACCCGATATGCCTACCGTGCGCTGGAGGACGAGGAACGCGGTGCGCTTCGGGCCATGTAGCGTGATGAAGCCGGCTGGGAGGTGGTCCGTCGGAAGCGGGGACGAAGTGGTTGCCGTCAAAGCGGGTATGCGGGTAGGATGCCGCGGCTTGGAGCAGTCGCCGGCACGGCCCGAACTTCTGCGACGGCCTTGCTCAGATTCTCGGGCCAGGGGTCTCCTCGGCGGGTAAGGGGAAAGCATGTTCTCGATCCGTGGGGACGGGATTATCATCGGCTTCACACGGAGGTGAGCCCAACATGTCGGAAGTCATTTCCACGCGGAGCATCGGAATAGAGCAGGACGCGGCCCGGAAGGCGCAGCGCATCCGGGCCGACCAGCGGCAACATTGGTCGAGCCCCTACGCCGCCCAACGGGTGCACCTGGTCGGGATCGGAGGCTGCGGGATGAGCGGCCTGGCCGGAGTGATGTTGCGCTGCGGGGCCAAGGTCAGCGGCTCGGATCTGGCGGAGAGCCGAACCTTCGGCCGGCTGGAGGAGATGGGGGCGCTGATCCGTGTCGGACAAGCGCCGATCAATGTCCCCACGGACTGCGACGTGCTGGTGTATTCGGCGGCGATCAAGGAGGACAACCCCGAGTTGCGGGAGGCCCGGAAGCGCGGGGTGCGCTGTCTGAAGTACGCCGAGATGCTCGGGGAGGTGATGAAGCTGCGGACCGGCGTGGCGGTTGCCGGCACGCACGGCAAGAGCACCACGACGGCGCTGTTGGCCTACGTCCTGCGGCGGGCCAAGGTCGACCCGACCTTCGTGATCGGGGCCGAGGTGGAACAACTATCCGGAAGTTCCGGCGTGGGCGATGGGCCTCACTTCGTGGTGGAGGCCTGCGAGTATGACCGGTCATTTCTGAAGCTGTCGCCGAAATGGGCGGTGATCCTGAACATCGAGGAGGACCATCTCGATTGCTTCGACGGGCTCGAGGCGATCATCGGGGCCTTCCGGGAGTTTGCCGGGCGCGTGGCTCCGGACGGGCTGCTGGTGGCCAACGGGGAAGACCGGGCGGTAGCCCGGGCGGTTCAAGGGGCCGATGTCCGGGTGGAGACGTTCGGTTTCGGCGAGGGGATGTTCTGGCGGGCGTCCAACATCCGACAGCGGCGGGCGTGGTATTCCTTCGATATTCATCGCGACGGCGAGTTTTTCCTGCGGGCCGGCATGGACCACCTGCCCGGCCGGCACCAGATTTCCAACGCCCTGGTTGCCGCGGCCTTGGCCCATCAGGCGGATATCCCGGCGGAGTCCATCGCCGAGTCATTCTCCTGCTTCAAGGGGGCCGATCGGCGGTTGACCGAGCGCGGCGAGATGGGTGGCATTCTGCTGCTGGACGACTACGGACACCATCCGACGGAGGTCCAGGTGACGCTTCGGGCGGTGCGGGAGCACTATCCGGACCGGCGTCTGTGGGTGATCTTCCAACCCCATCAGCATTCCCGGACGCGGTTTCTGTTGAACGACTTTGCCCGCAGCTTCGGGCTGGCGGATCATCTGCTGGTTCCGGAGATCTACTTCGTTCGAGACAGCGCGGCGGAGCGGGCCGCTATTTGTGGAGGGAGCCTGGTGGATCGCGTGCGGGCCCAGGGCGGCGATGCACTGTACTTGCCCAGTCATGAGGAGATTGTGGACCACGTCATGTCCGGGGCCCGCTCGGGAGACGTGGTCTTGACCATGGGTGCCGGCGACGTGTGGAAGATCGGGGATGAGCTTGTTCGACGACTTGGCTGAAATCTGCCGGCGGGATGTTCCGCTGGGCCCGCTGACCTGGTTCGGCCTGGGCGGGCCGGCCGAATACTTGATCGAGCCCCACGACGAGAGACAGTTGTCCACGGTGGTGCGGCGCTGCCGGGAGAGCGGTACATCGATTCGCTTGCTGGGGCTGGGGGCCAACGTGTTGGCCCCGGACGAAGGGGTGTCCGGCGTGGTGTTGCGATTGACGGGGGAGGCGTTCACCAAGACCACCTATGACGGTGCGGCGGTGGAGGCCGGCGCCGGGGTGGACCTGACCAGACTTGTGCGGCACACGGTTCGGCGGGGTCTGGCGGGGGTGGAAGGCCTGGCCGGCATCCCCGGCACCGTCGGGGGCGGCATCCGTATGAATTGTGGGGGGCGATACGGTGAGATCGGCATGGCGGTGAAGCAGGTTCGGGTGGTGGGGAGTGACGGGCAGATTTACGACCGCGATCACGATGACCTGGAGTTCGGCTATCGGAGGTGCGAATTAGGGGGAGAATTCGTGGTCAGCGCAACCTTCGGATTGAGCGAGATCGATCCGGGCGAGCTGCTCCGCCGCTTCCGCCGGATTTGGATGTACAAGCAGAATACCCAGCCGCCGCTGGGCACCCGGAGCGTGGGGTGCATCTTCCGAAACCCCAACGGCCAATCCGCCGGGGCCCTGATCGATCAGGCGGACTTGAAAGGTTCGCGGGTCGGCAAGGCCTACGTTTCCGATCGGCATGCCAATTTCATCCTGGCCGAGTCGGGCAGTCGGGCGTCGGAGGTGCGTGAGCTGATCGACCTGATCCGCACGCGGGTGGAGGAGCACCACGGCATTCGGCTGGAACCCGAGGTGGACATCTGGTAACGACGGTCTCTTCGAGAAGACGCGCCGGGGATGGTCCCGCGCCACTCGCGTCACCGAGGCCTGCAGCTTTCGAGGCGGCCGGCAGTTGAAGGACGAATCGTGGCTACAGTGAAGCAGCATATCGACGTCGCCCGGATCACCCGGAAACGGGTGTTGGAAAAGCTGGCCATCACTGTCTTGTCCGGGGGGCCGAGCAGGGAGCGCGAAGTCAGCCTGGAAAGCGGCAAGGCCGTTGGCGAGGCGTTGGAATCTCTGGGCCACGACGTGCAGGTGAGTGACATCGGCCCCGACAACCTGTCGGCTTTGGCCCGCGAGGTGGACTGCGTGTTCATCGCCCTGCACGGGCGGTTCGGCGAGGATGGGCAGGTGCAGAGGATTCTGGAGCGTCGGGGCCTGACCTACTGCGGCTCGGGCCCGGAGGCCTGTGCCCTGGCGACGAACAAGGCCCGGGCCAAGGCCAGATTCACCGAGTTGGGCCTGCCCACGCCGCGATATGCGGTGGCCACGGCCCCGACCATCGAGGCCGCCTGTTCCGGCTGGAGCCTGCCGGTGGTGGTCAAGCCGGTGCTGGAGGGCAGCAGCCTGGATTGCCACATCGTCCGGGACGCAGGGCAGTTTCGGCCGGCCGCGGAGCAGGTCGTGGCGGAGTACGGCGAGTGCCTGATAGAGGAGTACATCCCCGGCCGGGAGATCACGGTGGGGATCCTCGGCGAGTCGGCCCTGGCGCCTCTGGAGATCCGCACGACGCGGGAGTTCTACGACTACGATGCGAAATATGTCGATGAGAATACTGAATACAGCTTCGACGTGGACTTGCCCGGCGACCTGCTGGAACGGGTGGTGGCGATGAGCCTGGAGGCCCATCGTGGTCTGGGCTGCCGCGACTTCTCGCGCGTGGACTGGCGGGTCAACCCGGATCGTCTAGAGCCGTATCTGTTGGAGGTCAACGTGATCCCGGGGCTGACCAGCCATTCGCTGGTTCCCAAGGCGGCAGCGCGCCGCGGGCTATCCATGCCCATGCTATGCCAATGCCTGGTGGATGCGGCGATGAAGCGCAGGTCCATCAGATAGCCGTTAGGTGGTCGCCGAGATCCCGTTCTTCAAGGGCGGTTCTGCTTTGTCACGAAAGAAACTCAAGACCAAGAAGAAGCCGACGCCGGGCGTGGCCGGTGCCTCGGCCTGGTTGTTGGCCCTGGAACCCGAGAGTCGAGCCAGGTTGTTGCGCGGCTTGGGGTGGGTGATCGTGACCGCCGGGCTGGCGCTGGGGATTCGGGCGGGCCTCGGACGGCTGGAAGAACAGGTCCACGGCCTGGATCGATACGATCGGGAGCTGACCTTGGAATGGGTCGGCTTGCCCGATTGGCTGAGTCTGCAGGAGAATCGTCACATTCTCGCGAGCCTGGAAGATCGCGTGGGGCTGAGGCCCGAGGATCGACCACTGGAACCGGACTTGGCCGAGCGTCTCGGCCAGGCGCTGTCTCAGCCGGAGGTGGGCTGGATCAAGTCGGTAAACCGGGTGGAGATCCGACCGGACGGGGTGGTGTCAGTGCGCTGTCAGTTCCGTCGTCCGGCGGCGTGGGTGCGGCGCGGTGGTTATTGCTATTTGATCGACACCGAAGGCGTCCGGCTGCCCGGGCGATACGACCTTGCCCAGTGCGCGGATAGTTCGTTGCTGATGGCCGTGGGTGTGCGGCTGGGTCCGCCGGAAGTCGGTGAGGTTTGGCGAGGCAGTGACGTTTCTTCGGGATTGAAGTTGGTGTCGTTGCTGGCGGACAAACCGTTTCGGCATCAGATCACCGGGGTGATCGTGGCCAACAGCAACGGCCGCATCGATCGGAGCAAGCCCCATATCGAGCTGGCCACCGATCGAGACGGCAGCCGGATCTGGTGGGGTCGTCCCCCGGACGAAGAGTTCGGCACCGAGATAACCGCGGCCCAGAAGATCACCCTGCTGCAGACGCTCTATCGCCAGTGGGGGCGCATCGACATGAACCGGGCCTACGTGAACATCATGACCTGGCCGGACAAGATTGCCATACCGGCGGTGCAGCGCCCATCGGAGTCGGCCCGCCTGCTTCGTGGATAGTAAGCGTGGTCGGGATGGTGGCAGCGGCGCTCCCTGGGGCCGATAGATGCCGCAACTGGTATTCGTGGACCGGCCGGGCTATCCTTACGATGGGATGGTCGCGCCGGCCGAGTCGCCCGGGGGCGGCCTGAGCAGCGGCGAGTTGTTCCCCTGGCGGCTGGAGCGGCCGCCTCCCTGCCGCGGCGGTAGATGTCATGCCAACCTTGATCGACCCTGAGACGTGGATGCAGACGTTCCAGGAACTGCTGCGCTACTACCTGCCCCCCCCTACTCCTTCCCCCCTGGTGAAGGTCGGCGGCCTGGCCGCGGTGGCGGTGGGCGTCTTCTTGGTTTGCCGAAGCTGGAAGTTCGAGCGCTTCGTGGTCTGCTGCTTCGGGCTGTTGGTGGGCGCCTGGCTGGGCTACTGGGTATCACTTCTCCTGGGCACCGCGGCACCGATACCGGCGGCGGTCGGCGGGGTGGTGATGACCTTGGTCTCCTACCAGACCTATCGCTGGTGGCTGGCCTTCGGCTCGGTGACCATCCTCTTCACGGTGGCCATGGTCTTCCAGTTGGGCCAGGGCGATCTGCAGCGGTATCTGCCGCATCCCTACGAAGACGGCCGCATGATCGGGACGGACACCATCGAGCAACTACCCAGCCGCGTAGAGCAAATCCGTAACCTGCACCCCAGTTGGGCGGATCAGCTCGCCAAGATGAAAGCGCCGGTCGTGGAGGAACTAAAGGCCCTGGGACCGATAGGCTGGCTCCTGCCGGTGGCGGCGGCGATTCTTGGCGGACTGCTGGCTTATTGGGCCTTGCGGGCATTTGCGGTGATATGGCTGGGGCTCCTGGGGTCCGTTATGGTCAGCCTGGGGGCGGCGACATTTCTTTGCGTCCATTGGCCGAGCGTGCGGACCTGGCTGATCTCCGAGCCACAATACCCGGCCGGCTTTACTATCGGGCTGTGGCTGTTGGGGCTCATCCTCCAGGCCAAGGAGGCCCGGATCCCGACCAAGAAAAGTTCCCCGGGCGCCGGCGCCAAAAACACCCCCAAATCGTAGATTGATACAGACGGGCCATCTTGAATGACCGGCAATCTCAGCCCGGTTTAATCCCCGTCGACCTGATTGAGGGAAAGGACATGTATAAAGCTCTGTTTCAACTCGAGTCTCTCGGGCCGAACGTGGCCGTGGTGCTGGCCGCGGTGGGCCTGATGTTCGGTCTCTTCGGCTGGCGGATCATTCGCTACTTGGTGGTCGTCGATGCACTGCTGATCGCCCTTCTGGTGGGTGGCCTGCTCGAGGGCATGAAGGACAGCGCGGAGATGGTGGTCTTGGTGCAGGCCTCGACCTTCCTGCTGGCGATCGGCCTGCCGTGGTTGGCCTGGCGGTATCACCGCGGGGCGATCGCGGCCATGGGCGGGGCGGTCTGGTTCTTTCTGCCGCAGGTCATGCTGGTCGGTAGTGGGACGCCGCTTCTGGTGCGTCTCCTGCTGGGAGGGGTCGGCTGCGTGCTGGCAATGGCCTTGCACCTGACCCTGTATCGCGAGGCCGCGGTGCTGACCAGCGGGCTTCATGGCGGATGGCTGTGTCTGGCGGCGTTCCTCATTGCCTCGGCCGACCCGCTGAGCTTCGGCCGGCAGTTGGCCTATGCCCTCAGCGGTCACGCCCTGCTGCTGCCGTTGGTGGCCCTGTTGATTTCTACGATCATGATCGCCATGCAGTGGGCCGATTTGGATCGGACCATGGAGCCGTGTGAGAACAGCTAGACCGAGGCCTGGCGCCGACTGCGAAACGGCGAGCGAGGTCGAGGATGAGGGCCGCCGGAATCGACCAAGTACGGTGGCGAGAGGATATAATCATGGCAGTCTGTGACTGGTGCGGAATTCGAGAAGCGTTCCTGATGGCCCGAGCCCGCCGGCCCGAACTCCGGCGTCCCGAGCTGTCGCTGTGCAACACCTGCTGGGATCAGAAGTGGTCCAAGGACGATTACTACTCGGAGTCCATGCCACCGCCTGCCGCCATGAAGACTCCACGCTATCTGCTCACGCCGCAGCAGCGGCGCGCAGCGGGTCCCTATTCGCGCCCACCGGCGCACTAGCGCATCCTAAGAACGAATGTGGCACAGGCGTCTCGCCTGTGTCCTCACCGCCGAGACGGCGGTGCCACAA
>CAZFMS010000127.1:0-11314 GCA_964520125.1 uncultured Planctomycetaceae bacterium
GGAAGAGACAGTGGAACTCCCAGTCCGACTTCGCCTCGGCCAGGGGTTCCACGGGGGGGCCTTCTTCCGCTACAACCTGCTGCCTGAGGAGCACAACGACTTCATCTTCGCCGTCCTGGGCCATCAGTGGGGTTTTGCCGGTTGCATGGTGGTGCTGCTCTGTTTTCTGATCATCATCGCCGCCGGGCTGACCATCGCCTCGATGACCTCCGATCCCTTCGGCCGGCTGCTGGCCGTGGGCCTCTGCGCGGTGATCATCTCCCAGACCCTGGTCAATGTGGGCATGACCGTCGGCCTGCTGCCAATCACCGGCATGTCCTTGCCCTTCGTCAGCATGGGCGGTAGCGGCCTGGTGACCCACTACCTGGCCATCGGCCTGCTGATCGACGTTGCCCGCCGCCGCCAGTTCGACATCGCTCCCAAGCCCTTCGAGTTCTCCCAGGCGGACGAAGAGGCTTAGGGCAGTTGACGATGGGGTGTGGCCCAGCGCGGCCGTTGGCCGCAACCAAACTATGGCACAGGGGTCCCGCGTGTGATCCCACCGGCGAGACGCCGGTGCCACAAGTCCGCACGCCGGCGCCACAAATCCGTGCGTCGGCAGACGTCACCGTGTGGGTACAGGCAACAGTGAAACGCTCTATTCATACCCGAACAGCATGGCGTAAATGATCAGGACCACCAGGGCCAAGCCCACGCTGACGGCGACGAAGCCCAGGGCCTTTATCCCCCGAGTGATTACCAGGGGCACGGGGTCGGCCAGACGTTCGCTCAATCGGCCGGCGGCGGCCAGCTCCTCGTACTCCCGCGGCCTCTCGCGCTTCAGCTCCTCCAAGGGCATCCGGCCGGTGAAGATCACCGTGTCCATGGGGAACTTCTCCGGACGGAAGTGAGTGTTGAAGAAGTGGATGGTGAAGATGAAGCCGGTGGCCAAGAGGGCCTCGTCGCTGTGGATGATGGTGGCCACGTTGATCAGCCAGCCGGGCAGGAAGTGGGTGGCCTGCACCGGGAACCACAGCAAAAGGCCGGTCGCCCCAATGATGTTGATGCCCCAGAAGACCGCGAAGTAATCGAACTTCTCCCAATAGGTCCAGCGTCCGTAGCGCGGCCGGGGCCCGCGCCCGAAGAACCACTTGACGGTGTCCCGGAACTCGCCCAGGTCGCTGAACCTCGGCAGAATGGTGTTGGGACCGAAGAGGAACTGCCAGACAGTCTTGTTGCTCCGACGATATCGACCGAAGGCATCCCACAGGTGGGCCACCGCCACTCCGAACATCACCACCGCGGAAGTCCGGTGAATGAGGCCGGCCCCCTCGAATCCCCCGAGCAGTCGGGAAACAAACCCGGCCCATGTAGTATAGCTGAACTTCAGCATCATCCCGGTGATGGCCAACGCGAAGAAGCTCAGCATCATCACCAGGTGCATGGTGCGAACCCGGGGGTAGAAGCGGACAAACTGCTTGGCCCGATGGTCGACTGCCAGTTGGGCCTGGCGATGCACTTTGCGCATGGCCCAGGACTTGGGCAGCCAGATGAGGGTGTGCAGACCGAAGAACGCAAAGGTGCCCACCAACAGCCCGGTCATCCCCCAAAATGTGTAATACAACGCCGGATATTTGTCCTGGTCGTGGTGCGTGGCATGCGTCAAATAGCCGGCAAATCGTCGGTGCGAGCCGGGGTGACATTGGGCACAGGTGGCGACGATGTTCTGGCGGCTGAGCCGGGAGGCCGGATCGACCACCCGGTGCACATCATGTGCTCCGTGACAATCGTAGCATTTGGCGGTCTTGGCCGAGCCGAGCTTGGTCACCTTGCCGTGATAGGTGTCGAAATAGGTCTCGGCCACATCCATGTGGCACTTGCCGCACTGGTTCATGATGCCTAGTTTGAAGTCATCCACGTCGGTGCGGGCAATGGTGTGCGAGGTGTGGCAGTCACTGCAACTGGGCAGGTCCGGCATGCCGCGGAGCCGCTCATAGTCTGTATTGTTCTTAGGGGAGTGTATGCTCGAGTCATACTTCTCGTAGATGCCGTCGTGACACGTCCCGCAGGTGGCGGCGATATTATCCGGATGAATGCTAGAGGCCGGATCGGTGTGGGGCAGCTCCCGGTGGGCGGTGTGACAATCGACGCAGGTGGCGGTGACGGTCAAGCCGCTCTCGCGCAAGCCCTTGCCGTGAATGCTCATCGCATAGTTCGACACGATCTCATGCTGATCGCCGAAGTACCTCACCGCCGCCTTGGCCCCTTCGCGGTGACAGCGCGCGCAAAGCTCCGGCACATTGAGCACGAAAGTCGGGGACTGACGCACCTTCAGTCTCTCGATCTCGGGGGCCTCCGGATCGGCGGCGTGCTCCATCATGTCATGGCGGCCGTGGCAATCGGTGCAGTAGGGGGCGTTCGGATCGCCCCGGTCATGCAACTGGCCGTGAACACCGGACGTATAGGCGGAAACCTGGTGCTCGTGGCAGATGGCGCAGTCCACTCGCTCCTCGATCGTCGAGCAGGGACGCTCCCTTTCCGGGGCGACACCGGTGTGGCACTGGGCACAGGCCACCACCTTTCGCCCGTGAATGGACGAGCCATATTGGTCTTGGCCCACGGATAGTGATCGTCCGTCGGAACCGGCCACAATGTCGGGCCGGTCATGACATGACAGACAATCGGCGTTAGCCATGCCGGTGTCGTAGAGTACCTTGCGGGCCTCGTGCGGGGAGTGGCATTCCACGCAAACTGGAATCTTGTGCGGCTCTTCTTCCCAGAGTGAGCCCTTGATGATCTTGCGATGCACGGACTCGATCAGGCCATGGCACTTCACGCACGTCTTGGTGACGTTCTCTTTGGAGATCGTGGACCGGGGGTCGGTGTGGGGCAACACATTGTGTCCGGTATGACAGCTGGTGCATACGGCGGTCACAACCAGGCCCTGCTTGAATAACCCCTCGCCGTGGATGCTCTGGCTGTAGCGCTGCAGGATCTGGTCCTGGGGGATGTCGTAGGCCCGGGCCACTGGGGCATCCTCGGCGTGACACTGGGCGCACATCTGGGGCACGTTGAAGGGGGCGGTTGAAGAATCCGGATCGCTCAATGGTAAGACATAGTGGCTGCCGTGGCAGTCCTGGCAGCGTGGGGCCAGCTCGTCGCCCTGCTCCAGGCGTTGGCCGTGGATACTCGCGCCGTAGACTTCCGCCGCCTCGTCGTGGCACCCGGTGCAGTCCACCCGGGCCAGATCGAACTTGTGGGGCAGGGAGGTTTCCTCGAGTTCCTCGTGGCAGGTTACGCAGTCGAAATCGCCGTGGACGGACTGAGCGAAGTGGTCGGCATCAACGTAGAGCGAGATGGACCGGCCCTCGCGCGTCCCGCGGAGTTCCTGGTCCCGGCCGTGGCACTTCAGGCAGAACTCATTCTCCTGGGCCAGCGCCGGGGGGGCGGGGACCACGGCCACCATGACCAGGCAGGCCAGCACGGCAGGCGTCCAGCGAGTTGCCCGGAGAGGATGGTTCGGCGCATGGAGAGGCCGAAAGCCCAACTTGCGTCTGTCCATTATTTGACCGGTGTTGATTGGTCCTCTTCCATCGGGCTCGGTGAGGCCGGGTCGTCCTTGGGCCTGGTGGCCGGGGGCTGGTGATTGTTTTCTTCTTCGTCTTCGTAGTACCTTCGGAGCACGCGGGCCTTGAGCCGCGGGCCCGCCGGGTGCTCGTGGTCGTACATCTCCTTGGGCATCCGCCCGGCCAGCCAGGCAGGATTCATCGGATAGACGCTGGGGCCGAATACCGTCCCGTAGCCGTGCCAGACCAGAATTGCCAGGGCGGCCAGCCAAGCCTCGTAGTAGTGGATTACCAGCATGACGTCAAGGAACCCCTTGGGCAGGTTCCAGCGTTCGCTGAAGTAGTTGTCGAACCAGAGCAGCAGGCCGGTGGCGGTCATGATGGCCGAACCCCAAACCATGGCCCAGTACTCGCACTTTTCCATATAGGTGAAGGTGCCGAAGCGAGGCGGTCCTTCCCGCCGGCCCAGGAAATACAGGCAGCTCTCCTTGATGTTCACCAGGTCCCGCTTGTTGGCGATCATGGCCCGGAACATGGTCCGCCCCCGCTTGGTGAATAGGTACAGCAGGTGCCAAACCGAGACGATGATGAACACCACCGCGGCAATGCGATGGATGGTTCCCCGCATCAGGAAGCCGGCCCCGTCGCCCCAGCCGAACAGGATCTGCACCCACCAGGCTTCGGAGAAGCGCAGGGCAAAGCCTGAAATCACCAGGATAATGAAGCTGACCGCCAGAGCCCAGTGCTGCATGGTCTCGTTGATGGTCAGTCGCAGGACGAAGGGCTTCTTGCCCATCTGCCTGACGTGCCGCACCCAGTCGGCGATGTTGTGCAGCAGCATCAGCCCGATGGTTACTGCGATGATGACTATATAGAACCTGCGGAAGAAGTCCGGCCAGCCCACCTTGATGCCCGTCGCGGTGGTGTGTATTCCGGTCTTGGCCAGATCCGGCGAGATTCCGGGATGGCATTCGCCGCAGGTGGCCTGCAGGTTATTTGTGTGAATGGACGAGGTCGGGTCGGTGGACGGTAAAATACGGTGGGCCCCGTGGCAGGATGCACAATTGGCCACTTGAACGTCGCCGGCCTTGGCCTTGTGTCCGTGATAGCTATCCACGTACGACTTCAACCGCCCACCCGGGATGCCGTACTTCTCATTGAGCACCACCGACTCGTGGCAGGGGGAGCAGGTCTGTTCCGCCACTTTGGCGGCGCTGACCGGCGACGCCGGATCGCTGGGTTTGATGATTCCGTGCTCGCCGTGGCAGGTCGTACACACCGGCGAATCCACCTCCCCACGCTTCACCAACCGCCCGTGGATGCCGTCCCAGTAATCCGCGGCAATCGGCCCATGACATTGGGCGCAGGTGTTGGGGATGTTGAAATGGTAGATGGTGGACTCCGGGTCCGCCGGGCCGAGAATCCGGTGGGCCGACGGCCGGCCCTCGGGGTCAGGACTCGAGTGGCAGTGGTTGCAGTTGGCGTGTTTATAGAGCCCTTTCTTGCTGGCCCGCCCGTGGACGCTGCTCTGGTACAGCCGGATCGGCCCCTCGGCGAGGATGTCATGCTGTCTCACCAGATCCACATTCGTGTGGCAGGTCATGCAGGTCTGAGACAAGTTGCGCTGGTGAACGTGCGAATTGATGTCGTTCGAAGGCAATACGTCGTGCGTCCCGTGGCAGCTCCAGCAACTCGGAATGTCCGGGTCCGTGCCAACATCCATCCGCCCGTGCTTCTGGTAGGCCTCCGCCTCCTCCTCGTGACACTCTCCACAGTCCACCGGCTCAACGGCTTGGCCGTGGGGCTTCTCCGCCGTCGGGTCAACATCTTCGATGGTGATCCCCATGTGACACGCGGTACACTCCAGGTCGCCGTGGACCGACTGGGCCAACTGCGGTTGGGGCGATCCGGGCACCAGTGAATCCGCTTTCCCATTGTGGCAGTCACTGCAACTCTGAATTGCCGGGGCAGGCGACCCCACGTCGATCGGAGGGTTCGAATCCTGAGCCCAGGCCGCCGAGACCAGGGAGGCCATTACGAGGTAAGCAATCATCACTCTCGCCGACTTCATGGACAATCCTCTTGTTCGTTCTGAATCCGCCTGCCGGTCCTGCGGCAACCGTGAAGTGCCGCTGGCCGTAGCCCGGACCGACGGCGCGGATTTGACAGCCCGTCACGATCTCACCATTGAGACGTGCAACTTCCGTGCCGAAGAGCGGTCATTCGCAGGAGTTCCGGAAAGTTCCGGGCGGACACGGAGCGCGCTTGACGCGAATGTGGCAGTCGGAGGCCCGCCCGGCCCGGCCCCGCCTCGCGGACCGGAGACCTCTTTCCTGGTTCTGGGAATGCGGCCCTTACCGGGGACAAAGGGCAACCGGCCTTCCGTCCCGGTTCGCGTCCTGGGTCACCGCGGGGCATGGCCCTTAATCCCCGTGGTCCCATTGGTACCCGCCATCGGCGGATCGGTGGTCGATCCCGGCCGAGTAGTGACTCTCTCTACCGCCGCGGCCGGGGCCTCGGCGACCGGCTCCACGGTCGGCCCGGGCCGCTGGTCGGGGAACACGATCCCTTCGTCCTCCTCGTGACACTCCGTGCATGACGGCGGGAGGTCGAATTTGCGGTCCAGGTGGCATCCGGTGCAATCAAGTTCCGCATGCGTCTCATCCAAGAGCTGTCCAGTGACGGCGTGGTCGAAGTTCTCCGTACTCCATCCGTCATGGCAAGTGTTGCAATCGCGGTCCAGCTCGACGAAACGCCGGGCTAGATGGCAGAGGCGACAACTCTTCTGCAGGTGATATCGGCTCAAGGGCCATCCCGTTGCGGCATGGTCGAAGGGGCCGGGCTGAGGCTTGGTCGGATCCCAGTGGCATCGACCACAACCGTCGGAGCTGATCATGTCGTGACACTGGGCACAGGGCTTGTGATGCTCCTCCAGGGTCTTGACCTGCTGGGCCTTGGACTTGCCTTCTTGGTGACACCGGGAACAACTGTCCTCGTGATGGCACTCCGCACACTTGAAGCCGAACCGGTGAATGTGCTCCTTGTGGCGGAAGATGACCTTTGTACCGGGCATGAACTTGTAGGCGGTCTGGTAGACCTTGGTGTCCGGCTCAGGTATGGGCGGGTGCATACGCCCCATGATGTCGTCCTTGGACGGCGGCCTGGCGGCCCTGCTTCTGGATGCTCGGCCCGCTTTCGGTGCATGGCAGGTCTCGCAGGCCGTTGCCCCGGTCCACTCCCGATGGCAGTTCAGACATTGCCGGTGGTAGGCGGCCTTGAGGCTGGGCTTCTGCATATTCTCCCGAAGCGGGGAGACTTCGTGGCAACTCTTGCAGGCCGGATGCCTCGCGCCTTCGGGGGTATAGTGGTGGCAGACGGCACACCCTTTGGTCATCTCGGCCATCTTGGCGTGGCCTTTGTGGTCGAAGGGAACCGGGAGGTAAAGGTCTTCCAGCTCGTTCAGGATGACGACATCGGGGCCGAGCTTCCGCGATAGTTCCTTAGTGATGGCCTCCGGCGTGGCCCGCAGGCACCCGCGCAGGCACAGGTTCTTCGGACTGGGCTGTTTGCAGGAATGGCAACTGCCGCAGGGAATGTCCTGGTCCGGCAGAGGGGTGGCCGACTGCGAGTCCGGCGTGCCGGCCGAGAGGACCGCTCCCAGCCACATGGCCAACAATGTCTGCAGCGATCCGGGCATGGATCACCTCTCCTTCTCGAGGCCGCAAGGGGCTAGCGTCGCTGGGTGACGAACCTCCAGAACATAAGGAACGCGGCCAGGAATACGACGCCAATCACGTATTCGACCGCCTTGGTCGCCATCATGTACTCGTGTAGAGTCTGCATCTGCTGGTTCCTTCGTCGTTGGCGGGTCAGTGATCCGAGGGGTATAGCGGGTGATCCCGGAGCACCGGCAGGCGATTGACCATCCAGCGGAAGGTGAGCAGTCCCACCGTGACTACGAAGACTGATACGGCGAATTCCATCCAGTGCGGGAAGTACCGCTCCGGCTGGTTCCACTGGAAGGTGATCACGGAAACGTTGAGTCGGTTGAGTAGGATACCCAACACGGTGAGCACACCGGTGAACCTGACCAGGCCGGCGCTGCCCTTGCGGACCGCCAGGGCATATAGGAAACAGGGCAGGAGCACGAAGCCGAAGACTTCCAGCAGAAACCAGTAGCCGTATGGGGTCATCAGGAGACCCCAGTGCTGCCCGTGGGCCACGCCAATCCATTTCAGACAGAAATAGCTAAAAAGGAGGACGGAAGCGGCCTTGCCCAGGCCGATGACCAAGCGGTCGATTTCGGCGGGGTCCTGATCGGCCACTTGGCTGTGGAATACTCGATGCGAGAGCATGCTCTCGACGATGACCATCGATAGACCGGCGACCACCGCGGAGATGAAGAAGAACACCGGTATGAAGGGTGAATACCACAGTGGGTGCACCTTGCCCGGAGCCAGTAGGAACAGGGCCCCCAGGGCGGATTGGTGCAGTGTCGACAGGATGACCCCAAAGACGGTCGCCCCGATGGTCAAGTAGGCGACCCACTTGCGGAGTTTCTTCCAGGCGAGCCATTCAAAAACGGCCGGACAGAACTCCAGGAACTGCACGGTCAGGTACAGGGCGACGTGCCAGCCGACCAGGAACATCACTGAAGTGACCCCGTAGGAGACGAACATCGGGTACGGAAGTCGCCATGGCCGGCCGAGGTCGAAGCTCAGGCCCACGACCACGAAGAAGTAGCCCAAGAAGCCGGTCAGGATTGCCGGCCGCACCAAGGGGCGATAGTCACGCAGTCCGAACAGGTGCACCGCGGAGGCCAGGACGAATCCTCCCGCGGCCAGGGCCACGCCACACAGCACGTCAAAGCCGATCCACAGCCCCCAGGGATTGTTGTCAGACAGGTTGGTCGTGGCGCTCAAGCCCTGGGTGAAGCGGATAAACGTAATCGGAAGACCCACACAGACGATGATCAGCGCGATGAAGTTGAAAGGGGTCACCAGCCGACGACCATATTCTCGCGCCGGCAAGCCCAGAAACACCTGGTCGGTCAGCCAGCTTGGCCAGGTCTGCGGCTGGTGGACGTGTTCAGCCATGGTCACTTCCTCTCGGAGACGGATTCGCGGGGGCCTTACTGCCGGCTAGCTCTTCCCGGCGTTTGGTGAAGGCATAGGCCCCCATCAGTAATGCCGGCCAGATGGTCAACACCAGAGGCACGCTGGAGAGAAACCCTTTGGTCAGTTCGGGGTACGGCGTGGTGCCCACGTCGCCGCGAAAGCCCAGTTCCTCGAACGGCTTGGGGGCCAAGTACAGCCAGCACGTTCCTCCGGCTTCGTGCTCCCCATAGACATGATCCACGTATTTGTCCGGGTTGTGCCTAATCCGCTCATGGGCCAGGGAGATCAGGTCGCGTCGTCGACCGAAGGTGATTGCCTCCTCCGGACAAATCTTCGCGCAAGCGGGAATGCCACCATCCTTGGTGATTTTCTCGTAGCACATCGTGCACTTACGGACGACCGGCGTGAATGGATCATCGTAGGTATAGGTTGGTATTCGAAAAGGACAGGCCATCATGCAATACCGGCAGCCGATGCAAACGTCTTCGTTGTAGAGCACCGGTCCTTCCGGCGCCTTGCGGAAGGCGGCCACCAGACACGCCGAAGCACACGCCGGCTCGTTGCAGTGCATGCACTGGATCTTCACGTCGATAGGGTGGCCGCCGGACTTGGCGGGTGGGTAGCGGTTGACCACGGTGTGATTCTCGGCGTTGGTCCTCCGCTTCTCATCAAAGACCGACTTGTCCTCGTAGGCCTCAATGGGCTGCAGATTGGGCAGACCATTGGCATCCTTGCAGGCCCATTCACACTTGCGGCACCCCACACAGAGCCCCAGGTCGGTCAGCATGCCCATCCAATCATCCGAAATCCTCGTTACCGGCGTCGCCTCGGCGCTGCTGGTTCCCACGACACCAGCCACTCCTGCTGCCCCCGCCAGTCTGAGGAAGTTCCGTCGGTTAGTCTTCATCTCACACCTACCCTTGATGAATCTCGACCTTGTCGAGGAGTGGGCACACGCCAGACGCTCGAGCCGAACTTCCCCGGCGTCTCGCCAAGTTCGCCGGGTCGCCAGGAACGGCCCGGGTGCTCACCAAACAAACCTAGTATTGACATACGCAAACAGCATGCCAGAGAAGGGGGCGGCATGCTGTCCCCCGGGATCACCGGTCTGCTGAACGGAACTTCCGACGGCCCGAGGCGGCCACGTTTCTGTGATCCGGGTTGTTCGCGGCGAAGTGCGCGGAGATTGCGGGCTGGCCATGCAGAGCGAAGTCGCAGCGGGGGATTTACGGAGGCCGGCTTCCGAAAGGTGAGACGCACCAGGTCGGCGCGTGACATCATCCAACCCAGTCATAACCTTCTGCCGGACATGACTCTGCGGCCTCAGCCATCTCTCCGGGGTGAGTGAAACGCGGTGTTTTCCCCTCCGCGGACGCCTCCCCATGTTCTTCAACGTGCCCGGGGTCTTTAAGTCTGGTCGTCTCGCCGGAGTGTCTTCCTTGGTGAGCCGACGGCAAATGCCCGTCATGCGCTTTGGCGGCGAGATAGCGATGACCGCCGAGTCGAGAACATTCTCTCGTTTGGGGGAGATTCGATGATGTTAATGACCTGAACTACTCAGTGCTGTGAACCACTAAATGCCGATGATAGGTGAGAGTGATAAGAACGGTCTTGGCGCGCCCCCAAAACGGGTACTCGCCCGGAAGACGATCGGCGGAGGTGTTCAACACATCCCCGGACTGCATATTGCTTGGATGGAGCCCAAGCAATCCACTGCCGTTGTCCGGGCCTTACGGTCGCAGCGCCGGCGTTGGTTTTCCGCTCGATTCTTGGTTGCTCTGATATTCCGTAAATGGGGACGCCATCGCAGTAGTGAGAATAACCTCAGAATCAGAGAGCCGAGTGCGAAACCACGCATGTCGCTGTGGCGAATTCCGCTGATGGCTGCTTCGCGGACGGTTGGTCACCCGGAGGGGTGTTGGAGTCCCGGTCTGGAAAAGGGAAAAAGATGGCCGATTAGAGCGCGGAGCTCATTGAATTCCGTAATAAGAACAGACGATAAAGAAAGCAGTTGAAGATTCTCTCGGGGCTGTCAGGCTGCCACCGTCTGGTGGGGCGCATGATTCGGGAGAGAAAGCAGAAGAAGCCCGGGAGGCGCGAGACCAGGAGTTTGCAATTGCCTCGGTAGATTCACAGTAGGGCTCAGTCGCGGTGTCTGGAATATACTCACTTTTGATCAGGAGCTTTCTCATGGCGCGAAGTTTTCTCCGTGGGAGAAGCGGTGTTGCGGCGTTGTGTCTGTGCGCGAGCTTGCCGTTGTTGGCAGGTTGCCCGTTCCTTTTCCCGGAGGTTCCCGGCGAACCGGACCCGGTTAGCGAGGAGAGCGTTGAGGTCTTGGATCATCAGATCACGAGTTTTCATGGCACCGACAGGATGCTGTCGACCGGGGATTTCGAGGAAGCCGGCAAGTTCTTCGCGACTGCCGCGATCACTTCGGCGACCGCTGGTCCCCTTGGCACCGTAACGGTGCACTTCACCGTCGCGGATGAAGACGATGAGCCGGTGGTCGGCGTTACGGGCGTAGACTTGACCATTGTGGCGCTCGCACCGGCATCGGGCAGTGAGAGCTTCAACAAGTGGGTCCCCTACATCTACCGCACGCAGACGGTGGAAGACTCGGCCGAGGGCGACTGGCCCAACCCTGATGGCACC
>CAZFMS010000128.1:0-11199 GCA_964520125.1 uncultured Planctomycetaceae bacterium
GGTGCTCGCCGAACTGACCGACCAGGTCTTCACCATCGAGAGCGTCGCCCGCCTGGCCCGGCGGACCATCAAGCTACTCGAGGAAAAGGGTTACGGCACCATCCGCACCCGGATCGGCGACGGCTACCGCGGCTGGCCCGAGCAGGCCCCCTTCGACGCCATCATCGTCACCTGTGCCCCGGAGTCCCCGCCGCCCCCGCTGATCGAACAGTTGGCCGTCGGCGGGAGGATGTGTATCCCGGTCGGCTCACCGTGGGGCGATCAGGAGTTGATCGTCCTCCAAAAACGACCCGACGGCACCCTCCAGCGGCACACCGTCGAACGGGTCCGTTTCGTCCCCATGACCGGCCAGGCCGAGGAGAAGGACAAGTAAGGGGAGGCGTCCCGGAAACGGGCATAACCCTATGGCGGCGCGTCACCGCCGTTTCCGGGCGATCCACTTCCGCACGCTCGGCAGGGGTCGGGTGTTGAGCACGTCCGGGGCCCGCAACCAGCCGCGCCGGGCGGTCAGGATGCCGTACTCCATCTGCTTCAGTTGGGGAACCGAATGGGCGTCGGTCCCCAGGCAGATCATCACCCCGGCGTCCCGGGCCATGCGCAGGTGGAGGTCGTTCAGATCCAGCCGCTGCCACGAGGCGTTCAGCTCCAAGGCCGTCCGCGTCTTGGCCGCCTGGGCAATGATCGCCGCCATGTCCAAGTCCATCGGCTCCCGGCGGTTTATCAGCCGGCCGGTCGGGTGGCCCAGGGCGGTCACATAGGGGTTCTCCATCGCCTGCAAGACGCGGGCGGTCAGCTTCTTGCGCTCCTGCCGCAGGCCCGAGTGCACGCTGGCGACCACGAAGTCGCAGGCCGCCAGCAACTGGTCCGGATAGTCCAGGCTCCCGTCGGCCAGGATGTCGCACTCGCAGCCGACCAGGATGGTGATCGACTCGAGCTTCTTGTTCAGCTCGCGCAGCTTCTCGGCGTGCCGCCACATGCGATCGATGGACAGGCCCTTGGCGATGGTGCTGGACTTGGAGTGATCGGTGACCGCGATGTATTCGTGGCCGAGTTCTTGGGCCGCCCGGGCCATGGTCTGGGCGTCGGCCGTGCCATCGCTGGCCGTGGTGTGGAGGTGTAGGTCCCCGCGGATATCGTCGCGCTCGATCAGCGGGTTGATGGCGTCGGGCTCGAACTCGCCGCGATCTTCCCGCTGCTCGGGCGGAATCCAGGGCAGACCGAGCTTCTGGTATACCTCAGCCTCGTCCTGGCCGGCGATGCGCCGATCGCCGTCGGCGCTAAACAGCCCCCATTCGTTGAGCTTCCACTTCTTCTTCGCCGCGATCCCCCGCAGGCGAACGTTGTGCTCCTTGCTGCCGGTGAAGTATTGCAGAGCCGCCCCGAACGATTCGGCGGGCACCACCCGGCAATCCGCCTGGACTTCGATGCCATCCCGGCGGTCCACGATGATCGAGCCCTTGGTCTGGCCGGCGACCAGAACCCGCTTGGCCGCCGGCAACTCGGCAAAGGCCTTCACCACCGCCGGCCCGTCCTCCGATTCACACAGCAGGTCGACATCGCCGATGGTCTCGCATCCCCGCCGCAGGCTGCCGGTCACCTCGACCCGACGAACGGCCTGCACCTCGCCCATCTGCTTGGCCAACTCCGCGGCCAGCGGTCGGGCCAGGCCCAAGGGCGTCCGTCCCACGGATTGTTCGGCGAAGCGGATACCCGCCGAGATCTGCTCGACGCTCTTGGCCCCCATGCCCTTGAGCTGGGCCAGCCGGCCGGAGGCGATCTCCTTCTTCAAGCCGGCCAGGTTCTCGACTCCCAGCTTATTCCAGGCCAGGGCGGTACGCTTGGGGCCCAGCCCGGGAATCTCCAGCAGGGCGGGCAGTCCTTCGGGGATCGACTCGAGCAGGGCCGTGAGCAAGGAGATCGAGCCGTTGGCCAGGTACTCCTCGACCTTGGCGACGGTGCTCTTGCCGATGCCCGGCAGCTTGCCCAGCTCGCCCGCAGCGGACAGCTCGGAGACCGGGACGGTCAAGTCCTTGAAGGTTCGGGCCGCCCGGCGGTAGGAGTTGATGCGAAAGGCTTGCTCGCCCTTTATCTCCAGCAAGTCGGCGATCTCCGACAAGACAGCGGCAAGTCCGGCGTTGTCCATGGTCGCCAATGTACCCGGCGAATGGCGAATTGCGAATAGCGAATCGTCAACGACTCTCCACTATCTGCCAGGCTTGACTCGCGATCGGCAAGTCGCCATCATTCGGGCGGGTGAAATGACATGGTCGCCGAGGAAATCAAACGCATCGGCATCCTGACCGGCGGGGGAGACTGTCCGGGGATCAACGCGGTGATCCGGGCGGTGGCCAAGACGGCGATGTTCGACTACGGCTGGGAGTGCTTCGGCGTCGAGGATGGCTTCCTCGGCCTGATCGAAGATCATGTCCGTCCTCTGGCCCGCGAGGACGTCAGCAACATCCTGACCCGGGGGGGCACCATCCTGGGCACCTCCAACAAGGCCAATCCCCGGCGTTACGCGGTGGGCAAGGACTCAGAGGGCAACCCTATCTTCGAGGACGTTCGGGACCGGGCCATGGCTACCTTCCATAAGCACGGCCTGGATGCCCTGGTGGTCATCGGCGGCGACGGGTCGATGACCTGTGCCGCGGGCATGATCCCCCAAGGCCTTCGTTGTGTGGGCGTGCCCAAGACGATCGACAACGACCTGATGCACACCCATGTCACCTTCGGCTTTCAGACCGCGGTGGAGACGGCCACCGAGGCCCTGGACCGGCTGCACACCACCGCGGCCAGTCATCATCGCATCATGGTCGCCGAACTGATGGGCCGGAATGCCGGCTGGCTGACCCTGCACGCCGGCCTGGCCAGCGGCAGCGATATCATTCTGATTCCCGAGATCCCCTACGACATAGGCAAGCTCTGCGATTTCTGCCGAGATCGGATGAAGCACCGCAAGTCCTTCACCATCGTGGCCATCTCCGAGGGCGCCCGACCGGTTGACGGGGAGCAGGTGGTGGACCAGACGATTGTCGACAGCCCGGACCCGATCCGGCTCGGCGGCATCGCTCAGGTGTTGCATCGCCAATTGGAGATGTGCTCGGGCATAGAGGCGCGGGCCGTGGTGCTGGGCCACATCCAGCGGGGGGGCACGCCGTGCGCCGCCGACCGGGTGCTGGCCACCCGACTCGGCCACGCGGCGGCCGGGCTCTTGGCCGCCGGCCGATTCAACCGCTTGGTGGTCGTGCAGCAAGGTGCGCTGACCAGCGTGCCGATCGAGGAGGTTGCCGACCAGCAGCGCCTGGTCGAGCCGGACAACGAGTTGATCAAGGCGGCCCGGTCGGTCGGCACCTGCTTCGGCGATTAAGGGTCTTTTCCATATCTTACTGGGGCACGGTTTAGTGGTCGGGGGTAAGACACCGGCGAGACGCCGGTGCCACAGTAGGCTCCTTTGATTGTTTCTGAAGATGTGTGGCCGGGTGACCTTTCGCCCCGGCCGCGGGACGCAGAATGCAGCTCGAGCATCTTCCTGCAGCGCTGGAGAGGAGCCGGATGGGCCGGGGATTGGCCTGGCGCTTGCCGGCCCAGTTGTTGGTGACTAGCATCCTGGTCCATGTTGATTCTGGAGACAACGCGGCCGGTGGTCGAGCGGGCGAAGCATCTGTCCGTTGACGACGAGGCGATTGCCCGCTGGGCGGAGGCGGTGCCCCGGTCGGCATTGGTTCCCTCCGGACATGATCTGCTGGCCCACCTGCCGGGTTCCCGGGCCGGTCTGGCGAACCTGGTGCTGCTGATCGACTCTTTGAATTTCTGTTTCTGGTCGCCCGATCCGATCAGTATCGAATGGCGCGGCCAGACCTACCGGCGGTTCGAGGCCATGTTCGTTTCGCTGATGTTGGCGGCGCGGTACGGAGCGGAGTGGGCCGAGGCGGAGTACTGGGTCAGGGCTCCCAGCGAGGAGATTCGACAGGTCCTCAGCGGCAACGGTCAACTGCTGATGATGGAAGAGCGTGAACGGATCGTCCGCGAGACGGGCCGGACCTTGATCGATCGATTCGACGGTCAATTCCTCCAGGCGGTCGAGTCGGTGAATCATCGAGCGTGGCCGCTGGCGGTCCTGCTGATGACCAACTTTGATTCTTTCCGGGACGTAAGCAGTTATCATTCCCAGCCGGTCTATTTCATGAAGCGGGCCCAGATTTGCGCGCTGGATCTGGATTTGGCCTGGCAGGCGCAGGAGTGTGGCGGTCTGAGCGGTCTGGAGGAGTTGACCGCGTTTGCCGACTACCGCGTGCCTCAGGCCCTGCGTCATTTGGGTATCCTGCGGCTGAGGCCGGAACTGGCCTCGTTGATCGAGGGCCAGGAGGAGATTGCCAAGGACTCCGAGGAGGAGGTCGAGCTGAGGGCGGGGAGCATTCAGGCGGTCGAGCGGATGCGCGAAGCGGCGTCGGCGGCCGGCAAACCGGTCCCCGCCTGGCAGATTGACGGCTACTTGTGGCGGTTGGCCCGCGACGCCGATGATATGGTGGTGAACCATCATCGAACTCGAACCGTGTACTACTAGCGAGCGATGGCCGGGTTGGTGTGCTGGTGTGTGGTCAGGCGAGAGCCTGGAACGGGTGTAGCACGGCCAGGACACCCGCCCGCATCCGGGATTGGAATCAGGGAGTATGGGTTGAACAGATTAAGGGTGAACAGGCGTTACTCAGGTCGGTGGTCCTGCTTGGCAGTGGCGATCGTGGTGCTGGCCAATGCCGGGTGTGGCCCTAAGCCGACGGTGGCGATGCCTTCCCAAGGGCTCGAGGTGCGAGGTCTGGACGAGGCCAGGAAGGGGATTCAGGCGGACCCCATGGCCTTCCTTCGGGAGACGCTGACCCGAACCAAGGAGCTGCGCTACTTCACCACACGATTCCAGCGTCAGGAGCGTCTGCGGTTCGGATTGCTCTCGGAGCTGAAGCCCCTGGAGAATATCTTCGCCGAGTATCGCGACGAGAGCTTCAGCGTGCGTTTCACCTGGGAGGACGAGGACAGCGAGTACTTGCAATGTGTCTACGTTGACGGCCGGGACGACAACAAGATTCTGCTGCTGCCTCGCCGGGGTTGGTTCGGTCTGCCACCCAGCGTGAGCCGGTACGCCCCGGAACTGGGCGTGATCTGGGGCAAGACGCGCAACCCGATCACCGATTTCGGTCCGCGGCGGATGATGGAAAGGACCCTGGCGCGCATCGAGAAGGCCGGACGCCAAGGCGAGGTGGCTATCAAGCTCCTGCCGCCGACGGAGATCGGCCCGGCCAAGGAGCCGTGCTTTCATATCGAGTTGCGCTATCCTCCGAACGACGAGTTCTCCAACAAGCTCCAGGACTTGTACATCCACACCCAAAGCCTCTTGCCGGTGGCCACCTACCTGTGGTTGCCGGGCAAGCCCGAGCGAACCGAGGCCACCCTGGACGCGCTGTATACCTATGGACAACTGAACACCCATGTAGTGCTGACCGATGCCCACTTCAAGATTGAGGCCGACAAGCTCAAGTCGGCGGCCCGACCGAAGACCGGCTCGGCCAATGGGGCTGGGCCCCAGAGCCCTGGATCTGAGACAGCCCTGTCAAATCGCCAGGACAACCAATAGGGCGATTACGACAATCACGAACGCCGCCAGGATGACGACGACCGGCCGGCGCCGGAGGAGTCCAGGCGATCCCGGCAGTGGGGTAGTTGCTCTTTTTTCAGTCGGCGCTTCCAGGGGGACCGGGCCGCAGGCGGTGTCTCCAGGGCGAAGGACCGGTCCATAGCGGGTGGGCCGTTGGGCGACCACCGGGCGGATACCCGACTTGGTCTCTTCTACGGCCAAGGCGTCGAGAGCCTCATCCAGATCAGTCGGGCCGGGCGCCGCGACGGCCAGGCGGAGGGCGAAATCCCCCAAGATGATGCGACTGCCGTCGGTCAGCCCGATGTCTTTTACCCGTTGGCCGTTTACAAAGGTGCCGTTCGTGCTGCCCGCGTCGCGGAGCCGCCATTCGGTACCCACCCAATCCAAGGTGGCGTGGTCCCGCGAAACCAGGGGGCCGGGCAGGCTGATGGTACTTTGCTCGGTTCGCCCTATGGTGATGGTCTGGTCGGGGCTCAGGGGGAACTGGCGGCCGGCCCCGGTTGGGCCCCACTCGAGGGCAAGCTCGGCGGTTCCGGGGGGGAGAACGAAGGTGGCCCGGCAGCTAGTGCAGCGCACCGTCCGGCCCGCGGCGTCGTGGGGGACCCTGGCGGGCTGTCGGCAGCTTGGGCAGTGAGTCAGGATGGTCATGAGGCCTCCTGAGGGAGGTGCCGGACACCAGGCGGGATCCGACCCGCGGACCCCGAGGACAGTCTAGGCTATTGGGGGCTGCCTTGCACCGGCGGCAGGCGCCAAACGGCCCAGAGCCGAGGCTGGAGGATCCTCCCGGAGCCGGCAGAGGATCGGCCGGTCGAGCCGTCAAACAAGCCCTGGTGCCGATGATTGCTGAGGCGAGCCCCCCACGATCTGGCGGGCGGCGGTTCTGTATTCTGGGTTGGCGGTGATGTATGATGCGTCCGTGGTCACCCTCCTGGGAAGCGGGATTGGGTTTTTGCTGGGCGGGTGATCGCCGAGGCGGCTACGGGTTTGCTCGATCATGGGAAGGAGATAAACCAATGCGTACGATCGTTTGTCTTTCACTGGCCTGGGTTGTCTTGGTGGTCACGGCCAGTTGCGACCCCGCCCAGGTGGAGAAGACCAAGAAGGACGCCGCCCGGAAGGTCAGCGCGGCCAAGCAAGCGGCCACCCAGAAGGCCGAGGATATCAAGGAGACCGTCGAGCCGTACGTGGAGAAGGGCGTCGAGAAGGCCAAGCAGGCCTACGAACAGGGCAAGGAGAAAGCCGGCGAGTTGAAAGAGAAGGCCAAGGAGAAGGCCGGGGAAGTCCGGGACAAGGCCAAGCCCTATGTAGACAAGGCCAAGACGGCCACCACCCAGGCGGTCGAGAAGGTAAAGACCGCCACGACCCAAGCCATCGAGCGGATCAAGGGCGACTAGGGCCGGGAGTCACTCCCACGAGGCGCAGCGTCGTTAACCTCGACGTCTGTTTGCCGCGACAACCGATGAGACGCCGTACCAGGCACCTGCAGATGCCCGTGACCATGGACGACCGTACGGCCGCGGTAGATCTCGATGCAATCCTGATAGACCATTCCTGAGGATCCCCGGCCAAGGGCGGCCGCGCATCAGGCGGCCTGTAGCGCGCCAATGATCATCATATGACGGGTCGGAACGAACTCCATCGGGCGAGGATGCGGCCGAACGGTTGCCGGATTGAATCGTAACAACTACAGTTGGACGCTGAACAATCTGTCACCCGGCCGGCCGGAACGGATGCCGGATTCCGTCGATCGAACCCGCGTGCCGCGCGTCTGATTAGGAGACATGATGGCTATTACGAAAGTAGCGATCCTGCGGACCAAGCCGGCCACCGTGCTGGCCGACTATCACCGCCTGATGAACCTGGCCGACTACCAATCGGTCGTCGCCCGGGACGCCGACACCGCCCTGAAGATCAACATCAGTTGGCATTTCTTCTTCCCCGGCTGCTCGACCACCCCGTGGCAGCTCGACGGGGTGATCCGGGCCCTGAAAGCCGACGGCTATGACCCCGAGCTGATCCACGGCTGCCACAATCGGACGGTGGTGATCGACGCCCACCTGGGCGAACGGGAGAACAAGCAGATCAACGTGACTGAGGCCCACGGCGTGCGGAACGTCCACCTCTACGAGGGCGAGGACTGGATCCACATTCGCGACGCAGTGGGCGACCTGTGCGACAGATTCCTCTGCTTGAACGACGTCTATCCAAAGGGTTTTCACGTTCCCAAGCGGTTCATCGGCGAGAACATCATCCATCTTCCCACGATCAAGACCCACGTCTTTACGACCACGACCGGGGCGATGAAAAACGCCTTTGGGGGCCTGCTCAACGAGCGGCGACACTGGACGCACCCGGTCATCCACGAGACGCTGGTCGATCTGCTGATGATCCAGAAGAAGATCCACCGGGGGGTCTTCGCGGTCATGGACGGGACCTTTGTCGGCGACGGCCCGGGCCCGCGGTGCATGATCCCACAAGTCAAGAACGTCCTGCTGGCCAGCGCCGATCAGGTGGCCATCGATGCGGTGGCGGCCAAGCTCATGGGGTTTGACCCGCTTTCGATCAAGTTCATAAAGATGGCCCACGACCTGGGCCTGGGCTGCGGCGATCCGGGCAAGATCGAGATCGTCGGGGACGTCGACGCAGCCCGGGAGAACTGGCACTTTGTGGGGCCGTTTGCCAAGATGACCTTCGCCTCGAAGATGCAGCACCGGATCTACTGGGGCCCGCTCAAGGTGCCGCTGGAGTGGACGCTGAAGACCATCCTGGCCCCGTGGGCCTACATCGCCAGCGTGGTCTATCACGACAGCTTCTGGTATCCCCGGCGGGCGAAGAGGATGATGCACGACGTGCTGGAGAGCGATTGGGGCCGGCTGTTTGGCAACTGGGAAAGCGTCTCCTCCGACGAGAACGGCTTCCCCGATGTCGGCGGGGCCCCGGCGGAACTGAAACGCACCGGCTGGCGGGCCTTCCTGCAATCCCTGGCCATCCTCAGCACCTGCGTCCGAGACGCCCCCGAGTTCGCCACCGGCGGCCGGGTGGCCAAGAGCACGAGGGCTCCGTGAGGATGGCCGCCCACAGGCGCCCGCGCACGATATTGCCACCCGGCAACGGCGGGCAGGGCCTACCCGAAGTAAGGCGGGATCGGCGTTAGGCGAACATTCCCGCAGCTGACACTTCGGTTTTGTATAACAGGAGGTCGATACAGTTCTCAGAGAGAAGGCCTTGCATCGAGAGTCGATATTAGGTATAATTTAGGGTAAGGAGATCATGGCCCAGCAATCTTCAATTGAATGGACCAATGGTTCTTGGAACCCGGTCACCGGCTGTACCAAGATCAGTTCAGGCTGCAAGAACTGCTATGCCGAGCGCATGGCCAAGCGACTGCAAGCGATGGGTACGCTGCAGTATCGCAACGGTTTCCGATTGACCCTTCAGCCCGATGCGTTGGAGTTGCCACTGAAGTGGAAGAAGCCCCGCCTCATCTTCGTCAATTCCATGAGCGACCTCTTCCACGAAGATGTACCCCTGACGTTCATCCGGAAAGTCTTCGCAGTCATGGAAGAGGCCTCACAACATCAGTTTCAAGTCCTCACCAAGCGCCCCGAGATAGCCCTGGAGCATTCCGGCGACCTTCCCTGGCCGCCTAATGTCTGGATGGGTACGAGCGTTGAGAGCGCCTTATACATCCATCGAATCTCCATCCTTCGCAAGATCCCGGCCGGGATTCGGTTTATTTCCTTCGAGCCTCTGCTCGGGCGAATCCCGCGCGTGTCACTCAGGGGGATTCACTGGGTCATCGTCGGTGGCGAATCGGGCCCCGGGGCTCGGCCGATGGAAACGCCTTGGGTGATCCAACTCCGGGACCGTTGTGTTGCTCAAGGCGTGCCGTTCTTCTTCAAACAGTGGGGAGGCCCGAATAAGAAGAGAACCGGGAGGGTGCTTCACGACCGTACGTGGGACGAGATGCCCTATCAAGCACGGCCCGAGGAGAGGAAGCGTGTCACGGTCTGAGATGCCCACTCCAGAAGATGATGGCCTCTTGACCCCCTCGGTGGGCGAACACTACTTTGACAAACACCACTTCCTATCTCGCTACATTAAGGCCTTTACCACAGCGATGAGAAACAAGCAATGGGACAGCCTTCACTACATCGATCTCTTCGCCGGCGCGGGTATGGCGCGCTTGAAGGAATCGGGGCGGCTGGACTGGGGTTCACCGCTCATAGCTGCTCACACCGATCCACCTTTCGACGTCCTCCACCTCTGCGAAGAGAGGCCGGACATGTTCACGGCATTGAAGCGAAGGCTGGAGGCGGTGGATTTCACCGGCAAGCTGCAACTCGTGCCAGGCGACGCCAACGAGCGAGTCCATGACATCGTCGCTGAAATTCCTCGGGGAAGCCTCTCGTTGGCTTTCCTAGATCCATACGGCCTCCACCTTGACTATGAGACGGTGAGAGTGTTGGCCGAGAGGCGGTGTGATCTCGTTGTTTACTTCCCAGATCGTCTCGATGCTCTACGCAACTGGAAGATGAACTACCACGATGACCGCAGGTCAAATCTCGATAGGGTCCTGGGCCCCAATGCAGATTGGCGAGCTATCTTCAAGGCCATGCCCAGGCCGTCATATGCTGAACAACTCAGGAAGCTGTACGAGAAACAGCTTCGTTTGCTTGGGTACAGGTTCCTTGATCATGAACGGATCTACTCCAGAGGTTCACCTATTTATCAGTTGGTATTCTGCTCGAGACACCACTTGGGAGCGGATATCTGGCGGCGAGTGGCCAAGAAGAAGCCTGATGGCCAAGATACGTTCGACTTTGGGCCAACGGACTAGCCGATCGCCTCTTCAAGGGCGTCAACAGTCAGGCTCGTCCAGCCGTCCGTACGATGCTGAACGCGATCCACGATTGGCCTGCCGCGCTGCGAGGAGAATCCGCCTGTGCCAGGACGTCCAAGAGGGTAGGGGGGGGCTATTCCCGACTCGAGGTCCGGTGTGGCTCAATCAAACAGGTGTCGGGCAACGTCCGATCTACGATCTTCAAACTGCGGCGGCCCTTGATCGGGGGCGGTATTCCTTTGCCGGCGAGCAGGCGATTCTGTCCATTCTCGGCCCCAACTATGTGTCGTACTTTGCTAAGTGATGCCGTGGTATCGGGCGATACGGACAGGTCGGCCGGCTCGAGCCCGCGGGGACTATCGATGATCGGGGCCGGTCTGAGATGGGGCCCGGTGGTTTGACCGGACAATGCATCCGGGAGGACGGCGATGAGTGAAATCAGTGCAGTCTCGGCGGCTCTGGCGCAGGAGATGGCGGGCACCGCGGTGGCCGTTCAGGCGTTGAAACTCGCCCAGCAGCAGGAACGGCAGGTCGGCGATCTGGTTGCCCAGATGGTCGAGAATATGAGCAAGATCCAGGAAGCCGGTAAGGGCCAACACATCGACCTGGCTGGCTGACCGGTCCAGCACTCGACTCGATTCGACTCAGCTAAGGCGGCCTTCCCAGGCCGACCGCCGGTCAGGGGGCCAACAGGGCGGTCACCAGGCCG
>CAZFMS010000129.1:0-11184 GCA_964520125.1 uncultured Planctomycetaceae bacterium
GTATCGCGATGGAATGGAAAAAGTCCGTACCGGCATCACCACTGCCGAGGAGGTCTTCCGTGTCTGTGCAACCTGAAGAATCCGCGTTGCTCTGCCAACCGCCCACCACCAAGAGTAGCGACCTGCTGGCCGGCTACTTGGCCGATGCCGCCCGCCGCCGGGCCAGCGACTTGCTGCTCATTGCCGGCGCCCCACCCACCGTCTACGTATGCGGGCAGTGGATCCCCCTGGGCAGTCAAGCCCTGAGCGCCGAGGAGGTAAACGCCTGCCTGGAGTCCATCCTGACCGACGCCCAGCGGACGGCCATCTACCAAGACCGCGACCTGGACTTCGGCTTCCAGCTCCCGGACGTCGGCAGATATCGAGTCAATGTCCATTACCAGCAAGGGACCCTGGCCGCCGCCTTCCGGGCCATTCCGACCCGCGTACCGCCCTTCGAGCAGCTCGGCCTCCCCCCCCAGGTCCTGCGCTTCGCCGACTACCCCAACGGCCTGGTTCTGGTCACCGGCTGCACCGGGCAGGGCAAGAGCACCACCTTGGCGGCGATCATCGAACACCTCAATCGCACCCGCGATGCCCACGTCATCACCATCGAGGATCCCATCGAATTCGTCTTCCAGCACGGAACCTGCCTGATCGAACAACGACAAATCGGGGAGGACAGCCCTTCCTTCGCCTCGGCGCTGCGACACGTGCTCCGCCAACGACCCGACGTCATCCTGATCGGTGAAATGCGCGACCTCGAAACCATAGCCACCGCCCTGACCGCCGCCGAGACCGGACACCTGGTCCTGGCCAGCCTGCACACCTCCAGCGCCGCCCAGACCCTCGCCAGGATCGTCGACGTGTTCCCCGCCGGCCAGCAGCCCCAGATCAGAACCCAGTTGGCCGCCTCCCTACGGGCCGTCCTATGCCAGAGACTACTACGGGATCGTAGCGACGACTCGCTGACCCCCGCCACCGAGCTGCTCTTCGCCACCTCCGCCGTCCGCCGGGCCATCCGAGACAACGAAACCCACCTGATCTACTCGATGATGGAAACCGGCATGCGCCACGAGATGCACACCCTGGAACAGTCGCTCGCCGCCCTGGTCAAGGCCGGACGCATCGACCCCCACGAGGCCGGCGCCGCCGCGGCCGATCCACTGCGGCTGGAGAAGTTGATCGAACAGCCCGGTCTCGCGGGCCTGACCCTCCTCCCCCACCCGCCGACCGGCCAGGCCGCCCCCATCGAGCTTCCCTGGAACGGTAATCCGGTCTGCTAGGAGAAACCCGACGTGGCCGCCTACGCTTACGTTGCTCGTGATGATTCCGGAGCCCAGGTCGAGGGCGTGGTGGCCGCCCTCTCCGAAGCGGAGGCCGCCCGGGTCCTGCGCAGCGAAGGCAAATTCCCGGTCAGCATCGCCCCCCAGGGCGGACGCGGCCCGGCCGTCAAGTTCAAGTCGGCCGCCCCTGCCAAGCCGGTCCAGATGTTCGGCGACAAGTTCCGGCCCGACGACTTGATCTTCTTCACCAATCAATTGGCCGTCATGGTCGAGACCGGCGTATCACTCGCCGAGGCCCTGGACGCCTGCACCCACGATGGCAACTCCCCCAGGTTTGCCCGGGCCCTCGACGGGGTCATCGAGAAGGTCAACGCCGGAACCGAATTCTCCGCCGCCCTGGCCGACTATCCCACCGTCTTCCCCCCCATCTACGTCAGCCTCATCAAGGCCTCCGAGGCCTCCGGAAAGATGGGCATGATGCTGGAACGCCTCTCCCTGCACCTCGAAAGCCAACGCGATATGCTCAAGAAGATCAAAGGGGCCATCACCTATCCCATCGTCATGCTGGTCTTCGCCGTCGGCGTCGCCATCTTCCTCATGACCTTCGTCCTGCCCAAGTTCGCCGCCATCTACGCCGGCAAGGAAGACTCCCTGCCCGTCATCACCAGGTATCTCATGGCCTTCAGCGACGCCCTGGTCTCCTACGGCCTCTATGCCGGAGGCGTCCTGGTCCTTGCCGTGGTGGGGCTGGTCCTCTATTTCCGCAAGCCCGCCGGCCGAAGCAAGATCGATGCCCTCAAGCTCTGGCTCCCCCTCATCGGGCCCCTGCTCCACAAAACCTACCTGGCCCGCAGCCTCCACACCCTGGGAACCATGATCCAATCAGGAGTCTCCATGCTCGACGGCGTCCGCCTGGCCGCCGAGTCCTGCGGCAGCCTGGCCTACCAACAGATGTGGCAGACCGTCCAGGAGCGCCTGGAGACCGGCCAACAAATCTCCGAAGCCCTGGCCGACTACCCGCAGGTGCCCAAGGCGGTCAACAAAATGCTCAACGCCGGCGAACGTAGCGGCCGACTCGGCTCGGTCATGGAACGCATCGCCAAATACTGCGATGCCGAACTCAACATAGCCATCAAGACCATGATCAGCATGATCGAACCCGCCATCGTCATGTTCCTCGGCGTAATAGTAGGCGGCCTGGTCATCGCCCTCCTCCTACCCATCTTCACCATCTCCAAAACCCTCCGCTAGCCACCGAGTCTGTCACCTCTCCGCCCTCAGCACCCAGCTCACGCGCGTCCGCTCTCGGCGATCTGCGGACATTGATCAGGCGGGCGTCGCCACCGCCAGGCTACCAGTCGGCGGCTAGGTGAATGAGAAGGTCCTCTCCCGTCTCCAAACAGACCGTGGTCTCACTCAACAGAGGCTGATTCCTAAAACAGGCATGTGATCCCAGTTTTGATCTACTGCCATAACCTATTGTCCCATCCGCAGTTACGCAATTCAGAGTGCGTCACAGTAAGATATGTGAATTTAAGCAACAATATTGACTTGACACACTATGCGCACTAAGATAGAAACGTGCATTACATGATGTAAGCCTATCGGTAGGGAGATTGCATGGTTCTTGATGTTGTCAAACTTCGGACGCTGATCTCAGAGCGGAAGATGTCCCAGACTGAACTGGCCAAGACCGCGAATCTGTCACGCCCCACCCTGATCAAGCTCCTGACGGGGAACTCGGCACAAGTACGTCCGGAAACAGCGCGGAAGCTCACGGCGGCCTTCGGGCTACCCGATGGCAGCCTCGACAAGGACAGCTTGCAGACGGCGTATCTCGCACGTGTCGAGGAGCAGCATCGGCTACTGGACTTCACGGGCCTGGGCATCGTGAGTCAAGGCGCTCCGATGCCGATGGATCGCGGGTTCGTTCCGCTTTCGGTCCAAGATCGCCGAGTTGATGAACCGCGAGCGGACGACCAACGGCAGCGACGAAAACCTTTCCTGTTGTCCAGCGTCCTCGCCCGATCGCAATGTGCGGCTCTGATCGGTCGTCCGGGCTCGGGCAAGACGACCGCTTTGCGACATGCGGCCTGGGCCTATTCAAAAGGATGCCATGCCGATCATTCCTATCCGGCCGAGCGGTTGATCCCCGTGTTCGTCCGCTTGGGCATGTGGGCCAAGCAGATTCAAGTCGACGAGCAGACCGACCTGTTCAGTGCCGCCTTGTCCGAACTTGGCGACAATGACGAGGCCGGGGCCACGACAGCCTGGCTCGAGGGGCGCGCCGGCAAGGGCGAACTCTTGTTGCTGCTTGACGGCCTGGACGAAATCCCTGACCCGGACCTGCAAGGGAACCTCCTCGAACGAATCCGGGTATTCACTCGGACATATCCGGAAACGCACCTTCTGATCACCTCGCGGCCAATAGGCTTCGAGGCTCCGAAGCTGGGGGTGAAACTCGACGCCTACAGCGTAGAGGACTTGAGTGTGGCATCCATCAGGGACTTCGCGTTGGAATGGTGCGCGTTTCGGCATGGTCACCGTTCAGAGCACGAGTGCGGGACCTGCCAAGAGAAGATGGAGGCTTTGCGCCACGCCATTCTAGATCATAGCGGTGTCCGGTTGCTCGCCGGCAACCCCATGATGCTGACCATTCTCTGTCTGCTGCATGAGGCCGGCGCCACCCTTCCTCAACGGCGCTGGCAACTGTACGAGAAGGCCACGGAGGCCTTCCTGTTCTCCTGGCACCAGAGGAAACGGGCCGCTATGCCGGGCTCACCGGATAAGTCCCTCGATCTTGATGATCGCGAAATTCTGTGGATTCTGGAGTCCCTAGCGCTGGAGATGCAGCGGCAAGACTTGACCTTGGTTTCGAGGTGGTGGGTTGCGGATCACATCGCCCAAGTCCTGCGGGAGCAATTGGGTCGGTCTCCAAAGGAAGCCAGGGCCGAGGCGGACTCGCTGATTTGGAGCCTGCAAGCCCGATCCGGAGTCTTCACGGAGCAAGGACCCGACAAGTTCGGCTTTTCTCACCTGGCATTCCAAGAGCACTTCGCCGCTCGCGCGATTCTGGCGGAGGATAAGCCGCTAGACTCGCTACAGGATTTCCTCTATCACCCTCGCTGGCATGAGGTGGTGCGCCTGGTGTCGGCGCAATTGGATAGACGACAAGTTCCCCAGTTGCTGCGAATGATCCTGGCTGATCCGGATCCAACTGGAAGATTCCTGCGTAGAGGATTACTAACCGTTCTCGCCTGCCTGGCCGACGGAGCACCCCTTTACGAGCATAGCCTGCTCAGCGATATTGGCAGGGAAACCGCCGAATTGGGAGGCACAAAGTGGTTGGCGCTACCCATCGTTGCCATGAAACACCTCTGGCAATTGCGATCCACGCGCCTGCGAGATTTCGCTGATGAAGCCATCCAGAGCATTCTGCGTATTGCCAAGAAAAACCTCGACGAGCGCGATTGCGAATCTCTTGAGCTAGGTGTGCGGCTCTTGAAGTCCCTGGATGATCCTCCAGATTCGGACGAGGCTGACTCCGACATGGACAAAGTCGAACGACCGAAGCGCATCCTAGAGCTAAAGCGTGGGGCCCTATCTCTCATTGTTGCAGAGGTCCCGCCGGAATACGATGAAGCCTGGAGCAAGGAAGTCCTGGGGCAATTGGATTCTGATCCTTCTGAGGCCGTTCGCGCATCCTGCGCGGAGGAACTGGGACGATTCGCACGGAGTCGGGCCAAAGTAAGGCGCGGTCTGCTGAGGGCCCTTGACACCGAAGCCACGCCTCGGGTTCGGGAGGCCATTGCTGTCGCTCTTGAAGATGCAGCAACCCACGAGGAAGTCAAGCGGAAGCTCTTGCAATTCCTCGACCAGGCTGACGACACGCGAGTTCAGAGGGCATGCGCTGAGGCCCTGGGGCATGTTGCTACACTCGACAAGGCCGTCCGCCTAAAACTGGGATCGATCCTTACTTCGGACGCGGAGACCGTAATTCGAGAAGGTGCGTCCAGCGGCTTGTCGGAATGTGCCTCAGTTCACGAAGAGGTCAAAGCGTCGCTGCTGGGCATTATGAAGAACACCACTGAACCGGCCAGCCTTCGTGTGGCCTGTCTGCGGGCACTCCAGGACGTGATCCCGTCGTTGCCGGAGGCGATGGACTTCCTCAAGGACAGCCTCTCACAATCTTCGGCCGACCGTTTTGCCGGTGTGGCTGCCCAAGATCTCGCGGAATACGTTGCCGACGGCAGGGTGCCATGGGCTGATTTACCGATCGAGATAATAGAGCATGTCTTGGTTTCCCTGAAGGAACCTTGCCCACACGCCCTGCATGCTCTTCGCGCCTTGGTTGACGCCCGTGAGCTGCGTCGGCTGGGTGTTCCGCTGGAAGCGCGAATTGGGCGGGCGCTGAAGGACAACCGAGACTGTCTCCAGGTCGCCTTCATCTTCGGATCGTACGCCAGTAGCAGACAGTGCTCTGAAAGCGACATCGATCTCATGGTCATAGGTGACCTGTCCTTGAGGGAATTAACCCCAGGGTTGAAGAAGGCGGAACGAGAACTCGATCGCCAGATAAACGCCGTGATCTACTCAGAAGACGAATGGCGAAAACGCAATAAGGAACGGAATCCCTTCGTCGTGCAAGTCGCAAAAGGCAAGAAGATCTTCGTTGAAGGAGGCTGCGATGAGCTTGCAGCAATGGCTGGATAACGCGTGGATCATAAAGGTTCAAGCACCACGGCAAGAGACCGCGCAAGAGACCGCAAACCTCTTGGCCATAGCGGAGCGAGAGATCGAGGACGCCGCCCTCGAAGGGATCAGCGTCGACGGGAGATTCTCTCACGCCTACAACGCCGTGCGCATGCTCTGCCAGGTGGCTTTGCATGCGGAGGGGTATGCAGTCCCCAAAGGAGGTCGTCAACACGAACGCACCTTGGAATCTCTGCGATTCACGCTGGATGGCGATTGGTCCAAAGAGGTGGACTACCTTGACCGATGCCGACGATCAAGACACAAAGCGGTGTACGAGCAAACTGATGTAACCCAACATCAAGACGCTGACCAGCTTCTCACCCTAGCCAAGAAACTCCTGCCAAGTGTCAAAGAGTGGCTAAGCCGGAACCACGCTGATTTAGTGCAGTAGACAGGTCCAGCCGCGGCTCCGGACGAACCAAGCACGATTTGGATCGGGGAGGACGGGAACTCTGCGTCGGAGACATAGCTACAGGACCCGCGCTACGACCTAAACTCCATCGCCGCGCAGGTGACGCAGTTCTCGGCTTCTTTGGTGACCGCCTGGTGGTAGCACAGCAGCCGGGGGCGGGCCCGATCTCTTAGCACCTTGGACAGGGAGTAGATGCAACCTACGCTGCAAATGTCGGTGGCGTTGCCGGTCTTCGCGACGCACGACCGAAAGGACTCGGGGGCGGAGTTGACCACGTGTTCCAGGGCCCGGCGGTCGGAGTCTTCCACCGACCGCAGACGCTCGGCGTCGAGGTCCCGCGGATCCTGGAAGAACCGGCCGACGTGGCTCAGGTCGGCGCCGGCGATCAGGCAGGTAGGCGTGTCGTCCGCGTCGATCTCGGCCCGCAGGGCGGTAATGAAATCATCGAGATCGACGCCGCGGCCGTCACTCGGGGCCGTGCCGGTCGGGCCGCAGGGATCGGGACACAAGAACGGCACAATGACGAAAGGCCGATCGGCCAGCACGTGCTGCAGCAACAGGACCTGCAATTCGATCGAGTGCTCCCGGGCGTGGTCATACTCCATTTCGCACAGGTCCATCCCGCAACGCTCGTCGAGCCGCCGCATGAACTCGGCGTCGTGCCCCGCGACGCCCAGCGGAGTCTCGAAGTCCTTCCGCGTGCCGACCACCGCCCGGGACCGGCCGAAATGGTTAGTGCTCAGAATGACGAAACGCGTCGCCGGCGTGCGCTTCGCCAGGCCGCGATAGGCGGCCGCATAGCACGGCCCGCCGCGGCCATAGTCCAAGTGAGGAGCCACCAGCCCGACCACCCGGCCGTCCAGCTCTTGCGCCGCACCTTCCGCCGCCCCGAGCAAGGAGTCGAAGAACGGGCCGAGCTGATCGGCCTTGGCCCCCAACGAGTCGGCATCACGAAGCGGCCGCGAGGGAGCCTGGCGATACTGCCGGGTCAACTCGGCCATGTGGGCTTCGAAGGAAGGGCCGCCCAGGAACCGGGCCTGCTCCAACTGCTCGATCAACTGGTCCAAGTCGTCGGAGAACAGCAGCGTGCCGTGGCGGCGCATGAACTCCGCCTGGATGTCCACCCGGCGGTGGTGCCCGTCCATCTTGGAGATGACGAACGTTGCCGCCGCCGATAACGTCAACCTCCCGCCGGCGATGCCGCCCGGATCGGTCACATCGTAAGCACGGTAGTGGGTATCCGAAGGGTGAACCTCCACCGGCCGCAGCTTGGGGAATATGTGTTCTTCGGCCACGAATCAGATTGTAGCAATTCAGCCGAGGACCGCCTACCAAGCAGACCATAGGGGCGGGACCAGGCGGGCTCCGAACTCGTGGATATTTCCGTTGGGGGATTTCAGGATTCGGATTCGTTCTCGGCGATGATGTTGTAAAACTCTTCGGCCGTCTTGGCCGAGAGCAACCCTTCGAGGACGGCGCCGTTGGTCACCAGCCGGCCCAGTTTAGCCAGGGCCTGGATGTGCGAGCTGGTTGCGTTGGTCGGGCTGGCCAGGAGGGCGACGAGGCTGACCGGTTGTCCGTCCACGGCGGCGAAGTCGATCGGCTCTGCCGCACGGCCGAAGGCAATGACCAGGCGGTCGGTGGCATCGCACTTGGCGTGAGGAATCGCGAAGCCGCGGCCGATGCCGGTGGTGCGCTGAGCCTCGCGCTCCAGGACCGCCTCGAGCAACAGATCACGAGTCTTGGTCAGCCCCTGATCAGCCACCAAGTCGACGAGTTCGGTGATGGCCTCGGTCTTGTCCTTGGCTTCAAGGGGAACTTTGACCAGCGGGAGTGATAAACAGTCAGTCAGCTTCATCCGGCATGCTTCCGCATCAGCACGAAACCACGTAGACTACCACATCTTCGTCGGGGATACAAACAATTTGCCAGGAATACGACTGCCTTCTTCGAGTTCCCGGCATGCTGCCCCCCTTTGCGACACAACTTGACCACTTGCCCCCCGGCCGCGGAGAGACCAATTTGGCAGCCTGCCTCGGCCGGCGGGCCGGCCTTTGCCTTCCGGCCCACAGGGGATACATTCAATTAGGTATACTACAAGTGTTTGACAGGAGAGCCACCATGGGCACCTCTATGAAGGCATCTGGGGCTGGACCACGCGTCGTGCATGCTCCCCGGGGCTCGGAGATCTCTTGCCGGGGCTGGCATCAGGAGGCGGCCCTGCGGATGATCCACAACAACCTGGACCCGGAGGTCGCCGAGAAGCCCGACGAGCTGATCGTCTACGGGGGGACCGGCAAGGCGGCCAGGAGTTGGGCCGATTTCGACCGGATCGTGGGGGCCCTGCGGGGCCTGGGCAACGACGAAACCTTGCTGGTGCAGAGCGGGCGGGCGGTGGGTGTGGTGCGGACCCACGAGATGGCCCCTCGGGTGCTGATCGTCAACTCCCTGCTGGTGCCGAAGTGGGCCAATTGGGACGAGTTCCGCCGGCTGGAGGCCCTGGGCCTGACCATGTACGGGCAGATGACCGCCGGAAGCTGGATCTACATCGGCACCCAAGGCATCCTCCAGGGGACGTACGAGACGTTCGGGGCGGCGGCTCGGCGGGATTTTGGCGGAGACTTGAAGGGCCGGCTGGTCCTGACCGCCGGGCTGGGGGGGATGGGCGCGGCCCAGCCGTTGGCGGCGACCATGCAGGGGGCGGCATGTCTGGTGGTGGAGGTCGATCAGCAGCGGATCGACCGCCGGCTGCAGACCGAGTATCTCGACGAGGCCACCGATGACCTTGACGCGGCGGTGGAGAAGGTCCTCGCGGCCAAGCGGCAGGGCCGGGCCTGGAGTGTCGGGCTGTTGGGCAATGCCGCGACGGTGCTTCCGGAGTTGGTCCGGCGCGGGGTGACGCCCGACCTGCTGACCGACCAGACCAGCGCTCATGATGCCCTGCAAGGCTACGTGCCGCATCAGATGCCGTACGCCGAGGCCCTGGCGCTCCGTGAGGCCGACCCCGACAAGTACGTGAAGCTGGCCATGGAGTCGATGGCCGAGCATGTTCGGGCGATGCTGGACATGCGGGCGGCCGGGGCGGTGACCTTCGACTATGGCAACAACATCCGCGCTCAGGCCAAGGAGGCCGGCGTGGGGAGGGCCTTCGACATCCCGGGTTTCGTGCCGGAGTTCATCCGGCCGCTGTTTTGCGAGGGGTCAGGCCCGTTCCGGTGGTGCGCTCTGAGCGGTGATCCGGCGGACATCGCGGCGACGGATGAGACCATATTGGAGTTGTTCCCGGACAACGCGCACCTGAGTCGGTGGATCAAGCTGGCCGGCGAGAGGGTGAAGTATCAGGGGTTGCCGTGCCGGATCTGCTGGCTGAGCTACGGGGAGCGGGCCCGGGCGGGCCGGGCGTTCAACGAGCTGGTCCGCAGCGGTAGGGTATCTGCCCCAATAGTCATTGGCCGGGACCACCTGGATTGTGGGTCGGTGGCCTCGCCCAACCGGGAGACGGAAGGCATGAAGGACGGCTCGGACGCCATCGCCGACTGGCCGATCCTGAACGCTCTGGCCAACACGGCCTGCGGGGCGAGCTGGGTGTCGGTGCACCACGGCGGCGGCGTGGGGATCGGCTACTCGCTGCACGCGGGGATGGTGTGCGTGGCCGACGGCACGGACATGGCCGCCGAGCGGCTGGAGCGGGTGCTGACCTGCGATCCGGCGACGGGCATCTTCCGGCACGTCGATGCGGGGTATGAGAAGGCCGAGCAGGTCGCCCGGGAGCGGGGGGTGCGGATACCCGAGTAGCTGCGGCAGTGCTGAGCGCCGGGGTGGCGAGGTGCCGGGCAGTACCGTCTGCGCCGTTAATACCTGTTGTATCGATTACACTGACCATGTCGTTGAAGTTCTGCGGGCAGGCCGAGCCCCCCAAGGAGGGTACGGGTGCTGTAGATTCAGGTGGTGGATTTGTTTCTCTGGCATGCATGATGGCGCCCTACCTCGAAAAAAAGTGGTATTTGCCGGAATTTGCCGGAATTTGGATTGCCGGGCAGCGTTTTTTTTACCCCGGGGGGCGGCGGTTGTGTGGCGGGCAATAAAAAAAGTGCAAACGCCCGCAAACGCCCGCAAAGTTCTGTGATCGGCACCTGTGAGTTCATCTGGCTGCCTTCTTGCTGTCACACCTATCTCTCTTGCTCAGCGCTTCGGTTCGCGGCGGGAGGCTCGAAGAACGGGCGGGCGGGCCGGCGGACACCAGGCAGCGGGATTGGCCTAGATCGCGATGTTGGGTATCCAGAATCGGGTGAATACCCTATTGTTTTGGCAATTACTCTATGATACAGTTCGGTTTGTCCGAATTATGCCGCTTCGCCGGGGCAGGGGCATGGGGGACCGGAGGTGAGGAGGATCCTGCTCGGGCGGTGGAGGATGTGCCATGTTCCGTATTACGATGCTGGCGTCGATGGTCTTGTCAGTGACGGCCCTCCCAGGCGTTCGCGCCGGGAGCGACCCGCTGTACCTGGGAGTACAATATGCCGTCGGCGACGGGCTATTCTCCGTAGCGATCGGCGACCTGAATGGCGACCAAGTGTCCGACCTGGCCGTGGCGAACGAAGGATCCTCCCCAGCATATGATGGAAGCGTCTCGGTGCTTCTGGGGGTCGGTGACGGGACGTTTGCCGCCGCGGTACACTACGCCGCCGGCGACGGGCCTCGTTCCGTTGCGATCGGCGACGTGGACGGCGACCAGGTGCCCGACCTGGCGGT